>DASQEN010000067.1:0-19077 GCA_035633635.1 Gemmatimonadota bacterium | reverse complement strand
GGGACCCGCCCGCGCGGAGCGCGGCGATCGTCAGCGCGCCGATCGTGCCGCAGCCGAGGACCAGCGCGGTGCCGCCTTCGGCCACCGCGGCCCGCTCGACCGCGTGCATGCAGCACGAAAGCGGCTCGATCAGGACGGCTGCCTCGTCGGAAACGCCAGCGGGTACCGTGTGGAGCTGGAGCTCGTGGGCCACCAGCGAGCCGCTCCAACCGCCGCCCGTGTCGCGGCAGTAGCCGGTCTGGATGCCCGCCGACAGCGCGCCCGCGGTCACGTTCGTGCAGTGACCGGTGTGCCCGGCGCGGCACTCGGCGCACCGTTCCTCGATCCCGCGCACCTCGCAATGGAGCGGGGGCGAGAGCGCGACCCGGTCGCCGACCGCGATCCGCGCGACCTCGGATCCCGTCTGGACGACCTCGCCGACGACCTCGTGGCCGAACACGAACGGGGTCGAGACGAAGGGAGAGAAGTACGTCGTCCCCTGCGCGGTGATCGTGGCGAGGTCGGAGCCGCAGATGCCCGAGAGGATCGGTCGCACGCGCGCCCAGCGCGGGCCTGGCAGCAGGGGCGGCTCGACGTCCGCCAGCCGCACGGTCGAGAAGCCCGACGTGTAGAGCCGCTCGAAGCGGCTCCCAACGAGCCGCGCCGCGAGATACCGCGGCACGCTCTTCACGTACTGGAGCGCCATCAAAGCTTGGCCATCTTCAGCGGCCGACCCCCCAGTACAGAATCTCCCAGTTTCGTGCCATCGCCTGGTCCAACAGCCGTCCCCTGGGATTCACGACCGCAGCGCGGCCGGCGCGCTCGAGCATCGGCAGGTCGTCGGCACTGTCGCCGTAGGCGACCGAGGCTTGGAGGTCGATGCCGCGCTCCTCAGCGAGGGCCGACATCCGCTCGGCCTTCCGCTCGCCCGCGACCGGCGCCTCGACGAGCTCGCCGGTCAGACGACCGTCCTCGACCGCGAGCCGCGGCGCGATAACCGACGACACACGAAGGTGCTCGGCGAGTGGGGCCACGATCGCCTCGATCGACCCGGTGATCAGCACGACCTGATCTCCCCGCGCGCGGTGACGCTCGATCCGCTCCCTCGCCTGGGGATAAATCCGGGGCTCGATATACTGGCGGAAGAGTACGCCCGCTCGGCGATCGAGCTCGTCGGCGTCGAGGCCGCGGTAGATGCGGTAGAACGAGCGCTGGAACGCCTCGCGGCGCCAGGCGTCGAGCGCGAGCAGCCAGGGCACGCGCGGCAGGAAGGCCGCGATCCAGGCCAGCCGACCGAGCCGTGAGCGGTGCATGGTGCGGATCTCGACCCCGTAGCGCACGATGTCGCCGGCTACCACGGTCCCGTCGACGTCGAAGAACGCGGCGCGCCTCATTCCGGCGAGCGGACGTCGGCGCCGTTCCCCATGCGGCCGAGCTCGACGATCGTCTCGCGGACGTCGGCGGCGATCCTGCGGTACACCTCGTCCCTGGACGGCGCGCCGTCGCCACGGTAAGCGTCCATCGTCATGGGTTCGCCGAAGGCAACCACGATCTTCCCCGGCCGCGGAACGAACTTGCCCGCCGGGAGCGCGGGGAACGTGCCCCCGATGTGGACCGGCACGATCGGAACCTCGAGCTCGCGTGCCAGGAGCCCGAGCCCCGGCTTGAACGTGTCGATCTCGCCGGTCCGCGAGCGGGTCCCTTCCGGGAAGATGAGCGCGGACTCTCCCGAGGACAGGATCCGCTTGACCATCCGGAGCCCCGCCAGCGAGGCCTCCTCGCGCTCGATCGGGACGACGTTCAGGAACGTGCTGAAGAACCACCGCTTGAGCGGCGTGTTGAAGAAGTAGTCGCGCGCTCCGAGGACGTGGAGCCGCCGCGCCGCTTCGGGGCCGCGCGCGAGCTCGATCGCGGTCAGAATCGCCGGGGCGTCGAGGTGGCTCGAGTGGTTGGCCGCCAGGATATAGGGCGGCGCGGCCGGGATCCGCTCCGCGCCCCGCACCTCGAGATCGAAGTAGCTCCGGTAGATGGCCTTGAGCCCGAACCGGAACGAGCCGAACAGCGCGCGGTCGATCGCAGGCCGCTCGTGGTGGGGGAGCGCCGAGCGCACGCTCGTCGCCGCGCGCGCGCGGCTCGGCGGCTCGGGCCGCGCGGTCTCCACCGGAACCTCGTCGAGGAGCTGCCCCACGGTTTCGATTCGGGCGGCGGTCTCGTCGTCGAGCGAGACGCCGAGAGAGTGGTCGAGGTAGAGGAGCAGCTCGATCGTCTGCAGGGAGTCCAGCCCCAGCTCCTCGGAGAGCCGGCTCTCGCGCCGGATGTCGGCCGCCGGCATCCGGGACAGGCGGGCGATCTCGTCGAGGACGGCTTGCCGGCGGTCCCCGTCGCGCGCGGGCCCGCGGGGCGCCGCGTCGCCCTCGGCGCGGAGCCGCACCGCGCGGCGCACTGCGGCGCGGTCGATCTCCCCGTCCTCGCCCCGCGGCAGCTCGCCCGGCCACAGGTGGAGCTGCTGGAGCCGGTGGTAGCCGGGGAGGTCCCGCCCCACGCGCTGGATCTCACGCTGGACGCGCTTGCGGATCTCCTCCGGCGTGCCTTCCTCGCGGAGTACCGCGGACGGCACGACGACCCCGTGCACGTCCTCGCTCAGGCCGCTCGGCACGCCGACCACGCAGATCTCCTCGATCTCCGGGATCTCGCGGTAGATCGCCTCGACGTCCATGGGATAGACGTTCTTGCCCGCGCCGGTCACGATGACGTCCTTGATCCTGCCCGTGATGTACAGGTACCCATCGGCGTCCACCCACCCCAGGTCGCCGGTATGGAACCAACCGTCGATCACGACCCGCTCGGTCGCCTCGGGGTTCTTCCAGTAGCCCTTCATCAGGCTCGGCGTTCGGACGATGATCTCGCCGACGCCGTCCTTGTCGGTGTGGAAAAGCCTCAGCTCCACGCCCGGTACCGGCTTGCCGCACGATCCCTTGCGGCTCTGATAGAGCGGGTTCACGGTGAGGACGGGCGCGGTCTCGGTCAGCCCGTACCCCTCGTAGATCGGGATCCCCATCGCGCGATAGTTCTCGTAGAGCTCATCGCCCAGCGCGGAACCGCCGCTGACCAGGAACCGCAGGCGGCCGCCGAGCGCCTGGTGCACGCGGACAAACACTTGACGTCCGATCGAACGGTCGAACCTCCGCTCCCACGACCGGGCCAGCCGCTTGCCGGTCTCCATGAGGTTGTTCCTCAGCTGTGACCGCGAAGCGCCGAGCACCCGTCGCTCGATGTCGTCGCGTAGAATCGCGTAGAGGGTCGGAACGCCGAGCATGACCGTGGTCCCGGTCTCGCGCATCGACTCGAGGATCACCTTGGGCTTGAGCGAGCGCGCGTACGTGACCGTGCAGCCGCGGTACAGCGGAGCCAGGAACCCGCACGTGAACTCCAGCGCGTGGTAGAGCGGCAGAACGCTCAGGAAGCGGTCGTCGCTCGTCACCGGTAGCCAGCGGCTGACCCCGAAGAGGTTCGAGAGGAAGTTCCGGTGGGTGTGCATGGCGCCTTTGGGGTCGACCGCGGTGCCGGTCGTGAAGATGATCGACGCGAGGTCGTCGGGCCCTGGCGGCTCGGGCTCCTCGGCCGCCTCGACTGCGGCCGCGGGGTTGGTCCCACGCGGATACTCCTCCCGCGCGAACGGGTCGCACTCCGAGTCCACGTCGAGGAGGGTCACCGGCCGCTCCGCGCGCTCGTTTTCGGCCAGCTCCTCGTCGGTCAGCCTGGGGAAGCATGCGCGCGAGGCGAGGATCGCGCGCGCGTCCGTGAATCGTGCTACCGACCACACCTCTCGGTGCCACGTCCGGGCGTCGAGCGGCACGACGACCAGGCCGATCGCGGCCGCGCCGAGGTACGCCACCCCCCATTCCGGCTGGTTCTCGGACCACAGCACGACGCGGTCGCCCTTCCGGTAGCCGAGCCGGTGGAAGCGGTCGCCCACGCGCCGGGCGGCGTCCCGCAGATCGGCGTAGGTGTAGCGCACCCACTCGCCGTCGCGCTGGACCTGGAGCGCCACCTGGTCCGGATACCGCTCGGCGCCGTGCCGCAGCAGGTCGTTGATCGTGGTGACGGCCTCGCGCTCTGCGGAGAGGTCCTCCTCGACCTCCAGCGTGCCTGCGCGCTCGACCTTGAGGATGTACTTCTTGATGCCGGCAATGTGGACGTGGATGTAGTGGCGCCAGTTGACGCGCGAGACGTCGAAGTTGAAGCGGCGTCGCTCCTCGGGTCCCAGCCACTCGAAGAGACGCATCGTGTTGTCGACCTCGAAGCGGCAGTCGAGGTTCAGGTACGGCTCGTACAGCTCCCCGTAGTAGAAAAGCTTGTCGATGGCCGCGCGGGTGGCGGCGATCTTGCGCCGCTGTTTCTGCGCCCGGTCGGCGAGCAGCCCCCAGTCGGCCATCCGCCCGAGCACGGCCTCGGCCGCCGCGAGCGGGGCGGCCTTGAGCCGGTACTGCCGGCGGAACGAATCCGGGCTGGGGAATGAGAGCGGCTTGACCCGGATCGGCTCGCCCTCCCTGTCGAGCATCGGGTTGGCCTCGAAGTAGCCGACGATGAGCTCGTGCAGCCGCCCCATCGTGATCGGGTTCCGCGAGCCGGTGGCCACCTGGTACACCTGGAGCGACCCGCGCCCGTCCTCGACCAGCTTGGGGAGGGCGGCGAGGATCGTGTTGACGACCATGTCGGCGGGGACCAGATCGAGCACGACGCCGGGATCGAGCGGGAGGGAACGGAGCCGGCCCTTGCCGATCGCCGCAATCAGCGGGTCGGCCATCCGCAGCCCGTCCAGCCATCCCGGCGAGGGCTCGGACAGGCTGGACTCGATGATCGCCGGGCGGACAATCGCCAGCGGCACGTCGCCCCGGTGCCGCAGGACCATCTGCTCGCCGAGCGCCTTGGTGTACGTGTAGGTGTCGTTCCAGCCGCGCTCGCGCGCCAACTTCATGCCTTCCTCGACCAGCCGGTTCTCGATCCATCGCCCGCGCAGGTTCTCGATCGTCTCGCGCCGCGGCTCGCGGGAACCGCCGCGCCGCTTCCGGCGCTGGACGAGCGCCTCGACCAGCTCGCGCCGGACCTCGGGGCCGTTCCCCCGCTCGCGCACGCGGGCGACGATCTCCTCGATCCGGGCGATATCGCGATCGGCATCGCTGAATCGCCGCGGGGGGAACGGCTCGTCGGACCCGGGGGCGGCGTGGTGGATCGTCTCGGGGATCGATTCGTCGCTGGCGCCGCACACGTAGGCGGTCGAGACGTGGATCAGCGCCACGTCGTCGCAGGCCGCCGCGAACGCGGCCACCCGCCCGGCCCCGCGAGTGTTCAGCTCCAGGGCGTCGTCGAGCGGGGCGTCGAAGGAGACGACCGCGGCGCTGTTGATGATCACGTCGAGCCGACGGCGGAGGTCCTCGCGGACGGCGGGATCGATCCCCAGATGGTCCTGCGAGATGTCGCCGCCGACGGCGACCAGCTTCTTCTCGAGGAAGAGCTCGAAGTCGTCGCCGTAGCGATAGCGCAGCCGGTCGAACACGGTGGACTGGAAGAGCTCCCTGCGCAGGCGCTCGGCCGGAGTCTGGATCTCGCCGCCGAACGGGCGCTTGGGACGGATCAGCACGTGGATCCGCTCGACCTCGGGCGCCGCCCACAGAATCTTCTCGAGCAGCGGCTGGCCGAGGAATCCGGTTGCCCCGGTGACCAGGATCTCCTTGCCGGAGAGCGCTCGCGCGACGCGGTCCATGCCTCAGTCGCCGGCCGGCCGGACCACGCGGAGCGCGCCGCGCTGGACCTCGGCCTCGACCGGGGTCCACCCGCAGAGGTCCCCGTCGAACATCTTGGGGAGTCGCTCCTGCGACTCGATCCTCACCCGCGAGGAGCGATAGAGCGAGAAGCTCGGATGCTCGAGATGGCGGCCGGAGTAGATCTTCGGGAAGTTGACCATGAGGTCCTTCTTGCCGATGTCGTCGACCACGACGACGTCCAGCATCCCGTCGTCGACGCGCGCGCCGGGAGCCATCAGCAGCCCGCCGCCGGTGTAGGGAGTATTCTGGATCATCACGGCCGCGCACTCCATGTCCAGGGTGAGATCGTCCAGCTCGATGACGAGCGGGACAGCGCGCAGCCGGTGAACCGCCTTGTAGACGGCCGCAAAGAACGCCGGAGGCCCCTTGAGCCAGGTGAAGCGGTTCGCTTCGGCCGCGACCACGGCCGGAAAGCCCAGCCCGAGAACGGAAAGGAACGCGCGGTCGCGCTCGCGTCCCATGTCCACCGGGTGCGCGTCGCCCTCGAAGGCAAGGATGAGGGATGCGGACAGGTCGTTGAGCGGCAGTCCCAGGCTGCGGGCGATGTCGTTGCCGGTTCCCATGGAAACCACCGCCAGCTCGACGTCGGTCCCGATCAGCGCGTTGGCGACCTCGCCGATCGTCCCGTCGCCGCCCATGGCGGCGATCCTGTGCTCGCCGGCCTCTACGAGCGCGCGCGCCAGATCTGTGGCGTGACCCGGCCTCTCGGTGACCACGACTTGGCCGTCGAGCCCCCGGCGCCGGACCGCGCCTCGCAACCGCTCTACATTCCCGGCGCCCTTCCCATGTCCGGCCCGCGGGTTGGCGATGATGACCATGGGAGAGAAGCAGTATACGAAGGATGCCCCCCGCGTTCAAACCCTGGAAGGGTCGGCGGCATCCCAGGGATGATCGAGTCGCCGCGACCCCGGGAGGATCCTGCGTGCATGTGAGCGATCTCGTGCGCCGCGCCCAGGCCGGCGATCGGGGCGCGTTCCAGCGCCTTTACGAGGACCACGTCGGCCGCGTCTACGCGCTCTGCCTGCGGCTGACCGGGGATCCCGAGGATGCGATGGAGCGTACCCAGGACGCGTTCGTGCGCGCGTGGGGGAAGCTCCGCTCGTTCCGGGGCGAAGCAGCGTTCTCGACCTGGCTGCATCGCGTCGCAGTGAACGTGGTCTTGTCCGACCGCCGGTCGGCGGGCCGCCGCGAGCGAAGAATCGACGCCGCGGCGGGGGAGTCCGGGCCGCGCGTCCAGCCGGCTCCGAGGGCGGGCCTGGCGGTGGATCTCGAGCGCGCGATCGCCCGCCTGCCGCCGAGGGCGCGCGCTGTGTTCGTGCTGTACGATGTGGAAGGCTACTGCCACGAGGAGATCGCGGAGATGTCCGGCATCGCGATCGGCACGTCGAAGGCCCAGCTCCACCGGGCGCGCAAGCTCCTCAGGGAGGCCCTGTCATGATGGAAGCGCGGCCATGAACTGCGCGGACGTTCGGGAACGGCTCGACGGCTGGGTCAAGGAAACGCTCGGCGAGGAGGAGCGCGCCGCGGTCGCTCTGCATCTGGAGACGTGCGAGGCGTGTCGGGGGGAGGCGCGCGGGCTGGAAACGCTTCTCGCAGCCGCGGCGGTTTTGCCGCGCGAGATCATGCCGCCCAGAGACCTGTGGGTCGGGATCGACGCGCGGCTGGATCGGCCGGAGGCGGTCGCGCCGCGCGCCGCCCGCGGGCGACCGGCGTCCGGCCTCCCGCGCTGGGCGCTCGTGGCGGCGGCGCTCGCGCTCGTCGTCGTGACCGCGGCCGTCGCCTCGATCCTCACCCGGCGCTGGGACGAGGCGATGGCGCTGAAGCTCCGCCCTCCGGGTGAGGAAGCGCGTTTCCTCGCCGCGTCGCAGGAACTCCTGGTGGGCCTCGAGGACCAGGACCTTTCGCCCGAGACGATGGCGATCGTGCGGCGGAACCTCGAGGTCATCGACGCCGCGATCGCCGAGCTCCGCGTGGCGCTCGAGCGCGATCCCGGCAACGCCGAGCTGACCCGCATGCTGCTCGCCACCTACCAGCAGAAAATCGAGCTCCTGGAGCAGGCCGCGCGATCGGGGGAGGGATGAGGCGTACGGCGGCGCTCGCCGCGGGCCTCGTGCTGACGGCCGTGTCGTCGGCAATGGCCCAGAGTCGCGTCGAGCGCGGCGTGCCGGCAGCGAGCGACGCGACGATCCGAATCTACAACCTGTCGGGTTCGACCCACGTGGTCGGGTGGGACCGCGACTCGGTGGCGCTCGTCGCCGAGCTCGATACCGGTGCAGGTCGGCTCTACATCGGAGGGAGCCGCGAGGCGATCAAGCTGGGCGTCGAGGCGGCCGGCGACGCGGTCCCGGCGCCCGCGCGCTTCGAGGTGCGGGTTCCCCGCGGGAGCGTGGTCTGGGTCAAGGCCGCCGACGCCTCGATCGAGGTCGACGGGGTCCAGGGCGGCGTCGACCTCTACTCGGTGACCGGCGGCGTTCGCGTGCGCGGCGCGCCGAGCACGGTGCGGGCGGAGTCGATGGAGGGGGCGATCTCGATCGACGCTCGGACGCCGTGGGCGCGCGCCAAGACCGCCAGCGGGTCGATCGACCTGGCCGGCGACATCACCGATCTTGCCGCCACGACGGTGAGCGGCACGGTCCGTGTCAGCGCTTCGCGGCAGGCCCGCGCCCGGATCGAGAGCGTGACCGGCGAGGTCGTCGTGTCGGGACGCCCGACCCGCGGCGGCGCATGGGAGATCGAGACCCACAGCGGCTCGGTGACGCTCGCCCTGGCCCCTGACACCGACGCCGAGATCGCCGTCCACACCTTCGGCGGCGAGGTTCGGAGCGAGTTGGGGCGCGTCGGGACCCGGCGGGTCGACGACCTCGCCGGCAGCGAGCTCGTGATCCTCGCCGGAACGGGCGGGACCTCGATCACCGTGCGCACGTTCAAGGGGCCCGTCCTGGTTCGCCCGACGCAGTGAAGGATGGGTGAGAGGGGAGGCGCGGGATCGTCCTCCCCCATCACCACATTCCACGGTCGTTCTAGCGATTCCCTCCGCGCTCCTTACTCCCGCCGCCCGACTTGCCGCCCTGCCGGCCGGACTGCCCGCCTCCCTGGCCGCCCTGCTTGGCGGGCTGGCCGCCGCCCTGCCGGCCGGACTGGCCGCCGCCCTGACCACCGCCCTGCTTGCCCGGCTCGCCGCCGCCTTGCCGGCCGGACTGGCCGCCGCCCTGGCCACCGGAGCCTCCGCTTTTTTCCTGTCTGTCTTCGAGCATCTGGCCCTCCCCTGAATTCGGGTTCCGCCGACGGCTCCACCGAACCGCCGGTCTCCACCATGATCTTATGTCGGGTCGGGCCTCGACCGCTGTATGGCAAAGTACAGAGACGCTCATCGGCCATGGAATCCGCCTGGTAGTGGCAATCGGCGGACTCCGAGTCAAACCGCGGCCTCCGGCGCGGCATCCAACGGATGAACGAGGAGTCGTACTCGCACACCACCCGAACCCGGAGGGAACGATGACCACCGAGAAGCACCGGATCCCCGGTCGCGCGGCCGGCCTGGCCGCGATCCTGCTCCTGACGCTCGCCACGACCGCGCTCGCGGGGCCGCCCTGGCTCTCGATCGAGCTACCCGCGAACCCCTACGACCGACTGACCCGCGGCGCGATCGCGCTCGTTCGCACCTACCATCACGGCGGGCCGATCCAGCTCCAGGTACGAGCCACCGCGGAGGGGTTGATCGACGGCGAGCGGGTCAGCCTGCCGCTCGAGCTGGTCGCCACCAATGCGACCGGCCTCTACGCGCTCCGCGGGGAACTGCCTGACCGCGGTGCGTGGGTCCTGGTCGTGAGGGGCGGTGCGGAAGGGGAAGGGGTGACCGCGATCGTCGACCTCGGGCCAGGCGGAGCGGTCCGAGCGGTCGACGTGCCGACGCGCGGGGAGAACCCCCCGGTCCCGCGAGAGGTTACCGGACAGGAGATCGACTCGCGGTTGCGCTCGCTGGCGTCCGCCGGCCGGCTGGACGTGGTGCTCGCCAAGGTGGGCCACGGCCCCGGCCCGTGGCCGGCCATCGGCCTCGTCGTCCTGGGCCTTGCTGGCGCGGGCCTCTGGCGGGCGTCCCGCAAGCGCTGACGATCGGTCGCGGCCGCACGTAGCTTGCGGGGATGCCCCGCGTTCCCGACGTCATCGTCGTCGGAGGTGGCCTGATCGGCTGCCTCGCGGCGCGCGCACTCGCCGCCGACGGTCGGCGGGTGACGCTCTACGAGCGGGCAACGCTCGGCCGGGGAGCGTCGACCGCGGCGGCCGGGATGCTCTCGCCGCAGATGGAGTGGGCCGAGGGGATTCTCGTCGGTGAGGGCGAGGGCGCCGCGGAGCGGTTGGAAGCGATGCTCGAACTCTGCTTCGCCGCGCGCGAGCGCTGGCCGTCGTTCGCGGCCGGCCTCGAGACCGAGACCCGTCGCCCACTCCACATCCGCGACGAGGGGACGCTGGTCGTCGCCCTGTCGGACTCCGAGGCCGCGGAGCTCGAGGTGCAGGCCAGGGTGCAGCAGCTGCGCGGGCTTCGCGCCGAGTGGCGGGACGCCCGCGCGGCCGTGGATCAGGAGCCGGGCCTCGCGCGCGATGCGCGCGGAGCGCTGTACCTCGCCGACGACCGCCAGGTCGACCCCGGGGCGCTGATGGCGGCGGCAGCCGCTTCGCTCGCAACGCAATCCGGTATCCGGATCGAAACCGGCGCGGCGGTGATCTCGATCACGTCACGGGATGGCCGTGCCGCCGGGGTCACGACCGCGAGCGGTCGTGCCGACGCGGGACTCGTCGTGCTGGCCGCGGGGGCGTGGAGCGCGGGGATCGCCGGTCTTCCGCGACCCCTCGCCGTGCACCCGGTCAAGGGACAGATGGCGGCGCTCAGGCCCGAGCCGATGCCGATCCGGCATGTGGTCGGCGGGCGCGGGGCGTATTGCGTCCCGCGGGACGACGGGCGGGTCGTCGTCGGGGCGACGGTCGAGGAGGCGGGCTTCGACGAGAGCGTGGACCCGCCCGCGATCGAGGCGCTGGTGGCAGCCGTCTGTGCCGCGGTCCCCGCGCTCGCCGCCGCGCCCGTCGAAACCCGCTGGGCGGGTCTCCGTCCCGGTACGAGCGACGACCTGCCGATCCTCGGCGAGGATCCCGAACTGCCCGGTCTTCTCTATGCCACCGGCCACTATCGAAACGGGATCCTCCTGGCACCTCTGACCGCCGAGATCGTCGCCGCCCTCGCCCGGGGCGAAGCGCCTTCGGTCGACCTGAGCCCGTTCTCCCCCGATCGCCCGTCGCTCGCCGAGCCCGCGGCACGGGACGCGGCGCGCCGGTAGTACGATCTCGTACCGATTTCCCGGACCGGTTGCTGACCCCCCGACCCGCGGATACTTTGACCGGCCCCATGCCGACCCTCGTCCAGGATTCTGCCCTAGCGTTCGATGACGCTTCTCGGCCTCGCGCAGAGGCACGGGCGACGGCCGTCCGGCGTCTCGGGACGGTCGGCTACCACGAGGCGTGGGCGCTCCAGCTGGAGCTGGTCGCCGCGCGGCGGGCCGGGGAGCTCCCGGACACCCTGGTCCTCCTCGAGCATCCCCCGGTCATCACGCTCGGCCGGTCCGGCACGGCCGAGCACCTCCTCGGCAGCGAGGCGGAGCTCCGGGACAGGGGGGTGGAGTTCGTCGAGACCGACCGCGGCGGGGACATCACGTTCCACGGCCCCGGCCAGATCGTCGGCTACGCGATCGTCGACCTCGATCCGCGCGGCCGGGACCTCCACCGCTACCTGCGCGACCTGGAATCCGTGCTGATCCTCGCGCTGGAAGAGTTCGGGATCCGGTCCGGGCGCGCCCAAGGGCTGACCGGGGTGTGGGTCGGTGACGCCAAGGTGGCGGCGATCGGCATCCGGGTCTCCCGCTGGGTGACCCATCACGGATTCGCGCTCAACGTGGATACCGACCTGTCGTACTTCGACCTGATCGTCCCCTGCGGAATCTCCGACCGGCGGGTGACGTCGATGGAGGCGCTACTCGGCGGGCCCGTCGACCGCGAAGCGGTCGAGGCCGCGCTCGGCGGCGCGTTCGAGTCCGTGTTCGGCGGAGTCCCGGAGGTTCTCGGATGACGACCACGATCTCGATCGACGCCGTCGACATGGGCCGGACGCGGCCGCGAAAGCCCGAGTGGCTCAAGGTCCGCGCGGGCGGCGGACCGCGGTATGCGAGCGTCAAGCACGCGGTCGAAGAGCGGGGACTCCACACCGTCTGCCAGGCGGCCCGCTGCCCGAACATCGGCGAGTGCTGGGGTCACGGGACCGCCACGTTCATGATCCTCGGCGACATCTGCACCCGCGGCTGCCGCTACTGCGCGGTCGACAAGGGCCTCCCGACCGAGCTCGACCTCGACGAGCCGGCGAAGCTGGCCGACGCGGTCGTCGAGATGGGGCTGTCGTACGTCGTCATCACGTCGGTGGATCGCGACGACCTGTCCGACGGCGGCGCGTCGATCTTTGCTGCCTCGATCCGCGCGATCCGTGAGCGGTCGCCGGACACGTCGGTCGAAGTGCTGGTTCCCGACTTCAAGGGGAACGCCGACGCCCTCCGCGCCGTGCTAGACGCCCGTCCCGACGTGCTGAACCACAACGTGGAGACGGTCCCCAGGCTCTATCGTCGTGCCCGCGGCGGGGGCGTCTACGCGGTCACGCTGGAGCTCCTCTTACACGCGCGCGTGTGGGCGCCCGGCGTGGTGACCAAGACCGGGATGATGCTCGGTCTCGGCGAGGAGACGGCCGAGGTCCTGGCGGTCATGCGGGATCTGGTCGAGCGCGAGGTCGATATCCTCACGCTTGGGCAGTACCTGCGGCCCACCGATTGGCATCTGCCGGTCGACCGGTACGTCCACCCCGACGAGTTCGCCGAGCTGGCCCGGCTCGGCGAGGCGATGGGCTTCGCCCACGTGGAGGCGGGGCCGCTGGTCCGATCCTCGTATCGCGCCGACCGGCAGCTGATGAAGAGCCGCGCCGCGAAGGACGCGAGTCCGACGACCCCGAACGCCTGCTGAATCCCAGTCCCAGAATGGTGGAGATGGCGGAGAAGAGGACGCAGAAGAAGAAGAAGACCGCGACCGCGGAGGCCGTGACCGAGGCCGCGGGCGAGTCCCAGGAGAGGGGCCGGACGACCGGCGAGGGAGCTGCCCCGACAGGCGAGGCCAAGGAGAATTTCCAGGCCCTGCAGCGCCGTCGCGAGGAGACGGCGCTCGACGTCACGCGGAGCTTTCCGGACAAGTACCGGCTCTCCGGCGAGATGGAGGGTTGCTCCGACGCGCGGAAGATCGAGCTGCTCGAGCGGCTGATCCGGACACGCACGTTCGACGCGCGCATGCGTCGGCTGTTTCGCCAGGGGCGCTTCGAGGGCACGTTCTACTCGCAGATCGGCCAGGAGGCGTGTGACGTCGTCATCGCCGCGCAGCTCGTGAAGGCCGACTTCGTGGGGCCATCGCACCGCGATCTCGGCGCGTCGGTCGGCAAAGGCGTCCCGCTCGAGGCGCTAGCCGCGCAGGTCTACAACCGGGTCGACTCACCCGACGGCGGCCGCTACACCGCGTGCCACTACTGGCACCCCGAGTTTTGGGTCATGCAGCCCTCGACCTCGATCATGATGAACTGGATCGCGGCCACGGGTGCAGCGTTCGGTTTCAAGATGCTCAAGAAGGACAACGTCGCGGTCGCGTTCGGCGGCGACGGAGCCACCGCCCACGGTGACTTCCACGAAGGATGCAACTTCGCCGGCGTGCACAATCTGCCGATCGTCTATGTGATCCAGAACAACCTCTGGGCGGAGTCGCTGCCGCTGTCGTTGACCACCGCGCTCCAGGACCTTTTGCACCGCGCCGACGCCTACGGTTTCCCGGGTGTCTTCGTGGACGGGAACGACGTGATCGCGGTGTGGAACGCGACTCGGAAGGCGCTCGCCCGCGCGCGCTCCGGAGAAGGCCCGACCCTGATCGAGATGAAGACCTACCGCTGGTTCGGCCACTCCGATATCGATCCCGCCGATTACCGCAGCGAAGACGAAGTCGAAAGCTGGATCGAGCGCGACCCGCTGCCGCGCTACGTGGCGTGGCTCGAGGAGAACGAGGTGCTGGACGACGAGGAGCTGGACGAGATCCGGCAGCACGTGAAGGACGAGGTCGAGCAGGCGGTCGAGTTCGCGGAGGCGAGCCCGCGGCCTGAGCCCGACGCGTTCCTGTCCAAGGTCTTCGTCCACGAGTACCCGGGCTTCGACGTGCGGGCGGGGAGGTAGCCGTGGCGCCTATCACGTACATCGACGCGATCAACCGCACGCTCCACGAAGAGATGGCCCGCGACGAGACGACCTTCCTGATCGGCGAGGACACGGGCATCTACGGGGGCGTGTTCAAGGCCACGCGCGGATTGCTCGAGGCGTTCGGACCCGAGCGGATCATCGACAGCCCGATCTCGGAGTCGCTGATCGCCGGCATGACGGTCGGAGCGGCGATGGTCGGCTGCCGGCCGCTACCGGAGATCCAGTTCGCCGACTTCATTTCGCCGGCCTTCGACCAGATCGTCCAGCAGCTGGCCCGCTACCGCTGGCGGACGAACGGGACCTATGCGATGCCGGTCACGATCCGCTGCCCGTGGGGCGGCGGCGTCGGTGGGGGCGTGTTCCACTCCCAGTCCAACGAGGCGTGGTTCATGAACGTCCCCGGCCTGGTAATGGTCGCGCCCTCGACCGTGCGCGACGCGGCGGGTCTTCTCCGGGCCGCGATCCGGAGCGACGATCCGGTCCTCTATTGGGAGCACAAGAAACTCTACCGTTCGATCAAGGACGAGCTACCCGAGGGCGAGGAGGTCGTGACCGAGATCGGCCGCGCCCACGTGGCGCGCGAAGGGAGCGATGTGACCGCGATCACGTTCGGGTATCTCCTCCACGAGACGTTGAAGGCGGCCGAGAAGCTGTCCGGCGACGGCATCGAGGTCGAGGTCATCGACCTGCGGACGCTCCTGCCGCTCGACACGCCGACGATCCTCGAGTCGGTCGCGAAGACCGCCAAGGCGGTGGTCATCCACGAGGCCCCCAAGATCGGCGGGATCGGTGGCGAGATCGCGGCCATCCTCGCCGAGGAGTGCTTCTGGGAGCTGGACGCGCCGGTCAAGCGGCTGACGGGGTTCAACACGTCGTTCCCGGCTGCGAAGTCGATGGAGGACCTCTATCTGCCGGGCGTCGACGAGATCGCGGACGCGCTCCGCACGACCGCCGAGACGTAGTGTCGGGTCACTGAGGGAGAGGCGAGATGCCGCTGGAGATCAAGGTCCCGTCGCTCGGGCAGAGCGTCCCGGAAGCAACGGTCGGCAAGTGGCTGAAGAAGGTGGGCGACGACGTCGCCGCCGACGAAGCGGTCGTCGAGCTCGAGACCGACAAGATCAACATGGAGGTGACCGCCTTCCGGGGCGGCAAGCTCGCCCGGATCGACAAGGAAAAGGGCTCGACCGTGGCGGTCGGCGAGACGCTGGGGGTCATCGCGACCGAGGGCGAAGAGGTCGAGCCGGCGCAACAGAGGCCCGCGGAAGAGGGGCCGGCCGAAGAGAAGCAGCCCGCGGAAGCTGCCCCCGCCCCCGCGGAAGCTGCCCCCGCCCCCGCGGCCCGCGCTGCCACGGCCGGTGGGGAGGCCGTGATCCCCGAGGACCTGAAGACCTCGCCCGCGGTGCGGAAGCTGGCCCGCGAGCACCGGATCGACCTGACCGCGATCGAGGGGAGCGGCAAGGGTGGCCGGGTCACCCGCGAGGATGTCCTTGCGTGGCTCGAGTCACCGGCCGCGCCTGCCGCCGCGCAGCCCGCGGCGGCGGCCCGCGAGTACGCGCCCGACGAGCCGATCGAGCGGGTTGCCATGACCCCGATCCGCAAGACGATTGCGCGGCGCATGCGGGAGTCCAAGCACACCTCCGCTCACGTCACGACGGTCGATGAGGTCGACATGAGCGGGGTCGTCGATCTCCGCGAGCGCCTCAAGGCCGGGTTCCTCGAGAGCCACGGCGTCAAGCTCACGTTCATGCCCTTCATAGCGAAGGCGGCCATCGCCGCGCTCAAGGAGTTCCCCCAGGTCAACGCCTCGATCGAGGGCGAAGAGATCGTCTACCACCGCTTCTGGCACCTGGGCATCGCGGTCCACACCGAGGCCGGGCTCATGGTTCCGGTCATCAAGCACGCGGACCGCAAGTCGATGGTCGAGATCGCGAAGGCGATCGACGACCTCGCCACGCGGGCGCGCGAACGGAAGCTCGAGATCGACCAGATCCAGGGAGGCACGTTCACGCTGACCAACGCGGGCGGCTTCGGGGCGCTCCTGACGACCCCGATCATCAACCAGCCGGAGGTCGCGATCCTCGGCATCCACAAGATCGAGGACCGGCCGGTGGCGCGGAACGGGCAGGTCGTGATCCGGCCCATGATGTGGTTCGGGCTGTCGTACGATCATCGCCTGGTCGACGGCGCGCCCGCCGTTCAGTTCCTCAGGCGCGTGTGCGAGCTCATGGAAAGCCCCGAGCGGCTCCTCTTGGAGGCCTGACGATGGCCGACGAGAAGACGTACGACGTCGTCGTGATCGGCTCCGGTCCGGCCGGCTACGTGGCCGCGATCCGGGCCGCGCAGCTGGGGCTCGGCGTGGCGTGCATCGAGCGCGAGTACGTGGGGGGCACCTGCCTCAACGTCGGGTGCATCCCCTCCAAGGCGCTGCTCGACGCGTCCGAGCACCTGGCGTGGATCCGCGATGGCGCCGGCAAGGTGGGGATCGTGGTCGGCGACGTGTCGGTCGACTGGCCGACGATGCAGAAGCACCGCGCCAAGGTCGTCGAGGCGAGCACCAAGGGCGTCGCCTACCTGTTCAAGAAGAACGGCATCGCCCATCTCGAAGGCGAGGGCGGCTTCGTCGAGCCGGGACTGATCGAGGTCACCGGGAAGGACTCGACGACCCGCGTCCGGTACGGTGCGGCGATCGTGGCGACCGGATCGGCGCCGATCGCGCTCCCTGGCTCGCCCTTCGACGGCAAGCGGGTGATCTCGTCCACCGAAGGCCTCGCGCTCGAGGAGATCCCGAAGAAGCTGGTCGTCGTGGGCGGCGGCTACATCGGTCTCGAGATGGGGTCGGTCTACCAGCGCGTGGGGACGAGGGTAACGATCGTCGAGGCGCTGGATACGATCCTGCCCGGCATGGACCCGGATCTCTCGACGGAGGGGATGAAGGTCTTCAAGAAGCAGGGGCTCGACATCCGGGTCGGCACCAAGGTCACGGGCATCGAGACCGGCAAGGCAGGTGTCACGGTAACGGTGGCGGGCGCGGGCGGCGAGGAGGCGATCGAGGCCGACGCCGTGCTAGTCGCGATCGGCCGGAAGCCGGTGACCAACGGGCTCGCGCTCGAGCGGGTCGGAGCCGAGACGGACCGGAAGGGGTTCGTGAAGGTGGCCGACGGACTCCGCGCTGCCGAGAACGTCTACGCGGTCGGCGACGTGATCGGCGGGAAGATGCTCGCCCACAAGGGAATGGAGGAAGGGGTCGTGGTCGCCGAGCGGATCGCCGGCCAGGACGCGGAGATGGACTACTTCCCGATCCCGGGCGTCGTGTACACGCATCCCGAGATCGCCACTGTCGGACTCACCGAACCCGAGGCGGTAGAGGCTGGCCACGAGGTCAAGGTGGGCCGCTTCCCGTTCAGCGCCAACGGCCGCGCCCGCTGCATGAACGAGACGACCGGCTTCGTGAAGATGATCGCCGACGCGGGGACCGACCGCATGCTGGGCTGCCACATCCTGGGCCCGCGCGCCGGCGACCTGATCGCCGAGCTGGTCGCGGTCGGGTCGTTCCGCGGCAGCGCCGGGGACGTGGCGCTGACCGTCCACGCGCACCCGACGCTGGCGGAAGCGGTCAAGGAAGCCGCGCTCGACGTGCACGGCGCAGTTCTCCACATGTAGCGACCCTACCGCGGCTGGTTGCGCCGGATTTTCTCCCGCACGTCCTCGACCGCTTCGCCGGCCTGACGCTTCTGCCCGCCGGATTTCTGCTGGACCTCGCCCTCGGCCTCTTCGAGCTCGTTCTGCTCGTCCTTCCCGGGCCCCTTCTCGGCCTTGTCCTTCAACTCGTCGCGGTTCGGCGTGCCCATCAGCGCTTCAACCGCTTGCCGGCCTCCTCGATCTTCTCGCCCGCCTCCCGCTTGATCTTCCCATACCCCTCCTGGAACTCGCCCTCCGCATGCTCCTTCTTGGCCTCGGACTCGAGCTTCTCGTCGTCGGTCCAATCCGCCACTTTCTCCTTGGCCTCTCCGGCCGCCTGCTTCGCCTTTCCCTTGATCTCATCGCGATTCGGGATTCCCATCGTCTCCTCCTCCGGATGTCGTTTTCTGTGGAGACCCGCGATCTTCTTCGGGTCGAGCGATCTCGCTTCCATCGCAGGATAGCCACCTGGCGGGGGCTGCGCGGTACGGCGGCTGACAGACCCACGGTGGTGGCGCCGCGGCCCGTGTCCGGGGGCCGGTACTCGGTGATTCGCGATCCCGCGGGGGCCGTGAGCGCCGAGCGAGGTCCGGCTATTTCCGATCGTCGTCGGAGTCGCTCCGGACGCGGAACTTCTCCTCGGTCATGTTGCGGATGATCCCGAGGAAGTACGAGAACAACCCCTCGACGAGCGAGTAGTTGTCGGCCAGGATCTGTCCCATGTCGGCGCTGTGGATCGCCAGCGTGCGGGTGTCCTCGAGCGCGCGCGCGCTGGCCGAGCGCGGGCGGCGGTCGAGGATCGCGAACTCCCCGGTCGACTTCCCCGCCCCGATGACCGCGACCTCCTGCCCGCCGACCTCGACCCGGATCCGCCCATCGAGGACGAGGTACATGTAGTCGCCCTCCTCGCCCTCGTGGAACAGGTAGTCGCCTGCAGGGAAGGCGCGCTCCTCGGCCACCGACGCGATCTGCAGCAGGTCGTCGGCGGCCAGCCCGCCAAACAGCTCCACCTGGCGCAGGGCAGCCGCCCGCTCCACCGATGACATCGCCATGCCGTTCTCCTCGTGCCCGTCGATCGCGTGGCGCGCGAGCGGCCGGACGACCGGATCGCCGCTGGTCGCAAGGCGCTCCAGCTCGGGCGCGAGCTGCCGCGGGAACCGGGCCTCGGCGAGGCCCACCGCGTACGCCTGGAGCCACGGCTCGCCACCCTCGAACACCTGCCCGAGATCGTCCTCGAGGTCGCGGTCCTCCAAAGGATACCATCGATGGCCGATCTCCGC
>DASQEN010000066.1:0-2955 GCA_035633635.1 Gemmatimonadota bacterium | reverse complement strand
ACCCCGAGTCGATCCGCAAGTTCATCGCCGCGCTCGAGCACGGTACCCGCGACGCGGTCGCCAACCCGGCCCTGGCGACCAAGGCCGTGCTCGAGGCAGGCGACGGCCTCGAGCCCAAGCTGACGGCGGCAGAGGTGAGGCGCACGCTCCCCCTGCTCGTCCCCCAGCTCAACGGCGAGCCGTTCGGCTACATGGACCCGGGCGAGTGGGCCGCCTTCGCAGCCTTCATGGCCGAGAGAGGCCTGATCAAGACCTCGGCCAACGCCGATCAGGCGCTGACCAACGAGCTGCTGCCGGCGGGCTAGCGACCGATGCCGAGCCAGCGCTGGCGGGCCCGCTCGCGCTTACGGCGCACCGTCTCGGGGGTGGCGGGCGGCTCGACGGTTGCCTCGTCGCCTCCCAGCGGCTTGCTCTCGTCCCATGCCGGCTCGATCAGCGCCTCGCTCCCGCGCCCGCGGGTGGGCTTGAGCACTTTTGGATCGGCGGGCTCGGCCTCGCGTTCCTCCATGCGCTTGACGAAGCGCGACCAGGCTCCCATGCTCAAACGCTACGCAGCGAAGCGGGCTTCGGCGCGCGCCCGGCGCTTGGCCGCCTCGACCTCGCGGTCCTTCGGCGGCGCCGCGGTGACGAGCGCATCCAGCAGGTTGGCCGTGGTTGCGGCCACCTCCTCGACGGCGCGATCGAAGGCCTCCGCGTTTGCCTGCGAGGGCCTGGTCGAACCGCTGACCTTGCGCACGTACTGCAGCGCGGACGCTCGCACCTCGTCGTCGCTCGCCGGCGGCTCGAAGTTATGGAGTGTTTTGATGTTTCTACACATGCCCCAAGCGTAGTCGGATGGCCCGCGGTTCGAGCACTTGTACCTTGAACCCACATCAGCGAAAGGAGCGCGAGATGACGACGACGCAGACAGCGAGCGAGCGGATAACCGAGGAGGTCACCTCCTGGGAGAGCGGCTACTTGCGTGTGCGGGTGATCAACGAACTCAGCCACTACGGCTGAAAACGTTGAAGACCCCCCGGAGATCCGCTTGGACGAGGAGAAGCTAGTCCGGCGAGTAGAAGAGGGCCACGAGGACAACCGCAAGCACCGCTGCGACGGCCAGGAACAGCCGACTGCGTCTCTCATTTTGGAGAGCAGCCATGCTAAATCCCAGCACCCCAAGGGCGCCATTGCCCGGTTGGCTTGAATCGGCGAGACTCGCGCTGTGGACCGCTCGGGTGGGGGCTTCTCGTTTGAAGCAAACTCCCGTTGACCGAAGCGATCAGCCGGGACGCTAGGCGGACCGTCGAATGTAGAACGCGGGCTTGGGTGCAGCGCGCTGGAAGAAACCGCTTCGGTCGGGCACAAACACGACGACTCGCTTTCTTCGTTTGAGCCAGGCCGGGTTTGACGGAGACCTCGAACCCAGGACGTTCCGTCCTGGCGAGAGGAGAGCCTCCGCCGATGCCAAGAGGAAAGAAGTACCCCGACGAGCTCCGCAAGCGAGCGGTCCGACTCGTCTTTGAATCAGGCCGCCCGATCGCCCACGTCGCCGACGATCTCGGGATCAACTACGAGTCGCTCAGGAAGTGGGTCCGCCAGGCCGAGGCCGACGTCGGCCAGCGTGCCGACCTCTTGACGAGCGAGGAGCGCGAGGAGCTGGGGCGCTTGCGCTCAGACAACCGCGAGCTGCGCCGGGCCAACGAGATCCTCAAGGCGGCCTCGGTTTTTTTTGCCAAGGAGCTCGACCCGCCCCGACCGAAGTGAGCGCGTTCATCTCAGAGCGCCGCTCGGACTTCGGGGTCGAGCCGATCTGCCAGACCCTGGGCGTGTCGGCGTCCGCCTACTACCAGCGAGCGACAGGCGAGCGCTCGGCGCGAGCGATCGAAGACGAGCGCCTCACCGCCGAGATCCGCACCACCCACGCCCGAAACTACTCCGCCTACGGCTACCGGCGGACCTGGAAGGCCCTGCTTCGCGCCGGCGAGCAGGTGCCCCGCTGCCAGGTGCAGCGGCTGATGCGGGCCGCCGGGATCCGGGGCGCCAAGCGCCGCGGCAAGCCCTGGCGCACGACCACGCCCGACCCCGAGGCGCATCGTCGCCCCGACCTCGTCTGCCGCGACTTCACGGCCTCAGGGCCCAACCAGCTCTGGGTCGCGGACATCACCTTCCTGCGCAGCTGGGAGGGCGTCTCCTTCCTGGCCTTCATCGTCGACGTCTTCTCACGGAGGATCGTCGGTTGGCAGCTGGCCAGCCACATGCGCTCCGACCTCGTCTTAGACGCCCTGCGGATGGCGCTCGGGATGCGCGGGCCCGGCGCCGACGTCGAGCTCGTCCACCACTCCGATCGCGGCTCCCAATACACGTCTGCCGACTTCACCCAGGAGCTCACCGACTACGGCGTCTTGGCCTCGGTCGGCTCGGTCGGTGACGCCTACGACAACGCGATGGCCGAGTCGTTCGTCGACTCGTTCAAGACCGAGCTCGTCCGAGACCGCGTCTGGCGCACCCGCTCCCAGCTCGAGCTGGCCGTCGTCGAGTACATCTCCTGGTTCAACCACGACCGCCTGCACGAGTCGCTCGGCGACATCCCGCCGGCCGAGTTCGAGGCCCTTCATGCCGACCGCTCGCCGCCCAGCTCCGCTCGCCCTCCGGGCTCGCTGCGCCGGGCGGACCAACCCAACTACGCTGATTGATGAGACCTAGGAATCCAACGAAAACGGTCTCCGCGGAACCCGGGCTGGCTCACGCCGAGCCTCGCCTTTAGCGGACGCGTCGAGCGCGGCCTCGAGCTCGGGCCTCGAAAGGACGACGCGGTCGGCTTCGACATCGCCGGGGTCCTCCTGTGCCTGTCGGCGCGGACCCTCGAGACCGCGTGGCGTTGTGAGTACCCGGGCCCCGGTGGGCGGTGGCTCGCGGTCGGCCTGCGCTTTCGGGGCGGTGTGGAAGTGCAGGTGGACCAGCTTCCAGATCGCG
>DASQEN010000065.1:0-6085 GCA_035633635.1 Gemmatimonadota bacterium | reverse complement strand
CGTCACGGAGTTCGTCTCGGTGGGCGAGCTGGCGGATCTCATCGACGTTCCGGCCACCAAGATCATCCAGACGTGCATGGACCTGGGCCTCATGGTCACGGTAAATCAACGCCTCGACTTCGACACCATCAGCCTGATCTGCGAGGAGTTTGGCTACGCCGCCCAGCGCCAGGACGCGTTCGTCCTCGAGGAGCCCGAAGAGGAGGAGGTCGCCGAGGAGAACCTCGTGCCGCGGCCGCCTGTAGTGACCGTCATGGGCCACGTCGATCACGGAAAGACCTCGCTGCTGGATTTCATCCGACAGACCAACGTCATCGCGGGTGAATCCGGCGGAATCACCCAGCACATCGGCGCATACGAAGTCGAGCTCGACGACGAGCGCTCGGTCACCTTCCTGGATACTCCTGGCCATCAAGCGTTCACCGCGATGCGGGCTCGGGGTGCGCAGGCTACCGACATCGTGATCCTCGTCGTCGCCGCGGACGATGGGGTGATGCCGCAGACGGTTGAGGCGATCGATCACGCGCGAGCCGCGAGTGTCCCACTGGTGGTGGCGGTAAACAAGATCGACTTGCCAGACGCGCGTCCTGACCGCGTGAAGCAGGAGCTCATGCAGCACAAGGTCGTGATCGAGGAGTTCGGCGGTGACGTGCTGTGCGCGAACGTGAGCGCGAAGACCGGCGCGGGGATCCCGGACCTGATCGAGAAGGTGATGCTGCAGGCCGATCTGCTCGACGTGAAGGCGAATCCGGAGCGATACGCCCGTGGCGTCGTGATCGAGTCCGAGCTGGACAAGGGAATGGGGCCCGTAGCCACCGTGCTCGTTACCGCCGGCACTCTCGAGATCGGGGACGCGTTCATCTGCGGTCTGTTCGATGGGCGAGTGCGGGCGCTGCTGGACGAGCGCGGGAACAACGTCGAGGAGGCGGGTCCATCACAGCCGGTGCGGGTTCTCGGCTTCAGCGGTGTTCCCGAGGCCGGAGACAGTTTCGCGGTGCTGGAGGACGAGAGAGAGGTGCGGGACATTGCGCAGCGCCGCCAGCGGCTCCAGCGCGAGCAGGGGTTCCGGCGCACCAAGGAGCCGACCACGCTCGAGGAACTCTATGCCCAGGTCCAGGCCGGCGAGATCGAACGTCTCAACGTGATCCTGAAGGGTGATGTCGGCGGGTCGGTAGAGGCCCTGGCCGACGAGCTGACCAAGCTCTCCACCGAAGAGGTCAAGGTGGACGTCATACACCGAGGGGTGGGCGCGATCACGGAGAATGACGTTCTGCTGGCCGCGGCCTCGGACGCAATCATCATCGGCTTCCACGTGAGGCCCGACGCGCGGACCAGGTCTGCGGCGGAGCGGGAGGGTGTCGACATCCGCGTGTACCGCGTCATCTACGAGGTGGTAGACGACGTGCGACTGGCGATGGAAGGCCTGCTGGCGCCCGAGAAGCGCGAGGTCGTCCTCGGCGCGGCCGAGGTCCGCGAGACGTTCAAGATCCCCAAAGTGGGCACGATTGCCGGGTGCCTCGTCTCCGACGGAACGATTCCGCGGACCGCGCGCGTGCGGGTCGTGCGCGACGGCGTGGAGGTCTATGAGGGCGTCATCGGCTCGCTGAAGCGCTTCAAGGACGACGTGCGCGAAGTACGCGAAGGGTACGAGTGCGGAATCAACGTCGAGGGGTTCAACGACGTGAAGGTGGGCGACGTGATTGAAGCGTACAAAATCGAAGAGGTCCAACGAACTCTAGCGTGACGCGTGAAAACGGTTCATCTGCGGCGTTGCGCTCCTCGTGTCTTCCTGCGGCGTACAGATCGTACGCCTCGGAATCCTCTCGTTGCGCGCCTTGTATCTGAACCGTTTTGACGCGTCCTCAATGTTCGGCCCTCCATCGCAGCCCAGGCGGCGCAGCGAGGGGTGATGGCGTTCGTGGGGTATGCGGTGTTCGATATCCATGTGCAGAACGTCCATTCGCTGAAAGAGAAGCGCTTCGTGGTGCGCAGCGTGAAGGACCGCATCGCGCAGCGGTTCAACGTGGCCGTCTCCGAGACCGGCCATCAGGACAAGTGGCAGCGCTGCGAGCTGGCAGTCGCTGCGGTGGCCAGCGAGCGTCGTTCCGTGGAGCGCACGCTGGAAGGCGTGCGCTCGATGCTCGATGGCGAACCCGAGCTGCGCGTCATCTCTGACGAGACCGACATCCTCTGACTTCCTGATGTCCCATCGCACCCGCCGGACCATCCGCGTCGACGAGCTGCTGAAGCAGGAGATCGCGCGCGTGCTCCGCGACCTCAGGGATCCACGCGTGGGCTTCATGACCGTCATGGACGTGCGTACGAGCCCCGACCTGCGGCACGCGAGAGTCTACGTGAGCGTTCTGGGTGACGAGGACGAGAAGCAGGCCACGCTGGCCGTGTTGGGAGGGGCGCGCGGCTACGTCCGCGCTCGCCTGGGTGAGGACGTCAAGCTGAAATACCTGCCCGAGCTCCACTTCGAGCTCGACCGCACGCTCGAGCAGGCCGCCCGCATCGAGGAGCTTCTCGAGGACCTCGAGCCGGAGGGGGAGGAGTGACGGCCGGCGTCCTCGCCGTCGACAAGCCGGTTGGCCCGACCAGCCACGACGTCGTGGGCGCCGTGCGGCGCTCACTGGGCATCCGGCAGATCGGGCATTTCGGTACGCTGGACCCCTTCGCCAGCGGACTGCTCGTGCTCGGGGTCGGACCCGCCACGCGCCTGGCTGCTTTCTGTGTCGGGCACTCCAAAACGTATCGCGCGACCGTGCGCCTGGGCGAGCGGAGCGACACGGACGACTCCGAGGGCGCGATCGAGCCCGTGGCCGTGCCCGAGGCTCCCGGCCAAGCCGCGGTGGAGAAGGCTTGTGCCGCATGGGTGGGCTCCGTGCAGCAGTTCCCGCCCGTGTACTCGGCCAAGCATGTGAACGGTCGCCGCGCGTATGCGCTCGCCCGCGCGGGCGAGACCGTGACGCTGGAGGCCGTCCCGGTTCGAGTCGATTCCATCGAAGTGGAGCGCTACCAGTGGCCAGACCTGGACATCGTCGTGCGATGCGGCCCGGGGACCTACGTGCGGGCGCTGGCCAGGGATCTGGGTGAGGAGCTCGGGACAGGGGCCCACTGTGCTGCGCTTCGGCGGCTGGAGTCGGGGCCCTTCCGCGTGGAGCACGCCCTGGCCTGGAGCGATCTGTCCGATCCGGCGACGGCACGCGCGGCCGTGATGCCCTCGTGGCGCGCGGTGGCCGACCTGCCCGCGACCATGGTTGACGCGGAGGGTCGGCTCGCGTTCGCCCAAGGGAGAGAGACCCACCTGCCGCCCGGCGGAGCGGTCTCAGCCGGCTGGGCCCGGGTCCACGGCCCCGGGGGGTTCCTCGGCATCGGACAGGTCGTAGTCGGCGAGGACGGTGTTCTCCGCATGCAGCCGCGCCGCGTCCTATTCCCGAACGGCGAGGATTCCGGGTGATGGCCCGGCTTCCGGGGATCCGGCGGACCACCGTCACGGTGGGCACCTTCGACGGGATCCATCGAGGCCACCAGGCCGTGCTGGCCGAGATCGTGCGCCGTGCCCGAGAGGCAGACCGCGCCGCCGTGCTGGTGACGTTCGACCCGCACCCGCTCGAGATCGTGGCTCCCGAGCGCGCCCCCGCGCTGTTGACCGTGGCCGACGAACGGCGCCTCCTGTGGCCTCTTTTTGGGCTCGACTACGTCCACGTCGTCCGTTTCACGGAGGCGATCCGCCAGATGCCGCCGGAGGTCTTCGTGCGCGATGTCCTCGTCGCCAGCCTACGGGTGGGCGAGCTCGTGATCGGCTACGACCACGGCTTCGGTAAAGACCGCTCGGGTAACGTGGATGTCCTGCGGAGGCTGGGAACGGAGATCGGATTTGCGGTGGACGTCGTGGGGCCCGTGGAGATCGATTCCGAGGCAGTTTCGAGCAGCCGGGTGCGCGGCGCCATCGAAGGGGCGGATTTCGCTTCTGCCGAGATGGGGTTGGGGCGGCCGTACTCCGCGCTCGGCCGGGTCGAGCGCGGCGCAGGGCGCGGCAGGGGCTTGGGATTCCCGACAGCCAACGTCCGGCTCGACGACAATCGGAAGTGCCTGCCCCCCGACGGGGTCTATGCGGTGCGGGTGGAACTGGACGGGGTGCTGCACGACGGGATGGCGAACCTCGGGTCGCGGCCGACCTTCGACGAAGGGGAGAGGGTGCTGGAAGCCCACCTGCTCGATTGGGACGGGGAGTCGCTCTACGGCACCCGCCCGCTGGTCGAGTTCGTCGCACGGCTTCGCTCTACCGTCCGCTTCGACGGCCCCCGCCAGCTCGTCGAGCAGCTCGAGCGCGATCGTCGGGCCGCGCTGATGGCCCTGGGAAGTGGACGGAAGGTGCCGGACGGGGTGGTCTAACCGATCCAGGGAGGGTATTTTACACGACTGTATCCGGATTCACGAACATTTCCGCGAACATCCACGACAAGGCGCAGATGAGTCTCGGCACGACGGAAAAGAGCAAGGTCATCGAACAGTTCCAGGCGAGTGAGGGAGACACCGGCTCGGCCCGCGTCCAGATCGCCCTCCTCACGGCGCGCATCAACGATCTCACCGAGCACTTCCGCACCCACGCAAAGGACCATCACGGTCGGCGTGGTTTATTGAAGATGGTGGGGCGTCGCCGTCGTCTGCTGGACTACCTCAAGCGCAAGGACGTCGACGAGTATCGCCGCATCCTCGAGGAGCTGAACCTCCGCAAGTAGCGGCGCAGCGCGTTCGAGCGCTGCGAGCCCCTCGCGGAAACGCGAGCAGGGTTTCACCCCCGGACGGTATCCTTCCGGGATCCAGGCGGGTCCTGGCGATTGCTTCGGCGTGAGATGTCCGCGGCGCGCGAGTTCCGAGCGCGCTTCGAATATCTTGCGCAGAACACGTGTCGCCTGCCCTTCCGCTTCCCCTGAAGGTTCCGCTCCATTCCACGCGAACGGTGGTCGGCCGACGCGGCCGGCCTCATGTCAGGGAGAGGGCAATGCTCAAGACCACGAGTAAATCGATTCGGATCGGCAGCGAAGACCTCGTCATCGAGACAGGCAAGATGGCGCGCCAGGCCAGCGGCGCGGTGACCGTCCGTTACGGCGAGACCATCGTGTTGTGCACCGCCACCGCAAGCCCTAAGGCCGACCACTCCAAGGGTTGGTTCCCGCTCTTCGTCGAGTATCGGGAGCAGATGTACTCGGCCGGCAAGATCCCCGGTGGATTCTTCCGCCGCGAGGGAAGGCCCGGAGAGAAGGAAGTTCTGTCCGCGCGTCTCATCGACCGGCCCTGCCGCCCGATGTTTCCCGATGGATTCATGCACGAGACCCAGCTGGTGTGCAACGTGCTCTCGTACGACGCGACCTACGATCCCGACGTGCTGGGCATCGTTGGCTGCAGCGCGGCCCTGGCGGTCAGCGGGATCCCGTTCGACGCTCCCGTCGCCGGAGTGCGGGTTGGCATGGTCGATGGGGAGTACGTCATCAACCCCTCGTTCGACGAGCTCGACAGGAGTGATCTCGACCTGGTGATCGCCGGCACCGCGGATTCGGTGGTGATGGTCGAAGGCGCAGGCGACCAGGTGTCGGAGCAGGCTTTGCTGGGCGCCATGGAGGCGGGGCAGAAGGCCATCGTCGAGATCTGCGGGGCCATCGCCGAGCTGGGCCGCGAGGCCGGGAAGCCACAGATGGAGTGGCAACGCCCGCTGGAGGACGAGGGGCTCGAGCGCCAGGTCCGTGAGAAGGTCGAGCCTCAGGTGCGCGAAGCCATGAGGATCGCCGAGAAGGAGGAGCGCAATCGCGCCCTCGACCGGATCCGCGACGAAGCCACCGGGGCGTTCGAAGCCGAGCTCGGCGACTCGTTCGCAGAGCGGTCCAGCATCGTGAAAAACGCCCTCAAGTCGACCGAGAAATCGGTCATGCGCGGGCAGATCGTTGATCAGAGCCTGCGTGCCGACGGACGCGGACCGAGAGACATCCGATCGATCGCGATCGAGGTCGGGCTCCTGCCCCGCACCCACGGTTCCGCGCTGTTCACCCGCGGAAGCACACAGTCCCTCGGGACGGTTACGCTC
>DASQEN010000064.1:0-8940 GCA_035633635.1 Gemmatimonadota bacterium | reverse complement strand
GGCAATGGATCATCCGCAACTCGGCGGTGCCCATCGGGACGGTGCCGATCTACCAGGCGCTGGAAAAGGTGGGCGGCGTGGCGGAGGACCTCACCTGGGAGGTGTATCGCGACACGCTCATCGAGCAGGCGGAGCAGGGGGTGGACTACTTCACCGTGCACGCCGGGGTACTGCTGGAGTATGTGCCCATGACGGCGCGGCGCGTCACCGGCATCGTGTCGCGCGGGGGATCCATCATCGCCAAGTGGTGCCTGGCGCATCACCAGCAGAGCTTTCTCTACACCCGGTTTCGCGAGATCTGCGAGATCATGCAGGCGTATGACGTCTCCTTCTCGCTGGGAGACGGGCTCCGCCCCGGGAGCATCGCGGACGCCAACGACGAGGCGCAGTTCGCCGAACTGCGCACCCAGGGTGAGCTCACGAAGATTGCGTGGGAGTACGATGTGCAGGTGATGAACGAGGGGCCGGGGCATGTGCCCATGCACCTCATCAAGGAGAACATGGACAAGCAGCTCGAGTGGTGCGACGAGGCGCCCTTCTACACGCTGGGGCCTCTGACCACCGACGTCGCGCCCGGCTACGACCACATCACGAGCGCGATCGGAGCCGCGATGATCGGCTGGTACGGCTGCGCGATGCTGTGCTACGTGACGCCTAAGGAGCACCTCGGCCTGCCCGATCGAGACGACGTTCGCGAGGGGGTGATCGCGTACCGGATCGCGGCCCACGCCGCCGACCTGGCGAAGGGACACCCGGGCGCCCAGATCCGCGACAACGCCCTATCGAAGGCGCGCTTCGAGTTCCGCTGGCGGGACCAGTTCGCCCTATCGCTCGACCCCGAGCGGGCGCGGGAATACCACGACGAGACGCTGCCCGCGGAGGGCGCCAAGGTGGCCCACTTCTGCTCGATGTGCGGGCCCAAGTTCTGCTCGATGAAAATCACCCAGGACGTGCGCGACTACGCGAAGGCCCACGGGCTCGGAGAAGCAGAGGCGATCGAGGCGGGCCTCGCCGAGAAGGCCGAGGAATTTCAGGAAGCGGGAGGGGAGATCTACCGGCCCGCATAGGAGGAACGATGAACGAGAAGGGCGATCCGGGCGAGCGCCCTGACGTGATCGCCGAGCTCAAGCGGTTCGGCCGTCAGATGGGGGAGACGCTCGACGCGGCCTGGAGCAGCGCCGAGCGGAAGAAAGCGGAGGAGGAGCTCCGCACGGGAGCGCGCGCCTTCGCGGACGAGTTCGGGCGCGCGCTCGGTCGGGCGCGGAGCGCGCGACCCGCCGGGATCGCGTCGAAGGCCCGGAAATCAACCGTCGACGGGCTGCGGTGGATGAGCGCCGAGCTAGAGGCGCTGGCCGAGCGGTTCACGCCGGGCGAGGGCGAGGAGTCCGGGCAGTCCGCGAACGAAGGCGATCCCCTGAGATGAGCAGCTGCGGGTCCGCCGTCCGCGGCTTGGTCCTCGTCGCCGTGCTGGTCGTGTCCGGCTGCGCCTCGCACGCGACCGCGCCCGTGACCGGACCGCTCACGGGCAGCTGGGGAGGCTCACAGGCTTCGCTCGTGGTCGACAAGGAAGGCGCCCGCGTCGAAGTTCCCTGCGCGGACGGACGCATCGACGGACCGATCGTGCTCGATGAGGGGCGCTTCGATGGGTCGGGACCGTGGTGGCCAGGCCCGGTCCCGCCGGGCGAACCGTTGAGCGCCCGCTTCGAAGGCAACGTCGTGGGGAGCGTGCTCGAGCTCACGATCCTCCCCTTGCCCGAGGGACCGCCTCGCGGGCCGTTCTTGCTCGTCCGGGACCGCGAGCCGACGTTCCCCCGCTGCCAGTAGCCGACCCTGGCCTGCCGGTGTTCCGTCAGGAGATTTCCGCGTCGTCCCTCAGGCGTCCGCTGCGGCGCCGCCGGGAGAGGCGAGCAGATCGAGCAGGACGTCGTGGATCGGGCCGTTCGTCGAGACCGCGCTGCCCCCGACTGCACGCCGCTCGCCCGTGAGCGTGCTGAACCGGCCGCCCGCCTCCTCCACCACGGGGAGGAGCGGCACCGAGTCCCACGGGCTCATGCGCGGATCGATCATCGCATCCGCGCGTCCGGTGGCGACGAGCGCGTGGCCGTAGCAGTCCCCCCACGTGCGGAGCCGGCCTGTGCGGGCGGCCAGGCGCTCGAGCGCGTCGCCAGGCTCCTCCAGCCGCGAGAAGTCGGTGCACAGGACGAGCGCCCGGTCGAGCCGCTCGGTCGGGCGGACGCGCGCGGGCGAGAGGTTCGAGCCACCCCTCCACCAGCCGCAGCCGCCCCTCCGGACCGCCGCGACCGTCTCGTCCAGTGCGGGGAGGTGGATCACGCCCAGCACCGCCTCGTCGCCGTCGAGGAGCCCCACCAGGACGCCGTAGAGCGGCACGCCGTGGACGAACGAAGTGGTGCCGTCGATCGGGTCGAGCGTCCAGCGCCGGTCGCTGTTGCCCTCCACGGCACCGAACTCCTCCCCCAGGATGCCGTCCAGAGGGCACCGGTCGGCAATCCGCCGGCGCAGGAGCTCCTCGGCGCGGAGGTCGGCGTCGGTGACGGGCGATCCGTCCGGCTTGGTATCGAAGCGCAGGGTGGGACCGAAGCTCTCCAGCGTGATCCGGCCGGCCGCGCGCGCCGCGTCGATCGCGAACGCGCGCAGCTCGGCCAGCTCCGCCGAATCGATCACAACGACGTGAACAGAGCGTCGTCGATCGTGGTGGGGTCTCCGATGACCACGAAGTGGAAGTCCTTCAGGTAGGTCTCGGCCACGCGCTGGATGTCCGCCGGCGTGACCTCCCGGACACCCCGCACGAAGTCCACAGCCTTCTCCCAGCCGCCGCCCACGATCTCGAACGCTCCTAGCGTCGCCGCCTGGCCCATGTTCGTCTCCTGGGCCAGCCAGTACTGGGTCAGGAAGACGTTGACGTTCTCGGCCAAGCGTTCGGCGGTGATCGGCTCGGTCTTCAGGCGTTCGACCTCGTGGAGCATGACGGCGAGCGTCGTGTCGGGTTGGACCGCGGTCACGTACAGCAGGCCATAGTTCGCCCGTCGCTGGGAGAGGCCTGCGAAGACCGCGTACGACAGGTTGCGTTTGGTCCGCACCTCCTCGAAGAAGCGATCCGAGAGGATGTCGGTGGCGACCTGCATGGCCGGGAAGTCGGGGTGGCCCGGGTCGGGCGAAACGAACTGCCCCCGGATGTAGTTCGTGGGGAGATCCCGCTCGGTGACCTCGACCTTCGGGGCCGACGGTTGGAGGTCGGGCACCGGGTTGGCGGCTCCCCCGCTCACCGGCAAGGCGCCGAGCGTCGCTTCGATCTTTCGCTCGAGATCCTCCCGCGGGACGTTCCCCACCACGACGAGCAGGAGGTTCTCCTTCGCCATCCGCTGCGCGTGCCAGCGCGTCAGATCCTCCGGCCCCATCGCCTCGACCGCCTCGACCGTTCCCAGCGGATCGGTCGCATAGGGATGACCGGCGTAGAACTGATTGTTCGCCAGCAGCGCGAGATACGCATCCGGATTGTCCAGCCGCCCCTTGAGCTGGTTGACGATCTGGTCGCGGACGAGCTCGACCTCCTCAGCCGGGAACGTGGGATGCAGGGCGGCCTGCGTGAACAGATCCCAGGCTACGTCCCAGTGCTCACGCACGGCCTGCATCGTGACAACCGTGTAATCGGGGTTGGCGTTGGCGCCGAGCGCGGTCCCGGTCGCGGCCTCGCGGGCCGCGAACTCGTCGCGGGAGTACTTCTCGGTGCCATGCGTCGCGGCGGCGGCCATGAGGTTCTCGATTCCCGATGTCTCGGGGGTCAGGTTCGCGCTTCCTCCCCGAAGGTAGAGCCGCACCGCGATCACCTCGTTCGCCTCGATGGGCTTGTAGATGACCGGGATCCCGGCCACGGTGAACTCCGTCCCTTCGGGCCTCGGAGCGACCTGCTGCCCTTCGGCCGCCGCCGGCAGTGCCACGGCGAGTGCGGCGCAGATCGCAAGGATGAGCTTCATTGGATCACCTCCTGCGCGAGCAGATCGCTCGCTGTCAGGTCGATCGCCGCGCGGGACTCCGGGTCAATCAACACTCCGCTGACGTGGGGCTTGCCCATCATGTAGCCGCGGGCGAGTCCGGCGATGTCCTCCTGCGAGACCCGCTGCATCCCGTCCACATAGCCGAGGTAGTAGTCGAGGCCCGCGACCGCCCACCAGAAGCCCACCGTGTGGGCGAACGAGCTGGCCTGCTCGCGGCCGTAGACCTGCGCGACGCCGACCTGGCTCTTGGCGGCGTCCAGCTCCGCGTCGGTCACGTAGCCAGGGTCGTCGAACTTCTCGACCTCAGCGAGGATCGCCCGGTGGAGCTCCAACGCCTTGTCGGGCGTTGTCTGGGCCTGGATCGAGATCGGCCCCACATGCATCTGCGTGTAGTAGGAGAACCCAACACCGAAAGCCAACCCGCTCTCAACGAGCGCCTTGTAGAATTTGCTTGTCGGGTTGGCCAAGGCGGTCGCCAGCAGGTCGGCCACGTAGGTCGCCTCCACGTCGCGGGTCACGCTGGGCCCCTGCCAGCCGACCGATACGGTGACCGTGTTGACCGGCTGCTCGACGATCACCGCCCTGGGCTGGGTCAGGGGCGGAGGATCGGCGATCGGCGTCGCGAACGGGTCGCCGCCGCGAGGCCAGTCCGCGAACACCCGCTCCGCGAGCTCGAACCCGCGCTCGGGCGTGATGTCGCCGGACAGGATCAGCGCCGTGTTGTTGGGAACGTAGAAGCGCTCCTGGATCGTGCGCATCTTCTCCTGAGTGGTCGTGATGATCACCTGGCGATCGCCGATCACGTTCTTGCGGGAGTAGTACTCCGGCGACCACAGCAGGGTGTCGGTGGCCCGACCCAGGTGAAAGAATGGGTTCGACTCGTTGCGATCGTATTCGCCCAGGACGACCGGCCGCTCACGCTCGAGCTCGGCCTGGTCGAAAAGGGGATGTCGGATCGCGTCCTCCATGAACTGAACCGCCGGCTCGAGGCTGTCGAGGCCCACGGTGATGTAGTAATTCACCCGCTCGGTCGACGTGGTCCCGTTCCAGGTGGCCCCAAGCTCGTTCACACGCTCGAGATACTCCTCCTGGCTGGGGATCGTGCGGTTAGCCTTGAAGAACATGTGCTCGTAGAGGTGGGAAAGACCGTTGTAGTCGGGCGTCTCGGTATACGCGCCGTTCTTGACGTCGAGCTCGATCGTCACGAGCGGAACCGCGTGGTTCTCTATCACGATGACGTCCAACCCGTTGTCGAGCGTTGTCGTATGAATCGGCAGCTGTTGCTGAGCCGCCAGCGGAGCCGCGGCGATGAGCAGCGCGGCCAGGCCCCCCCATCGTGCTCTCATGCATCGCCTCCGTAATCGCCGAAACATCGTGGTCAGCCGGCACTGTGCCGGATGAACCGGTGAGTATCGTCTGCAGGATCTCTGTCGGCTAGACGAGGCGGGCGCGGGGTTCGTTCACAGCGTACGACACGCGGCCGCGGAGAGACCGAGAAAAGAACCGGGGCCCATTCGCGCAACCGAATGGACCCCGGACGCGGCTCGCGCCGCGCATCGTTGTCGCTCTTGGCTTACAGGGCGACCGCGGTCGTAATGCGGATCGTGATGTCGGTTCCGGCCGGCATCGCCACCTCGTAGTCGGCCCTGGCCGAGCCCATCGCGGCTCCGCCCATGCCGCCCGCCGCCGCGCCGATCGCAGCGCCCTTCTTGCCGCCGACGATTGCTCCGATCGCCGCGCCGGCGCCTGCCCCGATCGCGGTTTCCCTCGCGGGGAAGCCCTGGTCGGCGTAGGAATGTCCGCCCGACACAGGAGCGCTCGCGATCGAGCGCGTCCCGTCGGTGGTTTCGATCGACCTCGCCTCGAGGGTGATCGACCCGTTCCCTTCATTCTGGTCGCCTTCGTCCATCCCGATCACGACGCCACTGACCGCAGCGCCGGCGGGGATGACGACTTGACCGCCGACCACGACGTCGCGCGTGACCCGACCGGTCCAGGACTGACCGACCTCGTTGTGCTCGCTGTCGATCTGGGCGAGCAGCGTCACCAGGACCGCGGTCCCTGACGGGATTGTCCTCACGCGCGCGGGCGCGACCGGCTCACGGTACTCGGGCTCCGGCGTCCGCGCCGGCTCCGGCCTCTCCCGAACGACAACCGTGCGGGTCACGACCCGTGGCTCCTCCGCGAGCTGGACCTCCTCTTCGGTCGGGCCTGACGGGAGCGATTCGCCCAGCGCGATCGGACCGCCTTCCTCGACGACGATCGGGGTGTCCTCCTCGGCCGTCTCGCCCTGGCAGGCGAGCACTCCCCCCGCGAGCAGCGCGGCCACCGCGACGGCGATCATGGATCGGGTAAACGAGCGCATGGTCTCAGCCTCCTCAGGCGGGTATCGATCAAGGAATCACCGTATGTTGTAGCAACGCCCGTGCCGAAAGGTTCCCTGTGCACCGTTCGGGCTCGACGCCTGGGGAGCGGGCGCGTTGCAGGGGCGGCGCCGTGCCTGGCGTCCTCGCTCGCGGACATCCTCCGTCCCCGTCCCATGACACCCAGGCGGACTCCCGATAGGTTCCCCCCATGGCCAGACGAGTCGGGGTCCTGACCAGCGGCGGCGACGCACCGGGTATGAACGCGGCGATCCGCGGAGTCGTGCGCTGTGTGTCGGCGGCCGGCGGCCAAGCGATCGGCATCCGCCGCGGATTCTGCGGGCTGATCGACCGGGTTCTGGAACCGCTGGGCCCGCGCGATGTCGCCAACATCCTGCAGCGTGGCGGTTCCATCCTGGACACCAGCCGGGAGCCACGCTTTCTCGATTCCGGGATGCGCCACCGGGCGATCGAGACCCTCGAGCGCGAGGGCCTCGATGCTCTGGTGACGATCGGCGGTTCCGGCACACAGCAAGGAGCGCGCTTGATCCAACAGGAATGGAAGGGGTGCGTTCTCGGGGTCGCTTCCACGATCGACAACGACCTGGGGGGCACCGATACATCGATCGGATTCGACACCGCCTGCAACACGGCGCTCGAAGCGATCGACCGCATCCGCGACACCGCGAACTCGCTCGACCGCCTGTTCTTCATCGAGGTGATGGGGAGGCGCGCCGGATTCATCGCGCTCGAGGTGGCCGTCGGCGGAGGGGCAGAAGCCGTGTTGTTGCCCGAGATCGAGCTCGATACGGACTGGCTGGTGGGTGTCATCCGCGCCAACCACGAGCGCGGGAAGATTTCATGCATCATCGTCGTCGCCGAGGGCGCACACCCCGGTGGCGCGCGCGGCCTGCTGCAGGAGATCGAAGAGCCGCTCGCGAGGCTGGGCCTCCCAGGGAGCGCCGACGCGCGCGTCACGATCCTCGGGCACATCCAGCGCGGAGGAAGTCCCACTGTCCGTGATCGCGTTCTCGCCAGCCGGTTGGCAACATCCGCCGCGCGGGCCGCGCTCGCAGGCTCGCGCGGTTTGCTATTCGGCGTTCGTGGAAACACGGTGTGCGAGACGCCGTTCGACATCGCGCTCGCGGAAAGGAAGCAGATCGATCATACGTTGCTGGAGATGGTGAACGAACTCGCAGGGTGAGAAACCGGCGCGCGCGATGCGCGATTTCGTTCACAAAAGTGTTGCATTGCTTTGCACGGATGTGATAGACTGTGTTCGTCGCGTGGTCTGAAAAAGTCGGTTGTTGCTCAGACCAGGAGGAAACGACAATGGCAGTAAAGAAGAAGGCAGCGAAGAAGGCGACCAAGAAGAAGGCCGCCAAGAAGTCGACCAAGAGGAAGGGTTCGAAGAAAGCCGGCAAGAAGAGGAAGAAGAAGTAAACCAGCGCTGACCGACCGATCTAGAAGACCACGTCGACGCGCACCACACGAAAGCCCGCAACCGCGGGCTTTCGTTTTGGGGCTGCTGTCGTTGCTGCTGCTCGTGCCGGGCTGCACCCCACGGCCTTTGCGCGGGGCCGGCCGTCCCTCGCTCGTCGAGGCGGTGGCGCGAGCCCTCACCGACCCCTCTCTCGCCCACAGCGGCGTCGCGCTCCTCGTCGTGTCGCTCGATCGCGGCGACACCCTGTTCGCTCGCGAAGAGGATCGGCTCTACACGCCCGCATCCAACCGCAAGCTGTTCACCGCGGCCAGCGCGTTGCACTGGCTGGGACCGGAGTACCGATTCCTCACTACGCTCGTGACGACCGGTCCGCTCATAGCGGACACCCTGCGCGGGGACCTCGTCCTAGTGGGGCGAGGAGACCCCGATCTCATCACCGCCGACCTCGCCGCGCTTGCCGACACGCTGGCCACCCGCGCACGGGTCGTGACCGGCGACGTGCGCGCGGACGACTCCTGGTTCGACGACGTCGAGTGGGGCGCCGGCTGGATGTGGGACGACGGCCCGTACTGGGAGTGGCCATACGTCACCGCGCTGACGCTCGAGGACAACGTGGTCACCATCACCGCGCGGCCAGGCCCGGAAGTCGGATCGGCGGTCGCGGTCGGCGTCGACCCGCCTACCGGGTACGTGACCGTGAACGTGTCGGCGACCACCGGACCACCCGGCGGGACCTCGGATCTCGTAGTCGACCGACACTGGGATCCAAGGGAGAACGTAATCGACGTGACCGGAACGCTCACGCTCGATGCCGAGCCCGTCGTCGCTCGTCGGACGGTTGAAGTCCCTGCGCTCCACGCAGCGACCGTGCTGCTCGAGCTGCTCGAGGCGCGCGGGGTCGAGGTTCTCGGGGTCGCGCGACACGACCCGGTCGAGGAGGCAGTCGCCGACACCATCGCCACGCACACATCCAAACCGCTTGCCCTCAGCATCCGCAATTTCCTGAAGGTCAGCGACAATCTGACCGGCGAGTTGCTGGTCAAAGCGGTGGGCGCCTCGGTGGCGGGCCCTCCGGGGACGTATGAGAAGGGTCTCGCCGCCGAGCGAGAGTTCCTGGCCA
>DASQEN010000063.1:0-20340 GCA_035633635.1 Gemmatimonadota bacterium | reverse complement strand
CTGGCTGATCGTCTGCCTGGCTTCCTCGAACTGTTCCTCCGCGAAGTAGAGACCGAACAGGTACTGCAGGGCCTCCGGATCCGTGGCCTTTCCCTCGGTCAGCTCCAGGTAGCGCTTGAAGTTCTCGATCTTCTCGTCCCTGCGGGTATCCGGCAGCGCGTACGCCAGATACTGATAGGGCTGCGAATTGTCAGGACAGAGCTGTTTCGCCTTCTCGAACGCCTGGAGGCCTTTCTCGACCTCCCCCAGCTGATTCGCCATTACGTAGCCGTAGGCCACCTGGATCTGGCAGTCCTCCGGCCTCTGCGTGGCGAGCTCCTCGAAGAAGCTCTTCGCCTGCATCGTGTCGCCCTTCTCGAGGTAGGCCTGGCCGATCGAGAGGTAGGCGTTGATGTAAGCGGGGTCGATCTCGACCGCCTTCTCCAGCGACTCCAGCGCGGGGTTCAGCGAATCCATCTTCAGATACGTGTCGCCCATGTGGTAATAGGCGGCCGCGAGATCGGCGTCGTATTCCAGCGCCTTCCGGAAGTTCGTCAGCGCCCGCTCGTACGCCTCCGATCGCGCGTAGTCGATTCCGAAGATGACGTGCTTGTCGGCCTGGTTCCGCGAGTTGAACGACTCCACGACCTTCTCGCCGAGATCGTCCACGTCCCCCGCCGAGACGGTACCGAGCTCCTGGGTACTCCGCGTACCGACCGCGATGAAGACCGGCTCGGCCACCCACTCGCCGCCGCTCTGGGTGAGCGTGCCCCGCACCACGATCCTGGCGCCGAGCTCGCGGCCGATCTCCAACGTCTTGGCTTCGGGAATTGCCTCGCCGGGCTTGAGTCCTGCGTCCTTCAGCGACTCATTGACCGTCTTCTGCTCGATCAGCGTATACGGACCCAGCTGGTCGAGACCCGCTATCATTCCCTCCTGCAGGTCCTTCGATTTGCCGTCGTCGGACGAAGAAAATGGCAGGACCGCGACGATGAAGGCGTCGGACTCCTGAGCCAGGCCCCTGTTCAGGCCTGTGCTCGCGATGAGCGCCGCGACCGCGAGAGCGGTGTGAGCCAGCCGTGCGAGGGAAAGCGTATCGTTCATCTTCTCTCCTTCTCGATCGATCCGGATCCGGCCTGCTTCGAACCGGAAGAACTTATGCAAGGCCCGCCCGAAAACCAGCGTCATTCGTTAGACCCCGGCGAGAGGTGGCGGGTTCCCTTGACGGGCCCTCTGGGGGTCAGTACTCTACCGCACTTCCCGCGGGCCAAACAGGTGCTGGTTTTTTCGATCCGCCTCCTCTGAACCTCTGGACGCCGTGAGTCGCGAACGGTCGACCTTCCCCATGACGCTCCTCGCGGCACTCCTCCTGCTGATCGCGGGCTGCGGGGTCATCGAGGCCCCGGAGTGGAGCACGCTGCAGCCGGTATCCGACTTTGGGGAGCAGATATTCGACGTCTATGGAGACCTCCTGTGGTGGACCGGAGGGATCTTCGTCGTCGTCGAGCTCCTGCTCTTCTATGCCCTGGTTCGCTTCCGGAAACGGGAGGGAGATTCGGGCGCCCCCGACCAGGTGCACGGCTTCACCGCCCTGGAGATCGGTTGGACGCTGATTCCTGCCGCAATCCTGTTCTTTATCGCCATCCCCACTGTCCGAACGAACTTCGTGATCCAGGGTCCTCCCCCGGCTTCGGATCCGCTCGAAATCCTCGTGATCGGCCATCAGTGGTGGTGGGAGTTCCAGTACCCCGGCCTGGGCATCGTAACCGCGAACGAGCTTCACGTTCCAGTCGGCCGAACCGCCGACCTCACGCTTACCTCCGCCGACGTGATCCACTCCTTCTGGGTTCCACGGTTGGGCGGGAAGCGGGACCTGAACCCGGGCAGCGAAAACCGCCTGTGGTTCACGCCGACTGCAGCCGGAGTCTACCATGGCCAGTGCGCGGAGCTGTGCGGGACTTCGCACGCCAACATGCGGATGCGAGTGTTCGTGGACGACTCGGCTACCTTCGCCGAGTGGGCGACCTCGATGCAGCAGCCCGCGACGCCGGATTCCGCGGGCGCGATGGCCTTCCTGATATCGGGCTGCGCGGCGTGCCACGCGATCGCCGGCACGCCCGCACAGGGAAAGGTGGGGCCGGACCTGACTAACGTTGGGCGGCGGACTACGCTGGCCGGCGCGTTGATCCCCAACACCCCCGAGAAGATGGCGGCCTGGCTCAGAGCTCCAGACAGCGTCAAGCCCGGCGCGCTCATGCCCGACCTCAACCTGGACGAGCAGAGAGTCCGGGACCTAGTCCGGTTCCTGGAGGGCCTGAGATGAGCTACTCGGCGGCCGCCACCGCGAACCCCCACGCGTCGCTCTACGCGGGCGGAATCCGATCCTGGCTCACCACGGTCGACCACAAGCGGATCGGCGTGCTCTACGGCATCAGCGCGCTCTTGTATTTCGTCGTCGGCGGCGTGGAGGCGCTGATCATCCGCCTTCAGCTCGCCTCGGCCGAGGGTACGGTCGTCGGGGCCGATACGTTCAACCAGCTGTTCACCATGCACGGGACCACGATGGTCTTCCTCGTGCTGATGCCGCTCTCGGCGGCGCTGTTCAACTACATGATCCCGCTGATGATCGGAGCGCGCGACGTTGCGTTCCCTCGTCTCAACGCGTTCAGCTTCTGGACGTTCTTCTTCGGGAGCCTGCTGCTCAACCTCTCGTTCTTCGTCGGAAGCCCGCCGGATGCAGGATGGTTCGGATACGCGAACCTCACCTCCAAGCAGTACAACCCGGGCATGGGGATCGACTTCTGGGTGTTGTCGGTCCAGATCATGGGCATCGCGTCGATCGCATCGGCTGTCAACTTCACGGTCACGATCCTCAACATGCGCGCACCCGGGATGTCGCTCATGCGGATGCCGTTGTTCGTGTGGATGGCGCTGGTCACCCAGGTGCTGATGCTGCTCGCCTTCCCAGCCATCACGGTGGCGTTCATCTTTCTCCTGTTCGATCGCTTCTTCGGCACGCACTTCTACATCCCTTCGGCCGGAGGGACGCCGATCCTCTGGCAGCACCTCTTCTGGATCTTCGGCCATCCCGAGGTCTACATCCTGATCCTGCCGTCCTTCGGCGTGGTCTCGGAGGTGCTGCCGACGTTCTCGCGCAAGCCCCTGTTCGGCGCCCCGTTCGTGATCTTCTCGGGAATCCTGATCGGCTTCCTCGGTTTCGGCGTGTGGAGCCATCACATGTTCGCGACCGGTCTCGGCGCCGTGGCCGACACGGCGTTCTCGCTGGCCACGATGCTGATCGCGATCCCGACCGGAGTGAAGATCTTCAACTGGATCGCCACCCTGTGGGGCGGACACATCCACTTCAAGACGCCGCTCTACTTCGCGGTCGGAATGGTCGCGCTGTTCATCATCGGCGGCCTGTCCGGGATCATGCACGCATCGCCTCCCGTCGACATCCAGCAGCACGACTCGTACTTCGTGGTCGCCCACCTTCACTACGTGTTCTTCGGGGGCACCGTGTTCGGCCTGTTCGCCGGGCTTTACTACTGGTGGCCCAAGATCACGGGGACGATGATCGGCGAGGGGTTGGGGAAGCTCCATTTCTGGCTCATGGCCATCGGGATGAACCTCACGTTCTTCCCCATGCACTTCCTCGGGATGGACGGCATGCCGCGACGGATCTACACCTACGCCGCGGATCTGGGGTGGGAACGCTGGAACACGGTAGCCACGATCGGGGCCTTCGTGATCGCGCTCTCGGTGCTGGTGTTCTTGATCAACGCGGTGCGGAGCCTCACCGGCGGCGAGAGGGCCACCGCGGACCCGTGGGACGCGGCTACGCTCGAGTGGACCATGAGCTCCCCACCCCCCGAGTACAACTTCGCCGTCGTTCCGAAAGTGAACAGCGCCAGGCCCTACTGGCTCTACAAGCACGGCCCGACGCGCGACATCTCGACGCGCACGAAGGCTGAGGGAACACCCCCGCAGCCGGACAATCCGCCCGAGCGCGTCGACCTTCCGTCGCCATCCGGCTGGCCGACCCTGGCCGCCCTGGGCCTGGCCCTATTCGGCGGCGGGGCACTGGTCGGCCTGTGGCTGGTCCTGATCGGAGTCGCGATCCTCGTTTTCGGCGTGTACCGCTGGGCCTTCCAGCCCCTCGAGCGGGCGGGCCATCCGTCCTTCGGTCCCGCCCCGACCGGAGGGCGCTGATGGATGCCCACGCCACGACGTTCGGCGTCCCGAACCGGAAGATGGCGATGTGGGTGTTCATCGCCTCCGAATGCATGTTCTTCGGGTCGCTGATCGCGACCTACCTGTCGTACGAGGGGAAGAGCCTCGTCGGACCCACGCCGCGCGAGATCCTCAACATCCCGCTCACGTCGGTCTCGACGTTCGTCCTCCTCATGTCGAGCCTCGCGATGGTGCTGGCGCTCGACGCGGTGCAGAAGGGTGACCGGCGCATGACGCGCGCGTGGCTGGGCGGCGTGATCGTCCTCGGCGGCCTGTTCCTCGGGGGCCAGGTGTTCGAATTTTCGCACTTCTACCATGAAGGGCTGACCCTGCAGCAGAACCTGTTCGGGGCCACGTTCTTCGTGCTCACGGGGTTCCACGGCGCCCACGTGACCGTGGGCGTGATCTGGATGATCACGCTGCTCGTGATGTCCCTGCGCGGCACGCTGGGGCCAGATCGGAGCCTGGACGTCGAGGTGGCGGGGCTCTACTGGCACTTCGTCGACGTCGTATGGATCGTGATCTTCACGGTCGTCTATCTCATCCAATAGCGGGAGTCCATGACCGAGCAGTCGACGACCGAAACCAGTCACGGAGCCCATGCCAGCAAGGGCACATACTGGCTCATCGCCCTCATCTTGGGGATCCTCACGCTCCTCGAGGTGGCGGTGTTTTACGTGCCGTTGCTGCGTGCAGCGATCGTTCCCATCCTGCTGGTCCTGTCGTCGGCCAAGTTCGTACTGGTGGCGATGTTCTTCATGCACCTGAAGTTCGACAAGCCGGTCCTCACGACCGTGTTCGCGGGCGGGATCGTGATCGCCACCGTGATCATATTGGCGATGATGCTACTGTTCGGCGCCATCGGCCCCGGCTCTGGAATGTGACGGTCGCTGGAAACGGACTGCTTTCTGCGTTGCGCTCCTCGGCACTCGTTGCGGCGTACCTTGCAGTACGCCTCACTCGGCCATCGTCGCGCGCCTTGAAATCAGCCCATTTCGAGCGACCTTTAGGTGGGGGGTCAGGATGAACGAAATGTCTGGAGACGGCATGAGCGAGGAGCGGGGGGGGGTTCGTGGAGGAGCGGTGGATCCGCAGCCGATTCCGAATCTATCGGTGCCCACGATCCTGATGGAGGGCTTCATCACCGGGATCATCGGAGCAGGCGTCGTGGCGGCCTGGTTCCTGCTGCTCGACACTATCCAGCACGTCCCGCTGTGGACTCCGTCGCTGCTCGGAACCGTGCTGTTCAAGGGCGCGGACGCCGCGACGAATCACCACGCGGTCGACCCCGGCATGGTGGCCGCGTACACGCTGGTCCATCACGCCGCGTTCATCGGCGTGGGGCTCGTGGCCTCATTCCTTGTGAGCGAGATCGAGCGCATACCTCCGCTCGGCATCGCGCTCGTGTTCCTGTTCGTCTTTTTCGAGACCGCGTTCCAGATTTTCCTGCTCGCCATGGGGGGGCCGCTGCTGGGCAGCAGCATCGCCTTCTGGGGCGTCGCGGTCGCCAACCTGCTCGCCGCCACAGCGATGGCTGCCTACCTGTGGTACCGCCACCCCAGGATCCTGACCCACTTCAACCGGATCTGGCACGAGGAGTAGTCCCCGTGCACCGAGCCGATCAGCTGCGGTCGCGGTCGTCGCGGTAGCCCAGCACGCGGTTCAGGTTCCAGAGGTAGATCGTAAGGACGACGGCGAAGATAGCGAAGATCACGCCCAGCACGCCGTAGGGCGTGGAGTCGTCGCGGCCGGTCATCGAGAACATCCACCACGACAATCCCGCGCAGAACGCGATCGCCGCCGTGATCAGGACGCGGTGGAAGGGGACCAGGGAGGAGCCCGCCAACGGTCCCTCAGGCGCCGCGGTCGGGGACGTTGTCGTCGGATCGGTCACGCCTGCGGATGACCATGACAAAGACCCCGATCCCGATCGCCAGCGGCACCCCGACCATGAAAAGGGCAGCCCACAGCATGCCGCTCATGAGTTCGTGACTCATCGGACTCCCGCGCCGTTCAGCGGATCTCCATGACGACCACCGTAAACGTGATCAGGATCGCGAACGGGATCGGCGCCAGCACCATCAGCACCAGCCGCGGGGGCTCGAACTTGAGGTGCATGTAATACATGGCCACCAGCGCCGCCTTCCACACCGCGAGAAAGAGGAGAAGCAGGATCAGCCACGTTTCCGGGAGGTTGGACATGAACGCGACCACCACCTCCGCGACCGTGAGGATCAGCAAATACACCCACACCAGGTAGTAGTTCGGCCTCTTCCTCTCCACCGCCTCCTCGCTCACGCTCTCGTCAGCCATTAATTCCTCCTCGTCTGCTTCGTTCTGTCATGAGCAGAAACACGCCGGATGAAGGCGCGTCAAGGTGGCTCAGATGCAAGGCGCGCGACGAGGGAGATCCGAGGCGTACGATCTGTACGCCGCAGGATCGCACGAGGAGCGCAACGCCGCAGATGAGCCGCCTTCACGCGCCTAAATGAGATACACGATGGTAAACAGGATAATCCATACGAGATCGACAAAATGCCAGTAGAGTCCCATGATCTCCACCCCGCCATAATCGCTCGCTGAGTACTTCCCCTTGAACGCCTTGATCGCCGTGAAGATCAGCGCCAGCACGCCGATCGTCACGTGCGCGCCGTGGAAGCCCGTCATCGTGTAGAACGTCGAGCCGTAGAGCGGACCGCCCTCGGCCGCATACCGGGCCGCGACCGGGACGAAGCCCTCGTTCGAGAGCTTGATGTACTCGAACACCTGGATGCCGACGAACGAGGCCCCCAGGATGATCGTCGCGATGAGCCATTTCTTGAGACCCGCCTGATCCCCATGCTCGATGGCGGCGAACGCCTTGACCATCGTCACCGAGCTGCAGATCAGCATGAACGTGTTGAAGCCGGTCAGGGGGACGTTCAGGACGACGTTCGGCTCCGCCCAGTGCTCCGGATGGGCGAATCGGAGGATGATGTAGGCCCCGATCAGGCTCGAGAAGAACATCACCTCGGAGAGAAGGAAGACCCACATCCCGAGCTTCAGGTTGTAGACCTTCATTCCCTCCATCGGGCGGGAAGCGCTCATCGTCGCGGTCTGGCTCACGCGTGCACCCCCTCGCGCTCGGCGGTTCGTCTACCCGCATCGGTGGGCGGCTCGTTCTGCGGCCAGTAGTCCTCCTCGCGCCCGGGAACGCTGTACTCGTAGGGCCCGCGGTAGACGGTGGGCATGGTCGTGAAATTCCCATGGGGTGGGGGCGACGGCAGCGTCCACTCGAGCGAGTTCGCGTTCCACGGGTTGGACGGCGCCTTCTTCCCGCCGCGCAGCGACCAAAGGAAGTTGAACATGAAGATCAGTTGAGCGGCACCCAGTAGGAGCGCGGAGACAGAGATGAACGTGTTCATCGGCTGATGCTGGGCCAGGTACTCGTACTGGTTCGGGTCGTAGAGCCGGCGCATCATGCCGTTCAGGCCGAGGTTGTGCATCGGGAAGAAGACCAGGTTGTAGAACACGAACGTCAGAGCGAAGTGGATCTTCCCCAGCGTCGGGTTCAGCATCCTGCCGAAGAACTTGGGGAACCAGAAGTAGATCCCCGCGAAGATCGCGAACAGGCTTCCCCCGAACAGCACGTAGTGGATGTGAGCCACGATGAAGTACGTGTCGTGGATGTAGATGTCGACGGGAGTCGATGCCATGAAGACGCCCGACAGCCCGCCGATCACGAACATCGCCACGAACGCCAGCGCGTTCAGCATCGGGGTGTGGAAGTGGATGTCCCCGCGATAGATCGTGCCCAGCCAGTTGAACACCTTGATCGCCGAAGGCACCGCGATGACCATCGTCGAAGTCATGAAGGTGGCGCCGAGCAGGGGGTTCATCCCGCTCTGGAACATGTGATGCCCCCACACGACCCAACCAAGGAACGCGATCGCTACGATCGCGTATACCATGAACTTGTAGCCGAAGACCGGCTTCCGGGAGCCGTTGGAGAGGACCTCGGAAGTGATGCCCATGGCCGGCAGGATGAGGATGTAGACCTCGGGATGGCCGAAGTACCAGAACAGGTGCTGCCACATGAGCGGCTGGCCCCCGTCCTTCGGGAGGAAGAAGGTCGTCCCGATCGTCTGGTCGAACAAAAGCAGGATCAGCGCCCCGGTCAGGACCGGGATCGCGAGCAGGACGAGGATCGCGGTGATGAACAGCGCCCAGACCGGAAGCGGAAGGCGCATCCACTTCATCCCCGGCGCCCGCATGTTCACGATCGTCGTGATATAGTTGACCGCGCCCATCAGCGACGAGAAACCCAGCACGATGAGGCTGACGCACCACAGCTTCTGTCCCATGTACACGCCGCTGTACTCCGGGTTGGCGGAGAGCGGCGCGTAGCCGGTCCAGCCGGCCGCGGCCGCGCCGCCGGTCACGAAGAAGCTCGCGATCATGATCAGGCCGGCGGGAACGGCGGTCCAGAACGACGCCATGTTGAGTCGCGGAAACGCCATGTCCGCCGCACCCACGTGTAGCGGGATCAGCCAGTTGCCGAACACTCCCACCAAGAGCGGCATGATCGCGAAGAAGATCATGAACGTGCCGTGCATGGTGACCAGCGAGTTGTAGAACTCGGGCAGGATGATCCCGCCGGGCGCCTTCGCCTCTCCGAGAATGGCCCCGCCCGGTATCGCGATCCCGGGCCAGCCCAGCTGCCAGCGGATGAGCATGGCCAGCATCCCGCCGATCAGCAGGAACGTCAGGCTGAAGATCAGGAACTGGCACCCGATCACCTTGTGATCGGTGGAGAACACGTACTTCCGTAGGAAGGACCGGTCGTCCGCATGGCCGGGCTCCGCCCAGTGTTGGACCGACGGATGGCCGACTTCGATTGGCATCGTGCTCATGCCCGCTCCTCTTCGCTGACCGGTTGGTGCGACGAGTGATCATGGCCTTCAGGCGCGGCAGGATTCGCGCTCGCCGCTTCGAGATCCACCCCCGCGGTGTCCGCGGGGGTGGGGGTCTCGACCGCCGGAGGCTCGCTGCCCTCCTCGGTCACCCAGGAATCGAACGCTGCGGATTCGTGGACGGTGACCGAGCCGCGCATCCGGTAATGACCGAGCCCGCAGAGCTCGGCGCACCCCAGCGTGTACTCTCCCGCGGCCGTGGCCTCGAACCAGACCGGAATCACCATGCCGGGAACGGCGTCCTGCTTGACGCGGAAATCCGGCAGAAAGAACGAGTGGATGACGTCCTCGCTGGCCAGGTCGATCCGCACTGCTCGACCGACCGGCAGGTGGAGCTGGTTCCTCTTCACGAAGTCGTCCGCGGTGTCGAGCTTCTCGTCCGGCCCGGGATAGGTGACGTTCCACTCGAACTGCTTCGCGGTCACGCGAAGCGGGAGCGCGTCCCCGGGCGCGTGCGACACCATCTTCGCCTCGAGCCACACGTCCATGCTCATCCAGGCGATCACCATGACGAGGATGAACGGCACGATCGTCCATACCGCCTCCAGCTTCGTGTTTCCATGTGAGTACTCGGCTCGATGGCCTTCACGGTGCCGGTACTTCACCAGGAACACGACCAGGGCGACCTCCACCAGAACGAAGATCACCCCGGTGATCGCCAGGATCACGTAGTAGATCGAGTCGATCTCGGAGCCGAACGTCGAAACGGGCTCCGGAAGAAGCCAGCCCCAGTCCATCCCTACCTTCCCGCTGTGGCGACCCGTCCATCCGGGCCGTGATCGTGGAGCTCGATCGGCTCGCCTATCGGAACCGGCCGCCCCGCCATCTCGCTCGAGTACTCGAACGTAACCTCTCCGGATTCCTGGGCCCCGACCGCCACCGTCTGGGTCTGGACCCCGTACTGCTCGTGCCAGGCCTCGATCGTGTACGTGCCCGGCGGCAGGTTCTCGATCCGGAACGTCCCGTCCTCGGCGCTCACCGCCATGTACGGGTGATCCTGAACACCGATGTACGCCTCCATCCACCCGTGCACGTCGCACTTGACGGGGATCATCACCTCGGCGGAGGAGAACGTCTTGGAGGTCTCCATCGCGACCGGCTGGCTCACGTTGAAGCCCTGATTGACGGTGGGCTGAGTGTTGATGTTGTGGAGAATCCCGTCCGAGTTCTTGATGACCAGCGGCTGGCCCGCCTGAACGGCGAGGATGTGGGGATGATACTCACAGCCCTGCTGATCGATCGTCACCCCTTCCTGGGAGGTCGGGAACCTCCGGTCTCCGAGGCCCTCCTTCACGTACACGAACACGTTCGCCAGCTTGCCGTCGGTGACGACTGCGGCCTGCTTCATCGCCCCATCCGCGTGCTGGTCCGCGCAGGCCGGCTCTTCGCTCATGTCGATCGGCTCGCCCGCGGGCGCCGTTCCGGTGAAATTCACCACGCCCGTGATCGTGGCCGCGCTGTCAGGACTCACCGCCGGCCCGGCCTGCTCATCCACCGCAACTTTCCCACCCGTATCGGCCTCCTCTCCCCCGCCGCCGCAGGCGGTCGCCGCGGCGAACAGGACAGCCAAAACCACCGATTCCATCGATCGTCTCATGCCTTTCCTCCTTCGGTTGATTCGGTTCGCGATCTCCGCCCCACCCCACCGCCCGTGCGCCGCTGGGCCCGCATCACGACCACCACGCCAAGCGCGGCGGTCAACAACGTGGCGAGGATGGGTGCTACGTAAACCGTGCTCGCAGTCGGCTGCTCGAGGTACAGAAAGTACCAGCTCCCGATGGAGCCCTGCGTGCCGGACTCTCCGTTGGAGCCGTCCCACGCGTAGAGCGCCATCGGGATCGCTCGACCGGCTTCGAATCCGAGTCGGTCTTCGACGCTATCGGCATCCATCGTACGGCGTAGCATGAGCCGCCATTCGCCTTCTTCATAGACAGCTTCGGCCGCCACCGACCCCGGCTCGGGCCCCCCAAGAGGCTCGTACCGCGCAAGCCCGCGCGCCAGTAGCTCGCTGGCGCCCTCCGTCCCGCTCTCCCAGCGCCAGAGGTAGACGGGGTTGCGCTCGTCGCCCATCAGGAAGTAAGGACGCTCCATCCCCTCCGGGATCGAGCGCGGGAACTGAACGACCAGCGCATCGGGATGGGGCGCGATCGGGGATGTTCCGGTAGCGGCGCTCGTGTCGGCGTCCGCTACCGTGGCGTCCGCTGTGGCCTCCACCGCCGGGCCAGTTGCCATCAGCGCGACGACCTTGGACTGCCACTCGTCCCATCGCGGATCGGGGCTCTCCGAAGGGTCGTGCCAGACGAGCCGGAGTGCGACTTCACGGCCGTTATGGAGTGCCTGAACCCACACGCCGTCGACCGTGGGCGCGAACCAGCGCGGGTGGACGATCACCTGTCCGACCAGGGGCATGTAAAACCGCTCCGCCGATTCCCAGGCGGCATCGTCGACCGACCCGGGCAGCTCGCCCTCGATCCCGGTCGCGCGCACCACCTCGTTGACCCGCGGCGGAACCTCGGGAGCCAGGCTGCGAACGTACTGGGCCACCTTCCAGAGCTGGTCCTCGGTCATGAACTCCGCGTCGACGAGGTCGTGGAAGGAAGGCATCGGGGTGCCGTTGAGGCCGGTGACCAGCCGCTCGTGGATCTCCTCCACCGACCCGCCGCCGTTGAACAGCCAGTTCTCGGTCAGGTCCGCAGCCCGCACGGGGCGATCCGCGTCGTCCTCCAGCGTCGGCGCCGACGGTCCGTTCCCGCGTCCCTGGGGACCGTGACACTTGTTGCACTCGATCTTCTCGTAGAATTCCCGTCCTTCCTCGAGCGCCGCCTCGTCGACGGAGGGGGCCTCCGCCATCGGCACCGCTTCGGGCGCCGGCTGGCTCTGGAAGAAGCCCGAGAACAACTGGAGATACCCGATAAGGTCGGCGACCTCCCGGTCGTCGAAGTGGTCTCTCCAGGCCGGCATCGCGGTTCCCGGCATCCCGTCGAGGATCACGCTCCGGATGTCCTCGTCGGTCGGCAGCGCACCGCTCGGCGTGGAGCGGATCTCGTACTTGCCGGTCGTGAAATCACGCGGCCGAGGCATCATGATTCCGGCGCCCGGCCCGTCGCCCTTGCCCGCCGCGCCGTGGCATCCCGCGCACCAGCGGTCGTAGGCGGCCTTGCCCGGTGGGGCCGTCTGAGCCGTCTGGGCGTCCGCCGCGGCCGGCATCAGCATGAGTCCCGCAGCAACCAGTCCGCACAGGACCAGCGCCGCCCTCATTCGCTTCCCTCCCCCGCTTCGGCCCACGTCCTTGGGGTCGCGCCGGTCTGCTCGTAGAGGAAGACGATGACCGCCCAGATCTCGTCCTCGGTCAGCAGGTCCTCCCAGACCGGCATGGCCGTATTCCATGGCGTGCCTTCTTTCGGGAGGCCGGGACCGCCCTTGGCGATCCGCCAGAACACGAAGCTCTCCGTGAGCTGCGGGATCGTGCCGGAGTCGTTGAACGGTAGCGGAGCCGGCGTGAAGCCGTGGGCGTACTGGCCCTTGCCGTCCAGCGCGTCCCCGTGGCATGGCAGGCAGTTCTGGTAATAGACCCGCTTGCCCTCTTCGTAGTCCTCCGCGATCGAGCCGTCCGCCCTCAGCGGGTTGTCGAGCCCGGCCAGCGTGAGCGGCCGGCCGCGGAACGTGATCGAGGACGGCGGGGCGGGATGAATCGAGCGCAGGCTCGGAGGCGCCGCGACCGTCTGCCTGACCTGCCGGAACGCGAGCAGCCCCACGAGGAGCGGGATCGCCACCATAAGACCGAGCCGCAGCCAACGCTTGCTCCTGTCGACCAGCGTGGCGCGAATCGGCTCCAGGAACTGGTTCCATCGCTCGTCGCTGTCGCTTACCCAGATCAGGACGCCGACCAGGACGGTCACCATGTACTGCAGCATGACCGAGCTCGGCACGGGAGCGCTGTCCACGCTGAGGACCCCGGGTAGGAAGGGGATCCCGTAGGCGATCAGCAGGTACGCGACGACCAGGATCGTCACGGCCTGCCAGAACGGATGCCGCAGCGCCTTCACGCCGGGAACCTCACTTACGTTCCGCCAGGAAGCCCACCAGCGCTTCCAGCTGGGCCGCCGTCAACCGCGAACCGAAGTTAGGGGGCATCACACCCGCGAACTGCTCGTATCCCGGGGAGATCGAGGCCGCGGGATCGAGGATCGCCGCGCGGATCTCCTCGGACGAGAGGCGGGACCCGATCCCGTCGAAGGGCGGCCCCACCTCCTGGCCTTCGTTCCCAAGCTTGTGGCATGCGATGCACTGCATCTCCTGGAAGAGCTGCATCGGGTCGGTCGTCGCGCTGGGGCCTGCCGAACCACCCCCCGCGGCGCCCGCTGCGGCTCCCTCCTCCCCACCCGCTGCGACCTGGAGATCGGCAGCGGTCACCGTCACCTCGCCGCCCTGACTCTGGAGGTACGCGACCATCGACCAGATCTGGGCGCCCGAGAGCGTCCTCGACATGTCGGGCATGATCGGTTGGAAGCCCTCGACAACGTGCGCCTGCGGGTCGACCAGCGACCGGTGCAGATACGTCTTGCAATCCTCGCCCGGAACCCGCTCGGCGCAGCGCGCGCCGATCGGACCCAGGCCTGCTTCGGCCACGAGCAGGTTGGGAGCGCGGGTTCCCAAGCCATGGCAAACCGTGCAGCCGCCGGCGCCGTCGTAGAGCTCCTGACCGGCCTCGATCAGCTGCTCGGGGCTCACCTCCCCCGTGAACGACAGCTCCTCCGGAACCTCCGACTCGATCTGCGGGATCGCGTTCGCGAGCAGCGTGTAGAGCGCGATCGTGCCGAGCACGACGCCGAGGATCCTGAGGTTCGTTCCCCACATCTCAGCGGTCTCCCGGCTTGGGGACGAGCTGCGGTTTCTCGACCAGCCCGCCCAACCAGAAGATGAACGAGATCATGCCCAGGAAGATGATCACGCACACGCTGATCACCTGGGCGGCGTAGCCGAGCGCGGGCGTGGCCGCCCACTGGCTCGTGTCGCGCACCGCCTCCCACACATGCCAGTGCTGGCGGATCCCGCTCCTCGCGAACCCCATGAGGCCCATCAGCCAGGTGAACGTCACGACGAGCACGAACAGCGCGTACTGCGAGCGCGGAGGCATCTGCCCCCAGCGGATCGCGCCGCGCGATTCGGATCCCCGCAGCATCGCGACGTCGATGGCCACCACGCTGACGATCGTGGCCAGGACAGCGAGCACCTGATAGACGCTGAACCCGATCCGCACGATCGCGCTCACGAAATAGCCGTACACGCCGTAGAACAGGACCACGGCGGCCGCGATCACGAACAGCCCGGCTTGCACGATCGTCCCCCCGCGCGCCCACGAAACCACTGGACGCCGGTTCGCCCGCCGGTACAGGAGGAACGACAGGAACGTGGTCAGGATCATCAGGTTCACGGCCGTGTTCTTTGCGCTCATCACCCCCAGCACGCCGAGGAACGGGTGATGGGAGCCGCCCATCGCCTCGAGCTCCGCCCGGTCGGCGATCATCGTATGAGGGGTCGACCAGACGATGACACCGAGGATCAGCACGAGCAGCATCCACTTCGTGTAGGGCAGGAACCGCTCGGCGCCCGGGATACGCCCCATCCCGACCCACAGGTAGTAGTTGCCGGCCAGGAACAGGACCCCGATCAGAAACGCCTGGATGATCCACAGCCACGACATGAACCCGCCCATCATCGTGATGCCCATCTGCTGGTTGTACTCGTAGATCTCGCGGCCCAGGTAATAGCCGGCGAAGGGAAGCACGATCAGCGCGCCGATGGCGATGAAGTTCCCCACGTAGCCCATCCAGTCGTAGTGCGCGCGCTCCTCGTCGGTCTTCGCGGAGAGAAAGCGGTAGCCGGCGTACGCCGCGACCACCGAGCCCCCGAACACGACGTTGGCGATCAGACGATGGATGTTGATCGGCATCCAGGTGGCGTTGGCGAACGCGCTCCAGAACTGGACCATCGCCGGAGACGTGTCGGGCGTGACCTCGGCTGGCGGGCTCATCATGTAGGTCAGCCAGCTGTCGGCGATGAACAGGACCGCGGTTCCAAACAGGTTGAGCAGAATACCGAGCGTCCAGTGCCCGATCTTGGCGCGGCCGGTCTTCCATCGATCCCAGCCGTAATAGTAGAGATACAGGGTGAACGATTCGACGAAGAACAGGCCCACGTAGATCCACATCGAGACCTCGAAGATCTCGGTCATGTGGGCCCAGAAGCGGGGGTAGAGCGTGGTGAGGAAGAAGACCAGGACGGCGCCCCACATCGCGGTCGCGCTGTACGCGATCAGTAGAAGCCGCGTGAACTCCTTGGACAACCGGTCATAGCGCTCGTCGCCGCCGAAGATGCCGATCCCCTCCGCGACGACCGCGAACATCGGCACGCCGAGGACGAAGGCGGCGAACATGAGGTGGACCTCGGCCGCGATCCACACCGCGGTTCGGCTGCCGATCCACGGGAAGGACCCGTATTCGCGCATGCCGACCGCGGCGGGCTCCTGGGCCCCGGCGGCGTGAGCCGCCAGGAGGACCAGCGCCAAGGGCGCGATCCAGATGGCCGAGCGTCTCAGGGGCGGTCCTTTCCGAGGAAGAACGGTCTCCTCTTCCCAAAGTCTATCGGCAACGCCGATCGCACCTCGTCGATCACGTCCTCGGTGACGAGAGCGTAGCCGCGCTCGGCGGCGTAGCTCTCGACCCGCGCGGTGACGACCGCGCGGACGAACCCCGGCACCCGTCGCATGCGTTCCTCCGCGGCCGCGCTCCAGGGCAGTGAGGGCTCGACCGGCGAGCCGTACGTCACGGGCCGCGGGAGCACGAGCGGCTCGTCACCGGTCGGCTGGTAGGCGCAGGCGGGGTCTTCCGCCAGCCAGTCGCCGCTTTCGGCGAACGCGCGAGCCCGGCATCCGCCGCACACGGCCCGGTACTCGCAGCGCCCGCAGCGGCCGCCGAGATCGCCAAATCGCAGATCGCGGAAGACCGGGGAGCCGCGCCAGATCTCGCCGAAACTCTCGACCGATAGATCTCCAGCCTCCACCGGCATATACGGGCAGGGTGTCACCTTGCCCTCCGGCGTGATGCGGCAGTACTGGACCCCACAGGGACAGCGGGTCGAATAATCGAGTAGCCCGGACTCGGGATCGGTCTCGTATGCGTGGCGCATGATCTGAGGCTGGCACTTCGAGCGCACCATCATCCTGCCGCGATACTCGCGTCCCAGCCGGACGAGCTCGGCCAGAACCCGATCGTTCTCCTCGGGGGGGAGCCCACGCATCCCCTCGCCACGACCGGTGGGGACGATGAAGTAGCAGTTGAACGACACCGCCCCTTTTTCCGCCGACCAGGAGACGAGGCGCGGGATCTCGTCGATGTTTCCGCGCGTGACCGTCGTCTGGACGACGAAATCCAGCTCCTCCTCGCGCAGGCGCTCGATCGCCTCCAGCGTCTCGCCCAGGGAGCCTTCGCCGTGGCGGAAGCGATCGTGATACGTCGGGTCGAGGCTGTCGACCGAGACCGCCACGCCGCGCACGCCCGCGGCTTTGAGCGATCGAATCCGTGCAGACGTCAGCCGGGTCCCGTTCGTGCCGACCACGACCGTGGCGCCCCCGCGCGCGGCCCGGCTCGCGATCGTCTCGAGGTCCCCGCGAAGGAGGGGCTCCCCTCCGCTGAGAATCAGCATGGGCGCGGGGCTCACAGCGAGGATCTCGTCCACGACCCGAAGGCAGTCGGCGGTGGGCATCTCGTCCTCGGAAGAATGCCAGGATCCGGCGGCGATGTAGCAGTGAGCGCACTCGAGATTGCAGCGACGGGTGAGATTCCAGGCTACGACGTGCGGGATTGCCTCCGGCCCGGGCGCGCGCGCAGCGACCTCCGCCTCCCAATCCCAGCGCGGTGCGGTCTCGTCCGCCGACCCCGATTTCGTTCGCGGGATGGTCGTCACGCCTCCGGGGCGCCCTCCTGTGTCGCGGCGCTGTCACGCAGGAAGGCCTCGACCGCGGCCTTCGCCTCCGCGGGGGTTGCGGCCTTGAAATCGACCGGGCATTGCTCCATCTGCTTCTCGATATCGCGGATCGGGCAGCGGGTGACTCCCGCCGCCTTCGCCTCGTCGATGAACCGCCGCATCTCGGGCGTCAGGCCGTCGACCCCCTCGGCGGCTGCCTTCAGCTGCTTGGTCTGGAGCTCCTTGAACATGACCAGCATCGTGTCCATGTCGAACTCGTCCGCCTCGATCATCGCCTGCTTGTTCTCGTCCATAACGGCGGTCGTGATCCGCCACATGGCGTGCTCGCGGGCGAAGCGCTCGACCGTGTTCCGCGCCAGCGGCCGCGCGATGAGCGGAACGAGCCTCAGCCGCTCGAACGCCTCCGCCGTCCAGACGACCGCGTCCTTCTCCGTCCACCCGCGCTCCTGCACGTGGCCGGTGTAGGGGCATTTCGCCATCACCATGCGGACCTCGGGTACCGGATCGGCGTCGAGCCCCTCGACGACCGTCCGCTTCATCGCCTCCTCGGCCTTGATCTCGGCCAGCGCCAGCTCTTCGGCGGTGCCGATCCCCATGATCAGCTGCATGTGGGTGGGCAGGAGCTTCGAGATCGCCTCGTCGAGCCGCTCGCCCGTGACGGTGGGCAGGCTCCGGAGCTTGCCATCCTCATTCTCGTCCACGTGCCCGTTGCCGTTGCCGATGCCGCCGACGTGACCGTTCCCACTGCCCGGCGCCTCTCCGTGGCCGCCGTAGCGCTCGATCACGTACTCCTCGACCGCCTTGCGCGCGATGCCGAGCGCGAACGGCGGCACCCGGAGGATCCGCACCTCGGCGTCCGGCGCCCACTCGAGGCCCGTCTCGCCGTCCTCCTCGATCCACGGGATCTCTTCGGGATGCACCTCGGTCGTTCCCACGAGGAGCGTGTTCACCGACGCGATGCGGGTCAGGTTGTCGGCCTGGGACCCCAGGTCGGTCCCGTCGATCCGATGGCTCCCGTGGCGCGCGACGACCAGCAGCGAGGGCTCGATCTCCTCGGCCCACTGGAGCACGACCTGGAACGGCTTGCCGATAAGGATCTGGGTCTCGATCTCGACGTCGGGGTACTCGCCGGCCATCACCTCGGCGCGCTTGAGGTTGGCCTGGCACAGCCGCAGGAGACCCTTGTCGATGATGTTGTTGTGCAGCTCCTCCTGCTCCTCGAACTTGAACACCTTCGAGGCCTGCACGGAGAGGACGTCCTTGATGTTGTTGAACACGACGTGGTGGTACTCGACGTCGAACGCGCTCGCGACGAAGAGCTTGGCGTCGAACTCGCGCGCCAGCTCGAGCGCCATCCGCATCGCCTTGTAGCTGTAGGCCGAGCCGTCAACGCAGACGAGGATGCGGCCGCCCTCGAGCGGTCGGCCGTCGCGCACGATCAGCACGTCCTTCTCGATTCCGCGTATCGCGCGCGCCACCACTCCACCTAGCTGGCTAAACGGCTGACGGCCCAGGCCGTGCGCACCGATCGCCACCAGGTCGTAGCTCCGGCCCGAGGTCCCGGCCACCTTCTCGTCGGCTTCCTCGTCCTCGGCCAGAATCCGGCCGTCCTCGCCGAGCTTCACGTCGCTCCGCACCGTCGCGCCGCCGTCGTACTTGTCGGCGATGTTGGGATCGAAGCCGATCAGGCTCGGCAGCCGCCCCTCACCCTGGTTCACCTCCCGCACCAGCTCCTCGTAGTGGATCCCTTCGAGGAGCTGACGGGTCAACGGGATCCCGGCCCCTCCGCAGCGCTTCTCGACCTGGTCGAGAAAGCTGTCGGAGATGAGCTGGAGTCCCTTCTCGATCAGCTTGTCGTGGATCTTCCGCTGGCGCTTGATCTCTTCAGGGGTCTGGAAGCGGGCGGGAAGCCCGGTTTCGAGTTGGCGGAAGCGAATGTCGTGGAGGCGCGCGGCGTAGACGTGATTGCCGGTCACGCGGCCAGCGGAGCGGCGACAGATCTCGATCGCGCGATCGACAGCCCAGTCGGAGTGCTGGGAGTTGTCTACCGGTACGAGAATCTCTCGATACATTCCACCCGATTTCGAAGGGAAATCGACTGCAGGACTCCCGACCCGACCCTCACCCGACCCGTAGTGCCGGCTTGCGACGCCCCTATATAAAAGTGGCGGCGGGGCGTGTCAAACAACTCGCTTTTACATCCCTTCCAGACCCAGCTCCGTGCGCGCGCGATCCATGATCTCGGGAGTGATCTCGTCGATGCCCCGCTCGGCTGCGTACTCCCCATAGATGCGCTTGACCATCCCGCGCACGAACGACGGCACCACCAGCAGTCGCTCGCGGGCGTCTCCCGTCCAGCGCACCTGGCCGGGACGCAGGGAGCTCTGTCCGGCGGCGTTCGTCGCCCCCGAAAGCGTCCGTTCGTCGGTGTCCTCGAGCGCGGACCGCACCAGCTCGAGCGGCTCGGGAGGGACGCTCCGCCCCCCGAACTCGATTCCCAGCCCGCTGACGAGCCGGGTCTCCATCGGATTCGTCAGCAAGGCGGTCTCGCGACCGCACCCGGGGCACGCGTAGACGACCGCCATCGTACCGTCTCCGGGCAGTCGGCGCTCGACGTAGTCCATCACCCGGTCACAGCCGACGCACAGGAACTTCACGGCGCCACCAGCCGCCCGGCGAGCGCGGAAAAGGCCCGCGCCGCCGGGCGCTCGGGCGCGCTCAGCACGATCGGCATGCCCTCGTCGGTGTCGGCGGCGATCCGCGGGTCGAAGGGCACCTCCGCCCAGACCTCTAGGCCGGCGTCGCTCGCCAGGCGCCGGGCACCGTCCGCCGCGAAGAGCGGCTCGGCCACTCCGCAGTGCGGGCACGTCCAGGTCGCCATGTTGGCCACGAGTCCCACGCGGTCGACCCCGGCGCGCTGGAGGAGCCGGGCCGTTTTCGCGACGACGTGGCGCGCCGCCTCCGAGGGCGTCGTGACGAGCAGGACCGCGTCCGGCGGCCCGGCCAGGTCGATCAGGCGGGCGAGCTTCTCCGTTCCGGGCGGCATATCGAGGAGCAGAACGTCCAGATCCCCCCACTCGACGTCGGAGAGAAACTCCCGAAGCGCCCCGGTTTCGATCACGCTCTGCCACACGAAGCCGTGCCCTTCCGGGCCTCGCCACCGAACCGGCGCGTCCTCGGCCACGAGGAG
>DASQEN010000062.1:0-27244 GCA_035633635.1 Gemmatimonadota bacterium | reverse complement strand
GCCCGGGCACGGGGCCGAGGACTTCGGGGTCGGCCGCGCGCAGCAGCTCGAGATCTACAACCCTGTCGGCCCGGACGGGATCTTCCTGGACGGAACGCCGGGCTATGCAGGGGCCCGCATCTGGGAGGCCAACCCGCGCATCGTGGAAGATCTCGACGCCCGCGGCCTGCTACTCGAGCGCGGGGAGGTCGTCCACTCCTATCCGCACTGCTGGCGCTGCAAGAATCCGGTGATCTTCCGTGCGACCGTGCAGTGGTTCCTGTCGCTCGATCACGCCGAGCTGCGCCGCCGGGCGCTCGAGGAGATCGGGAAGGTGCGCTGGATCCCGCCCTCCACGGTGAACCGGATCTCGACGATGGTGGATCAGCGTCCAGACTGGTGCCTTTCGCGCCAGCGTGCGTGGGGGGTCGGCATCCCGGCCGTATACTGCCGGAAATGCGAGGAGCCGCTCCTGGACGCGGGCCTGATCCGCCACGTGGCCGATCTCGTCCGCGAGCGGGGCGCGGACGTGTGGTTCGCCGAAGGGGTAGATCAGATCGTGCCGGAGGGGACGCACTGCCCGCATTGCGGGCCGGAGGCGACCTCGTTCCGACGCGAGATCGAGATCCTGGACGTGTGGTTCGACTCCGGCTCTTCCCAGCGTGCCGTGCTGGAGGGGCGGGAGGATCTGTCCTGGCCGGCCGACCTGTACAAGGAAGGGCCGGACCAGCACCGTGGCTGGTTCAATTCATCCCTGATACTCGCGGTGGCCGGACGCGATGCGGCTCCGTTTCGGACCGTGCTTACTCACGGCTGGATGGTGGATGCCCAGGGACGCGCGATGCACAAGTCGCTTGGCAACGTCATCGATCCGTCGGAAGTGGTGGAGTCGCGGGGTGCCGATATCCTGCGGCTGTGGACGGCGGCCAACGACTTCACGCGGGACGGACGGTTCAGCTGGGAGGCGATCGACCAGGTCTCGGAGGCGTATCGGCGGATTCGCAATACGCTGCGGTTCCTGCTCGGCAACGTCTCGGATTTCGATCCGGAGAAGGACGCCGCGCCGATCGACTCCCTGCTTCCTTTTGATCGCTGGGCCCTGGCCGAGCTGGAGCGGACATCCGAGGAAGTGCTCCGGTCGTACGCGGAATACGAGTTCCACGTCGGGTACCAGCGGCTTGTCAACTATTGCACGGTCGAGCTCTCGGGAATTTACCTGGACGGGATCAAAGTCCGGCTCTACACGCAGCCGGCCGGATCCCACGCTCGCAGGAGCGCCCAGACCGTCCTGAACGCCGTGCTGGACACGCTGATCCGGCTTCTGGCACCCATCCTGACATTCACCGCGGAGGAGGCATGGGGCGCGATGGGAAGCCGCTCCCCGGAGGATAGCGTGCACCTCCTCGAGTTCGCGCCTGCGTGCCTGGAGCGCAGAGACGCGGCCCTCGAGCGGGAATGGGATGTCCTCCTACGCGCCCGGCAGGCAGTCACCGCCGAGCTCGAGAAGCTGAGGGAACTCAAGGTCATCGGGTCTTCGCTGGCAGCGCGGGTCGAGATCGCCGTTCGGAATGACGAGGAGCGGGCGATCCTCGAGGCGCGAGCGGGGGATCTTGAGGAAGTGTTCATCGTCTCCGACGTCCAGATCCGGGAAACGTCGGCCGAGAACGACGAGGAATTCCTGGTCGCGGCCTCACCCGCTGAAGGAGAGAAATGCCAGCGCTGCTGGAGATATCGCACGGACGTGGGGGAGAACACCTCCCATCCCGATCTGTGCTCCGAGTGCGCGGAGATCGTCGGCTGACGACTCCGGAGCAAACTTTGAACGGAACGCGCGAAACCGACTGAAGGGAAGCGAAATGGACAAGAAACGTATTGAGCTACTCGAACGCCGGCTGCTGGAGGAACGGGAGCAGATGCTCAAGGAGCTCGGGTTCTTCGACGAAAACTATCACGACACCACCCGCACGGCGTCGGGCGACCTGAGCGCCTACTCGTTCCACATGGCCGATCAGGGCACCGATGCCATGGAGCGGGAGCAGGCGTTCCTGTTTGCCTCGCAGGAGGGACGTCAGCTGTATCAGATCGACAGCGCGCTGCGGCGGCTGTACAAGGATCCCGAGGTCTTCGGGAACTGCGAGATCTGCGGGGAGCGGATCAAGTGGGAGCGGTTGGAGGCGCTGCCGTACGCTTCCCTGTGCATCGCGTGCAAGGAGCTGGAGGAGAATGGAAGGGGCGTCTGAGGCCCTGAGTCAGCCACGCAGGATCTCGTTCTCCGCCGAGACGGCGATCCCGATCGGCGTTCTGATCCTCGACCAGCTCACGAAGACGTGGGTCCGCGCAAGCATGGCGCTCAACGAGACGATCCCCGTCGTGGGGGACGTCGTGCGCCTGACGTACATCCACAACGAGGGCGCCGCGTTCGGCCTCTCGATCGGCTCGTACTCCTCGCAGGTCTTCCTGGTCCTGGCCGCCATCGCCTCGGCGCTCGTCCTCTACCTGCTCCTGACCGCTCCCCGCGGGGAGCGGATGCAGCGCATCGCCCTGGCGCTCATCCTGGGCGGCGCGCTGGGCAACATCATCGACCGCATCCGCTGGTCGATGGTCGTGGACTTCGTTCAGGTCGGGATCGCGGGTCACTTCTGGCCGATCTTCAACGTCGCTGACAGCGCGGTGACGATCGGTGCGGCCATGCTGGCCTGGACGTATCTGTTCAAGGATTGAGCCCGCAGGACCGCGGAGTGGAGGTCTACCGGGTTCGCGTCGGGGAGGCGGGGGAGCGGATCGATAAGGCGCTGGCCGGGCTGGTGCCGCTGTCGAGGACGCGCATCCGGCGAGCGATCGAGGCCGGCGGCGTCCGGGTGGACGGAGTGACCGCTCGTCGGGCGAGCGTGCCGGTCGAAGCGGGATCCGAGATCGTCGTAGAGGTCGAGCCCAAAGCCGAGCCCTCCATCACATCCACCGACATCCCGCTCTCCGTCCTCTGGGAGGACGAGGACTGCCTGGTCCTGGACAAACCCGCCGGGCTCGTCGTCCACCCCGGTCCCGGCCACTTCGACGACACGCTCGTCAACGCCCTCCTCCACCACAGACCGGACATCGCGGGCGTCGGCGACGAGAGGAAAGCGGGGCTGGTGCATCGCCTCGATAAGGACACATCGGGCTGCCTCCTGGTTGCGAAGAGCGACGGCGCTCACCGCGCGCTCTCCAGCCAGTTCGCCGCGCGCACGATCGGAAAGACCTACTGGGTGTTCGCGTGGGGACATCTGGGGGAGTCCACGGGGATTCTCGATGCGCCGATCGGCCGCTCGATCAGCGACCGCCAGCAGATGTCCAGCCGCACGCGGCGGGGGCGCCAGGCGGTGACCCGCTGGCGGGTGCTGGAGAGATACGCGGTGGGCGAATGGCTGGAGGTCGACCTGGAGACGGGGCGGACGCACCAGATCCGCGTCCACCTCTCCGAGGCGGGCCACCCCGTGCTGGGCGATGCGCGGTACGGGGGCGGGTCGTCCCGGGCGCGCGGGTTCCACGGGCCCCAACAGGCATGGGCGCGGGAGGCGGCGGCGGCCGCCGTCCGGCAGGCGCTCCATGCCTTCGCGCTCGAGTTCGATCACCCCACGACCGGCGAGCGGCTGCGGGTCGAGTCGCCGCTCCCGGCCGATCTCGAGGTTCTGCGCGCGACCCTGCGCCGACATCCGGCCTGACGTGAGCGGTTGGGTGGCCGCATGGGCGCTCGTCGCCGGGCTGGCGCTGGCGACGATCTCGGGCCCGGTGACGGCTTTGGGACAGGAGGCGGCCTCGGAGCAGGCGGGAGCCTTCAGGCTGCTCGTCGTCGAAGCACCGGGGGGCCGTCTGGTCGTCTTCCACCACGTTCCCGCGGACTCGGCGATCGTGGCCCTCTTGGCCGAGAAGGGGGGTTCCTTCGTTCCCCTGCCGGTCGCGTCGCTGAACCTCCCGCCCGATACGTTCGACGTCGTGGTCGCCCCGACCGAGGCGGCCTTCCGCGAATTGACGAGCGGCAGGGCTCCGGACTGGGGCCTGGCGGTGGCCTTCCCACGCGTGCGGCGGGTCGTGATGCGCTCGCCGAAGATTACCGGGAAGGTCGACGTCGATCCTGCCATCGTCCTGCGTCATGAACTCGCGCACCTGTACCTGGGCGCAGCGCTGAACGACGATGGCGAACGGCTTCCGCGCTGGTTCAACGAGGGGTTCGCCGCTCTCTACGCGGACGAATGGCGTTGGGTGGATCCCTACCGGCTCGCCTGGGCGCGAGTCACGGGAACGCTCGCCCCGCTGGGCGAGCTCAACGAAACGTTTCCACAGGCCCCAGACCCCTCCCTGGCGTACACCCAGAGCATGGCCGCGGTGAGAGGCCTCGAACGCCGCGGAGGAGACGCGGCCCTTGGGCATCTGCTCTCCCGGATGCGGGAAGGGGCGACGTTCGACCAGGCCATGCGCGGGACGTACGGGCTCACCCTGGATCAGTTCTACGGGGAATGGGAGTCCGAGCTCGGACGTCAGTACGGGTGGACGGTCGCGCTCACCGGACAGCAGGGGCTGTGGATCGCGCTCGCGCTCCTAGTCCTCGTGCTCTACGGGATACGTCGTCGCGCGGTGCGGCAGGAGATCGAGAGGCGCATTCGCAGCGAGGACAAGGCCCTGGGGAAACCCGACGATCATTCGCTGGGCGTTGAGGAGTGGGAGCGGTACTGGGAGTGGGACGACGAGTCGTGGAAGGGTGAGGGGGAGGAGGAGTAGTAGTTTCCTGGGTGGGATGGGCGCCTTCGGCGCCATCCCTCCGCTCGCCGCGGGGCTTCCAGCCATCCCCGTTTCCACGGCGGGCCTTCGGCCCGCACGGTTGCCGATCCACGAGATCCGGCGAGCGATCTCGCCGGATCTCGTGAGATCGACTACCGGCGCCTCTTCGAGGCGCTTCGTGGAAACAGGGATGGCGGAGGGGGTGGGATTCGAACCCACGATGGAGGGATACCCCCATTCTGGTTTTCAAGACCAGTGCCTTAAACCGCTCGGCCACCCCTCCGAGAGCGAAGATGGGGTCCCGGCCGCCACTCGGCAACGCACCCGAGCCCGACCGGATCGTCGGGAGTTCGACGATGTCGGTGCCGAGATTGGACCAACGAGGTACTTCCTTGGGCTGGGCGAAGACAGCACGCAACTTGCGTTTGGTTCTTTGACAAGCCCCTTTCGAAGGGCGTATCTTGACCGCCGCTCCGCGCCGTAGCGCGCCCCCTCCGGGCGGTTCCACGCAAGCCACGGAGGGAGATCAGAATGGTTCGACAGAGCCAGGATCAGGAGCGAAGTGGCCGGGATGACGGCCGCCAGCAGTTTCCGTTCGAGGGCCTGCACGTCTATCAGCGGGCTCAGGAAGCGTGGCTGGCATGCCTGGCCTCGGCCGACGATGGCCCGTTGGGTCCGGAGATAGAGCGGGAGGTCCGGCTGGCGACGATCGGGATCGCACGGGCCACCGCCCATTCGCGCGCCAACGGGACGCGGAACGACGGATTCTCGTCCGCGCTGGAGGATGCGCGCGGATCGCTGCACGCGGCGGCTGCGCTCATCGAGCAGCGTGCCCTGCGCGGCGGAGCGGATGAGCCGGAGCTGCGGGCCCTGTTGATGGACGGCAGCCGGATGCTGGGGGCGTTGATCCGCACCGTTTCCCAGCGCGGCGACGTGGTCGAAGCCGAAGCGGCGGTCTGAGCGTCGAAAACGACGCCGCGAGGAACAGCGGAGAGGTGGCCGAGAGGTTGAAGGCGGCACCCTGCTAAGGTGTTATACGGGGAACCGTATCGAGGGTTCGAATCCCTCCCTCTCCGCCATCCCCTGACGATCCGCAAGGCACGCGAGGGGATGGCGCCGCAAGCGCGCCCATCCCGCAAAGCTTCAGGAACAGAGCTCTTCTATCTCGACGCGCGCGTCGTGGATCGCGCAACAGGCATCCCACACCTGCAACCGCTCTGCGCCCTCCATACGGCCCAGCCGGTAGCGCTCGTAGGCCGCGGGATAGTGCTCGGCCATGATGGAGAAGATCTCGGAGGACGGATAGCGCCCGAACGACTCCGCGTCGGGGTCCGGGGGCTCGAGCTTGTCCGGTAAATCGAACGAAGGGAACTCAGCCGGCCAATCGCGATCGTGACGCTGCGCCGCCCGCCGGAGCAACCAGGCCAATGCCGCCGTGCAAAGAATGCCGTTGAGAGCGAGAGCGGCGATGATTGCATCTTGGAGCACCTCGGCAATATCTCCGTCCGCATGAGGATGTCAACGCTATGAGCCTGGTCACCCCCGTTCGCGTGCGCTTCGCGCCCAGTCCCACCGGATTCCTCCACGTCGGTGGCGCGCGGACCGCGCTCTTCAACTGGCTCTGGGCGCGCCACACCGGTGGCACTTTCGTGCTTCGGATCGAGGACACGGACGCCGAGCGATCCACCGACGAGATGATCCGCGAGATCCTCGATGGACTCGAATGGCTGGGAATCGACTGGGACGAGGGACCCTACTTCCAGTCGGAGCGCGGCGAGCGTCATCGCGAGGCGGCGGGGCGTCTGGTCGAAGAAGGCAACGCGTACCCCTGCTTCTGCACGGTCGAGGAGCTCGCCGCGGAGCGTGAAGCAGCGATCGCGCGGAAGGAGTCGTACGTATACAGCGGACGCTGTCGCGGGATCGCTCCTTTCGAGGCCGCCGAGCGCCGGGCGAGCGGGGATCCTTGCACGATCCGGTTCGCCGTACCGGCGGGAGAGACCGCGTGGGACGACGTCGTCCACGGCCCCACCTCGTTCGAGAACAGGACAATCGGGGACTTCATCGTCGTGCGTTCGGACGGCGCGCCGATCTACAACCTTGCGGTCACTGTGGACGACCTGGACATGCGGATCAGCCACGTCGTCCGCGGAGACGACCACATCTCCAACACCCCCAAGCAGATTCTGATCTACCACGCGCTGGGCGTAGAGCCGCCCGTATTCGCTCACGTCCCGCTGATCCTGGGTCCGGACAAGTCCAAGCTCTCGAAGCGCCATGGCGCAGTCGCGGTCACCGCGTATCGGGAGCAGGGCTATCTCGCCGATGCGTTCGTCAACTTTCTTGCGCTTCTGGGCTGGTCGCCTGGGGACGATCGTGAGGTGATGACGCGCGGTGAGCTGGTAGAAGCGTTCACATTGGACCGCATCACCGGGAAGAGCGCGGTGTTCGACGTGGAGAAGCTCGAGTGGCTGAACGGCCAGCACCTTACGCAGCTCTCCGGCGCGGACGTGGCGGAAGTCGCACGGCCGTGGTTCGTGCGTGCCGGCATCGTCGGGCTGGAGGAGCTGGAGGAGCGCGCCGATTGGTTCGAGGACCTGATGGGCCTGGTCAAGACGCGCTCGCGGACGCTTCACGACCTGGTTGAGCAGGGGCGACCGTTCTTCCCCGGACCGGTCGAGTACCATCCGGACGCGATCGAGAAGTTCTGGAAGGACCCGGCGGCCGCGGACCAGGCCCTCGCCGTGGCCGAGGAGTATGCCGCCGCCGAGGATCATTGGGGCGCGCTGGAGGCGATGGAAACCCGCCTACGGTCAGTCGCCGAGGGGCGTGGTGTCCCGGCGGGCAAAGTCATGCAGTCGATGCGGGTGGCGCTCACCGGACAGCGCGTGAGCCCGGGCATCTTCGAGACCATGGTCGCCATGGGGCCCGACGTCGTCGGCGAGAGACTATCGGCCGCGAGGACATGGCTCGCCCGGCGCTCGGCCGGCTAGGGATTACATTGAGAGGATGCACGAGCTCAAGAGTACCCCGCCTCCAACTCCGGACAGCGTGCGCGACCGCCGCCTGGCGCGCCTCGCGGAGCTCGACCCGCGACCCGAGCTTCTGAGCTACGGTCCGGAGCGGATCGAAGCGGCGCTCACGGAGTGGCTGGGCGAACGCGGCGAGCCTGTCTATCGGGTCGAGCAGATCGTCAACGGAATCTACCGCCAGCGCGTGGACGGCTGGGACGCGATGACGACCCTCCCGAGAGGCCTTCGCGACGAGCTGGCGGACGCGTTCCGGTTTCCCTCGATCGCGCTCGAGGAGCTGCGGGAGTCGGCGGACGGGACGCAGAAGTATCTCTGGATGCTGGTCGACGGTGAGGCGGTCGAGTCGGTGATGATCCCCTCACCGCAACGGGACACGTTCTGCATCTCGAGCCAGGCCGGCTGTGCCTTGGCGTGCGCGTTCTGCGCTACCGGCATGTTCGGATACAAGCGGAACCTGACCGTGGGGGAGATCGTCGATCAGGTCCGATATCTTCAGAAGAGCCGTGAGGAAGCCGGCCACGGCGCCAACCTGGTCTTCATGGGAATGGGTGAGCCGCTCCTGAACTGGGAGAACCTGAGGGTGGCGCTCGATTTGCTCGTAGACACGCGGTATTTCGACATCGGCGCGCGCAGGATCACTGTCTCCACCGTGGGTGTGCCCGACCGGATCGTGGCGCTTGGCGAGGAGTTCCCGCAGGTGCGGCTCGCCGTTTCGCTGCACGCAGCGCTCGACGAGGTGCGAGATCGCATCGTCCCCATCAACCGTCGCTACCCGCTGCGGCAGCTGCTCGCCGCGTGCCGGCTCTGGTGCGATGCCACCGGGAAGCGCATGACGTTCGAGTACCTCCATCTTCCGGGAGTCAACGACCGACCCGAGGACGTAGCCGCGATGGCGCGCGCCGTCGAGGGCCTCTCCGTCCAGGTCAACCTCATGCGCTACAACCCGATCCCGGGCGCGGACTTCCGCCGCCCGTCCACGGTCGAGACCCAGAGGTTCAGGGAAGCGCTGCGGCGCGCCGCCCGGGTCCCGGTGACGATCCGGCGCAGCCGGGGGCTCGACATCGAGGGGGCCTGCGGGCAGCTGCGGCTGGCGCGAGGATGAAGACGCGCATCGGGATCGTCAAGCCCGGGTCCACGTACGCCGAGATGATTCTTCGCTTCGGGGACTATGACGCGTGGTTTGCGCGAACGCTAGGAAGCGAGGTCGCCTGCCAGGTGTACGAGGTCCAGGAGGGAGAGCTTCCGGATCCCGCCGAAGCCGACGGCTGGATCGTCACCGGAGCGCGCGGCTCGGTCGCCCGGCCTGAGCCCTGGGCCGAGCGCCTGTTCGATTGGATCCGCGAAATTGCGCGCCGGGACTTTCCGCTCCTCGGTGTCTGCTTCGGGCACCAGGCGATCTGCGAGGCGCTAGGCGGCCGGGTGGAGCGCCACCCCGGTGGATGGGAGATCGGGACCACCGATGTCGAGCTCACCGAGGCGGGGCGCGAAGACCCCTTGTTCGCGGGGTTCCCCGAGCGCTTCCGTGTCCAGACGACCCACGAGGACTACGCGGCGCTCCTTCCTCCCGACGCAACCTTGCTCGCCGTCAACCCGCACACCGAGGCGCAGGCGATCGCGCTCGGTCCCTGGGTCCGCGGCGTGCAGTTCCATCCCGAGGTGACCGAGGAGATCGCGCGTGACTTCGTGGCCCGACGTCGGCACCTGGTCCCGGACGAGCCCCGGGTGGACGAGGCGCCTCATGCACCGCGGATCCTTTCGAACTTCGTCGAAGCGTTCGTGCGACCGCGCCGCGCGCGCCTGGCAGAGGCGGACTGAAGAACGCCTCAGTTCCGGGGTCCCCCGCACCCGGTGCGGCAGAAGCGGATCCGCAGGGGCGTTGGCGCGCTCTGTCGATCCTGGCGGTCGCGGTCCTGCTGGCCATGACGACCTGGTTCTCCGCCACCGCGGCGCTGCCGCAGCTGAGAGACCTGTGGCAGCTCTCGGATTCGGCTGCGGCCTGGCTGACGATCGCTGTCCAGGCGGGCTTCGTGGCCGGGGCCCTGACCTCTGCGGGCCTGACGCTAGCGGACATCGTCCCACCGCGCCGGATGATCCTTCTCGGCGCGATCGGAGCGGCGATCGCCAACGCGCTCCTCCTTCTGGCCGATGGCTCAGGATTCGCGATCCCGCTGCGACTCGTGACGGGGTTCTTCCTCGCCGGCGTCTATCCGCCCGCACTCAAGTCGATGGCCACGTGGTTCCGCGCCGGGCGCGGCACGGGGCTCGGGATCCTCGTAGGCGCGCTGACCCTGGGCTCGGCCGCTCCCCACCTGATCAACGGCCTCGGCGGGGTCGACTGGCGCGTCGTCGTCGCGACAACGTCGGGGCTCACGGTGCTCGGGGGCGTCATCGCGGAGGCGGCAGGCTCGGAAGGCCCCTGGTCCTTCCCGAGCGCGACCTTCGATCCGCGACAGGCCGGGCGCGCGTTCTCCGGGCGCGGTGTGCGTCTGGCCTCCCTCGGGTACTTCGGCCACATGTGGGAGCTCTACGCGATGTGGGCGTGGTTCGGCTCCTTCTACGCTGCCGTGCTGGCCGCCCATGGGGCTGCGCGGCCGCTCGAGGGCGCCGCGTTCGCGACGTTCGCGGTCATCGCCGCGGGCGGCGTGGGATGCTGGGCGGGTGGGGTGCTGGGGGACCGGTGGGGCAGGACCCGGACCACCGCGCTCTCGATGGCGATCTCCGGTTCGTGCGCGCTGGTCATCGGTCATCTGGTCGGTACCAGGCCGGCGATCGTCCTGGCCGTGGGGCTGATCTGGGGATTCTGGGTCGTTGCCGACTCGGCCCAGTTCTCGACGATCGTGACCGAGGTCGCCGACCAGCGCTACGTGGGAACCGCGCTCACCCTCCAGCTCGCGATCGGGTTCCTCCTGACCGGCGCCACGATCTGGGTCCTGCCCGAACTGGTCGAACGCGTGGGCTGGGGCTGGGCGTTCGCGGCGCTGGCGCCGGGACCGGCACTGGGGACGGCTGCGATGCTCCGGCTACTGGTCTCGCCCGAGGCCGATCGGATCGCCGGCGGTCGCGGCTGAGAGGATTCTAGAAGTAGTCGCGGACGATCCGGCGGGCGAACCAGATCCCGAGGCCGGTGCCGACCAGGCTGGCGAACATGCCGGCGTACGGCGAGAGCGGAGAGCCCACTACCCACCCGCCAAATCCACCGAGGGTGGCGCCGAGAAACGCGAACGTCCTCTCCATGGATGATCCCCGGACAGCGAGATGGTCGCGCGCCGGATTGGCGCGCACGGATGAGAATCTGCAACATCCGGGCCGCTAGTCGCGCCAGCCGGAACGCAGGACCTTGACGATGCACCAGCCGGTGAGGCCGAGGATCGCGGCCCAGGCCACGATCAGCATGATCCAGCCGCCGAGCGTCATGATGACACCGCGCGATCGCGCCAGGCGCGACGGATCAGATACAGGAGGACGATCAGCGAACCCAGCATGAAGAGCCTGGCGCCGATGACGAACGGCCGATCCGCCTCCGTCACGCCGCGCATCAGGATCACGTCCGGCGCATTGAGCCAGGTCCAGGAGAGAAAGATCGCGATCATCAGGAGCGGGGTGACCCACGCCAGCAGGAAGCGGAAGATGGGATGGAGGCGGAGGTCGGCGCCCTTCATGATCTCGGCCCACCCGCGATCGATCCCGAACACCCACGCGAAGAGGATCAGCTCGATCGCTCCGAACACGAATAGGCCGAACGTGCCCGCCCAGAAGTCCAGCTCGTCCATGTAGCTGTACTCGATGAACAGGACCACCGGTTGCGTGCACACGAAGAGCACGGCGCCGAGGAGGCCGACCGCACGGGAGCGGTTCATGCCGAACTCGTCCTCGAGGAATGCGATGACGACCTGGCCCATCGCGAGCGAGGAGGTGATCCCGGCAATGAACAGGAGGAAGAACCACAGCGCCCCGAACAGGTTCCCGTACGGCAGTTGCTGAAAGATCACGGGCAGGGTGACGAAGCCGAGGTTGAACGCCCCGCCAGCCGCCAGCTGGGTCGTGGCGGCGACCCCGAAGAACGCCACCGCAGCCGGGATCGCGATCGTGCCTCCCATGATCACCTCCGCGGTCTCGTTGGTCGCGGAGGTGGACAGCCCCGACAGCGCGACATCGTCCTTCTCCGAGAGGTAGGAGGCATAGCAATGGATCGACCCCACGCCCAGCGACAGGGTGAAGAAGACCTGACCGGCCGCCGCCAGCCATACCTTGGGGTCGGTCAGCGCCGACAGGTCCGGATTCCAGATGAACCCGAGGCCGTTGATGACCGAGTTCTCCGGCAGCGCAGGATCCGGGGTCCCGAGCGTCAGCACGCGCACCATGAGCACGATGGCGAAGAGGAACAGCGCCGGCAGGCCGTACAGCGCGACCTTCTCGATTCCGCCCTGCAGCCCGCGATGGAGGAACCAGAGGTTGGCGCCCAGCGTGAGCAGGAAGAACCCGTAGGCCAGGCCGGGGAAGATGAAGGCCCCCGTGTCCACGTTCCCAAACATCGCGCTCTCGTGCATCTCGGCGCCCTGATAGGCCCGCAGGAAGTGGGTCATCTCCTCGATGCCGCCCTCCTGGGGGAAGGTGCCGAAGATCGAGAGCAGGGAGAAGCCGAGCGACCACGACTCGACGTACGTGTAGTAGACCATCACGACGAACGGCATGAAGATCCCGAGGGCGCCCACGTACTTGGCGGCGCGACTCTTCCAGATTGCGTTCAGGATGCCGGGGGTCGACCCGTGCCCTCGCACGCCGCCGTAGCGTCCCAGCGACCATTCGACCCACATGAGCGGGACGCCCAGCAGGATCAGCGACAGGAAGTAAGGGATCATGAACGCGCCGCCGCCGTTGTCGGCGGCCTGCACGGGGAAGCGGAGGAAGTTGCCGAGGCCAACTGCGTTGCCGGCCATGGCCAGGATCAAGCCTATTCGCGTTCCCCATTGCTCGCGTCCGGCGCTCATCGGGCCCTATCCTAATGAATCAGGTTCCGTGGAGTCTAGAGGCCGAGTGGTTGGCCCGAAGAGCGGGGCTCAAAGCCGGTTGTGCGGTCCCGTGCAGGACAGTATTTTCTGCGCCCTTCCGAGAAGCCGTGGGCGGCTAGCTCAGCTGGTTAGAGTGCCTGCTTGACATGCAGGAGGTCACAGGTTCGAGTCCTGTGCCGCCCACCACTTCAACGCGATAGAGAACAGCGACTTATGGCTGCGCCCGGACTTCCCCCTGTCACGTCGATGATGGCCCCTGGCGCTCTTCGCGTCAGGGAGCCCCTCTAGGGCAGAAGAGGCGTTCCTAGCGTCACTCCCAGGCACCCGGAGGTTCCTCGGCGACTGTGCGACATGGTGTGCAACATCGACCCCGATTCTGGGTTGAAAACGGGGTGGAGGGTTCGCAAGCACGTGGACGAAACCCGCGTGGCTACGCCACATCTTCTCGGCTCCGATGGACAAAACCGGAAATTTCGCCCACCTTCTCACGTCCAACGATGACCGGCATCGAGCATCGACATGCCGCGTTTCCTCTCCTCACGGATTATCCGGCATGAAGTCCCAAAGCGGCTTTCTAAAATTCATCATTCGTTCTGGGTTTCTCGCCAATGGCGCGGTTTATCTCGCCGTTGGGTTGCTGGCCCTGCAGGTCGCGGTTGGTTTCGGCGGCGAAACGGGTGACACGAAAGGAGCTCTCGAGGAAATCGGCCGGCGCCCATTCGGGGGAACGCTTCTGGTAATCCTCGCCGTTGGCTTGATGCACTATTCGGCGTGGAAGTTCGTGGAGGCGTTCAAGGACCCCGAAAACGTCGGCAAAGGCCTCCGGGTGTTGTACGGTGCCAGCGGTTTCCTCCATATCTATCTCGCATACATGGCGGCGAGGACAGTCCTGTCGGGGCTCGGCGTGATGGGCGGCGGGAAGAGTGGGAATCAATCCGCGCAGTCGGGGACGAGCTGGCTGATGTCGCAGGGGTTCGGACGCTGGCTGGTTGGGGCTGTGGGCGTGGTGGCCTTTGGGATCAGCATCAGTCAGCTCCTGGTGGGCTACCGGGCGAAGTTCCGCGAGAAACTCACGCTGCGCGACATGCATGCTTGGGAGAAGATTGCGATGATCACTCTCGGCCGGATGGGCTTTTGCGCGCGGGCTTTGCTGATCGCACTTGTCGGCCTGTTTCTCGTGCAAGCGGCCGTAAATTCCGATTCCGATATCGCGGGCGGGATGGCAAAGGCGCTTGCGACTCTCATGGAACAACCTTTCGGCCCGTGGCTGCTGGGCGCCACCGCCGCTGGTTTGATTGCCCACGGCTTGTTCACCTGGGCCATGATGCGTTACCGCGATCTGGGCGGGGACGGATGAGGGGGTGATCTATCTCTCGCACTGCCCGTTGGGATGGCTCAGGCCCAAGAAGGCAGGCTCCTCGCCACAGTGGAGGACTTCTACGAGATACGGGCTGCAATAGACAGCGACTCCGCTTGGCGCTGCTCACAACTGCTCCCAGAGTCCCTCGTGCTGTTGACAGCAGGCTATCTGGAAGGTCTCGAAATTGGGAAGAGGCAGGCGTGGATGTTCGTGTACGGGGATTTAGCATCGGCTGAGAGGCGTGCGGAAGTGTGGAATGAACTTCTCGCCGCGCCCGATCTCCGCTATGGCGCCTAGTGTCCGGGTATGTGTCCGGGTTCGGAGTGGTCTCGCCGCCCGAATCGGTTAGAACAACCGGGCGCTGGGACCGGTTTCCCCTCTGAGAACGGTATGACGTACCGAATCCGCGCGCCTATGGGTCGCTTGACATGCAGGAGGTCGCAGGTTCGAGTCCTGTGCCGCCCACCATACTACGGCTCCGTCATCGCATCTGAATGGAGTCGATCCACCCGCATCCGGCTACCGCGGTTGAGCCAGGGAGGCGTTCCACCGGCGTCACGTATCGCGCGCTGCGACTGCGGTCGGACTCCGGAACCAGGCTCCGTCAAACAAGCGTTCATGCTCTCGTCATACTCTTCCGATCCAAAGGGTGGACCTTCTCCGCGTGGCTCCCAGCGGCCGATTTCACGATCCCCTCGATCGACGCGACTTCCTCCGCCGAACCGCCCTCGGCGGGGCCGCGGCCGTCTTCTCCCCCGGGCTCCTCGCCACGCTCGTGCGCGCGACGGCCGGCGCCCGGGTCGGCCCGGTCACCGCGGGGGACGGGTACGGGCCGCTCCGACCCGCGGGGCCCGAGCTGGCGCTTCCTGAAGGTTTCAAATACGCCGTGCTCGGACGCTCCGGCGTGGCGATGAGCGACGGCAATCCCACCCCGATCGCCCACGACGGCATGGCCGCCTTCGAGGGGCCGGACGGGCTCGTCCGCCTGATCCGCAACCACGAGGTGCGGGACGCGCCCGGCGCCTCGTCGATCGGCGATCCCGAAACCGCGTACGACCCGATGGCGGGCGGCGGCACGACCACTCTCGACGTGCGGATCGGCGACGGCGAGATCGAGGTCGTGCGCGACTTCGTCAGCCTGAACGGCACGCTCGTCAACTGCGCCGGCGGGCCGACGCCGTGGGGGTCGTGGATCTCGTGCGAAGAGACTACCCAGGGGACCGCGAACGGATTCGCCCGCCCGCACGGGTACGCGTTCGAGGTCCCGTCGAACGCCGACGGCCCCGTCGAGGCGACGCCGCTCCTGGCCCTCGGTCGGTTCGTCCACGAGGCGCTGGCTGTCGACCCCGAGACTGGGCTCCTCTACCTGACCGAGGACTTCGCCTCGTCAGGCTTCTACCGCTTCCTGCCCGACGAGCCCGGTCGAATCCCAGCCGGCGGTCGGCTCCAGATCCTCGCGGTCGAGGGCGCGCCCAACCACGACACCCGCAGGGGCCAGCGGACCGGCCCCCGCCACCCCGTCCGGTGGATCGACATCGACGACGTCGAACCGCCGGAGGCGGAGTCCGACCCGCTCGCCGTCTTCCGCCAGGGAGCGCGGAAGGGAGCGGCGGCGTTCAGCCGGCTGGAGGGGTGCGGATGGGGGCCCGACGGCGTGTGGTTCCACGCCACCGACGGCGGTGACGCGCATTGCGGACAGGTCTGGCTGTACCGGCCGGAGGAGGGCGCCGGCGCGGATCCAGCGGGCGCGGGCACCCTCGAGCTCGTCTTCGAGTCGCCCGGCCCGGAGGTCCTCGACCAACCGGACAACCTGGTCGTGAGCCCGCGGGGAGGGGTCTTGATCTGCGAGGACTGCGACGGCGCGATCCACCTGCGGGGGCTCTCGCCCGCGGGAGAGGTCTTCCCGTTCGCGCGGAACCTCCTCAATCAGCGGGAGTTCGCCGGGGCGTGCTACGATCCGAGTGGCCGGGTGCTCTTCTTCAATCTCCAGGGAGACACGGTGACCGGTCGTGCAAACCCCGCTCCGTCGATGACGTTCGCGGTGTGGGGTCCGTGGGAGCGGGGAACACTCTGAAGCGCCCGAGCGCCGGGCGCTGCTTTCGTTCACCTCCGGGTCATTCCTGCTTCACATCCGCAGAGCATCCTCCATGTCGTAGGTGCCGTTCACGCCACAGCCACACCTGGCACTCGCGCGAAGATCTCGACCTCGTCCAGCGCCACGCGATGCGCGCAGTGTCCGGATTCGGAGTGGTTTCGCCGCCCGAATCGGTTAGAACAACCGGGCGCTGGGACCGGTTTCCCCTCTGAGAACGGTACGAAGTACCGAATCCGCACGCCTACGGGTCGCTTGACATGCAGGGGTCACAGGTTCGAGTCCTGTGCCGCCCACCACATCGTCCATGGGCCAGGGTCGTATTCCGGCGAGGATGGCCCGAGATGCAGCGCGTCGATGGAAGCGCCGTCTTCAGCGAAACGGGACTCAACGATCTGCAATCGCTCCTCCGGCGAGTGTGCCCCCTCACGGTTGGCGCGCGCGATCCCCTCCGCGAGCTGGCGGCAACGGAGAACCCCGAAGCTTCCTCCATCCGGCGGGTCATCCGCCACCGCCACACCCGGCGCCATCCGACGCGCGAAAGCCGGTGTACCCGGACGCAACCGTTCAGCCCAGGCATCCGCGGACGCTAGAATCGCGTCGCCGGCTCGATCGAAGTCTCTGCGCTCGACGACCGCGACGGCCGTGTCGCACCGCTCGTACACATGAGGATCGGCGACGACTTTGACCACGAACGGGAGGCCCATTGTGTTCCACCCGTCCGTGGCCTCCAGGAGCCGATGGGTCCCGTCGACGTCCAGGTCGAGGTAGATCCGCGAGCGCTTGTACTTCGGATCGCCGGATGGCAGACGCGCTCCCTGCACAAGGAGGAAGCCGGGCGAAGTTTCCCATCGGTCGGCCGGCACCCGCAATTGGACCCACGCTCCCGAATTCGGCGGGTCGTCCTGTTCTGAGCGCCATTCCGTGGAGCTCGCCCAGAGCTCGAGCCCGTTCTTCTCCACCACGAGCGCGGCCCCCTCACGCCGGCGAACGCGCCACCCCTTGTCCCACCGATGGCGATCCGGGACGGCCGCGGCAAGAGTCTCGAGGAGTCGGCGTCGCTCGCCCGGTCCGGCAGCGAGGCGACGGACGTCGGCGGATGTGATGCCTCCGCGACAATAGAAGGATCGGTAAAGGACGGCGCAGAGGTCCTCGACCCGGTAATCTTCGTCGTCCTCATTGCTGGTGACGGTGGGGATCGGACGGCCGAGCCAGGTTGGTCGACCCGCGGCGTCCATCCGGACCGCGGCGAGCGCCGCTTCGACCTGGCGCCGGCAGTCGGAGCTCACGTCCCCGACTCTCCGAGCATCGCTCGACCGAACGCCCGGGGGTGCGCCAGCGCGTCTTCGGCACAGTCGAGCCAGCGGGCCGTGGTGGGCTCCAGTCGCATGGGGCCTTCGAGCTTCTCGTATGCCGCGAGCAGGAGTCGGGCCGCCGCCCATCGGGGGACGTCGTCACACAGACGGCTGCGCTCCGCCCGCGTCCGATCGTGCGCGTACCCCAGCCAGAGCGCGCGCGTCGCCGCGACCACGGAGGCGGGTTCCTCGCCCAGATCCATCACCCGCGCGAGCAGGTCGCCCACGATCCAGCCGAGATCGGCCGCTGGATCCCCCGGCCCCGCGAGCTCCCAATCGACGAGGCGCACATCAGGGGAATCGTTCGTCGGGTCGACGAGCACGTTGTCGAGCCGGAGGTCTCCGTGAGTCGCGACCGTCGGTCGCCACCGGAAGCGGAGCGCCGCTAGGCCGTGACGCCAGGTCGCGGATTGCTGGATCCGGGCCACGAGCCGGACTTGCCCTTCGCCTGCGACCCGGAGGAGCGATGGTCCCGGTCGGTCGAGCGACACGATCCATGGAGGGTCGGCCGCAAGCCGAGGGGCTCTCTGACGATGGAGGGCACCCAGTACGTTCCCCAGCGCCTCCCACGTCGCGGCGGGGATCTCGGTCGGCCGCCCCAGACTCGACAGGGAACGATGCAGGCGCAGATCTTCCAGCACGAGGACCGCCCGCGCGGCGTCGTCGTGGATCAGCCGAGGAGCCGGGACGCGGCCGGTGCAGGTCGATTCCAAGAACTGGTATATCGACGCTTCCCGGCGCTGGTCCTGTCGCGTCTGCTCGTCGAGGGCCTGCTTGACGATCCGACCGAGCGGCCTGCCCTCCACTCGGAATACCAGACTGCGGCCGGCCCGTAGGGTCGCACGCGGTGGAAAGAACGCTGTCTCCTCGAACGTCAACAGACCGCGTGCCGCCAGATAGGGCGCGATCGTCCACGCGTCCAGCGGCGGAGCCATCGTCGATCCTCGATCGGCTGGCAATTCTCAGCCTTCGGCGTACGCTGGTTCCGTCCGCCTTTTCTAGGGATGCCAGCTGGTCACTGGTTGTCTAGTAGCGGCCATGGTTTGGCTTCCATTCTGGTACAGTTTCAGGTCAGCCCCCGTCCGAACCCACATGAGCATGTCCCCGTTCGGGGTCAAGAACGAGCGCTTCGCTCCCATGTCTGCGTCCGACCCCTCGACGTAGTCGGCTGAATCGAGAATGTAGAGCCGCCAGCGTCCACCCTCAACTAGCTCGTAGTAACCGTGGAGCAGGTCGACAGGTGGGTACGGTCGGCCGTGTTCCCCGGGTCCCAGTCGGTTCTTGATCTCCTCCAGCACGGTTTGGGTTTGCTCTGAGTTCATCCGGTCACCTCCTTCTGAGGTTCGCTTCACTCGAGGCCGGTGCGCCCCGAGCCCCTTACCTGCGTTGTGACTCCCCTTCGATCCGCTCCCGGAGTGCAGGGTCTGCCTCCGCCCAGGCGGCCGTGAATTCCCCATGAGCCTCTCGAGCAGCCACTTCTTTCCCCGCCCGCTCGTACGCGCGGGCGAGCTCGAGGCGCGCGAGCGGGCTGAAGACCTCCTCCAATCCCCAGAAAGACTCCAGGTACTGGATCTCGCTCGGGTCCTTTCGCTGGCGGGCGACGACGGCCAGCCAGCGCCGGATGATCCCATTCACCTTAACGCCCAGATCGGAAAAGCCCGTGGCTCGGGTGCGGGCCGTCTCGAGGGCGGCAAACGCCTGGTCGGGCCGGGCCTGGCGCAGATCGCGGTACCCTCGAAGCGCCACGGCGGCGCCCGCCGCAAAGTCCGCCGCCTCGAGGTCGCCTTGTCGATGCAGAGCCTCCGCGCTCGTCTCCAGCAAGCGGACCGCGACGCCATGCCGTTCCCACCGACCGCGTTCCGCGGCGTAGGCGCCGCGCAGAAACATCATGACCGCGGTTTCGTGTTCTTCCGCCAATGAACCGAGAAGGGCTTCGAGGGACGATGCGGGGATCGGCAGGCCCCAGGTATGCGCCTCATAGAGCATGACCGCGCGCGACTCGGGGGGGATCGATGGATCCTCGAGGGCTTCGAGAGCGGCCGAGAGCCTGCCGCGACGGAGGCGGACGCTGGCCAGCCGTCCCGATTGCTCGTGCTGGGAATAGATGCCCTCTTGAAGGGCGAGAAAGCGGGGATGCCAGAGGAGGTTCCGCGCGATGAACACCGCCTCCCGCAAGGGCAAGGTATCGACGACCGCTCGAGCGCGGCGCTGCGACGCGGCGTTACCGAAGACGAGATCCAGCCCCAGAGGATAGAGTCGCGCTTCCGGTGTGGCCGGGGCCAGGTCGATGAATGCGTCGACCAGTCTTCTTGCCCGCGCGCTGTCGGCGTACAACCCGAACGCGTTGTCGATCATGTGGATGTATGCGGGGGAGAACGTGCGGTCGATCGCCAATCCCCGGTTGAAGGGTACCTCGCTGTCGTCCCGGCTGCGCAGCGCCTGCGCCCCAAGGTGGTAATAGGCTTCGCCCCGTTCCAGCCAGGCCATCGCATCGTCGGGGTAGAGGCGGGTCGCCTCCTCGAGCACCTCAATTGCCTGCAAGCTTCCCCGTTCGATGGCGAGCGCGCCCTGGAGGACCAGACGGTCGCGCGTCCTCATCCGATCGACGTGCCGGATCGCGCGCTCGTAGAATTCGACCGGCGATCCCTGCGCGCCCCAGCCGGCCACCTGTCCCAGACGGAACATGGCCAGAGCGAAGGTGGAGTCGATCTTCACGGCACGCTGGTAGGTCTCGAATGCGGCCGCCCAGGACGACTCACGGAACCGCGATTCCCCCTCGAGGAATGCTTTCAATGCGGCGAGCGAGTCGGTCGTCACGCGCGCCAGGCTGATTGCCGGCAGATCGCGGGACCCTCCTTCGACGAGATAGCCGAGAAGATCGATCGACAGCCGATCGACGAGCATGAAGACGCTGTCTGCCGGACCCTCGGTCTGGCTCTGACCGATCCGTTCACCAGAGCTGAGATCGTACACCTCGGCGAGAAGTCGCACTCTCGGTCCGACGCCGACGGCACGGCTGACAACGGCGAAGCGTGCGCCCGCCGACCGACCGACTCCCAGGGCTTCCCTGACGTCCGGGGACGCGTCGCCGACGAGATCATTCCAACGTCTCAGGATCGTCCGAGTGTCGATCGCTCGCAGGCCGGCGACCCCGTCGAGGTTGGTCGACAGGAGGTCCACCATCCCTTCGCGCCATTCGGCGGGCGCGCTGCCGCTGATCTGAAAAGGGAGCACCGCCACCGCCGAGGCCGGCAACCCGGGATCGGCCTGTATAGGGGGTGGCTGGCTCGAATCGCGAGTGACGAAACTGATGATCGTTGCCACAACGACGACCGAAAATGCGAACACTGTCAGGGCCGCGTGTCGCCGAAGCCGCAGATACAGGGCACGCGGCCAGCCGCTTCGCTCCAGGGCCGTTTCCGGCCCCAGTGCCTGATGCTCTTGCAAGCGGAAAAGCTCGACGCTCCCGAGTCCCTTGAGGTCGAGCGAGCCCAGGGACTCGAACCGGAACTCCGGACGCTGCCGCAGCTGACGCCGCACATCCGAGCTGACGACGATCTCGCCCTCGCCGGCCTTACTATGGATTCGGGAGGCGACATTGACGCCATCGCCGTAGAGGTCGCCGTCCTCGGATTCGACGATCTCGCCGGAGTGCACGCCGATCCGCAATCGTCCGGTAGGAAGGCCGGCGGCGCTCGCCTCCTCATCGAACGCCGCGAGGAGCGCGTGGGCGCTCGAGATCGCTGCTTGAGAGCTCGAGAACTCCGCGAGCGCTCCATCACCGAGATACTTGACCAGGCGACCACCGTACGCCGGAACGGTTCGACGCGCAGCGCGCTGGAAGGCGCCAACCAATCCCAGGGCCCGGGGCTCATCTGACGCGCTGAGCTCGGTGTAGTCGACGATGTCTGCGAACCAGATGGCGGCGAGGCGATGTCGAAAGGCCATGGGGGTGACCTGCGTTCGTACGTATCCCGGCAAGACGAAAGGCTGATACAACATTCGATGTTTGACGGGAAATTGCAACAAAGTCCGGCCGGACCGGCCGGGGGGAGAATAGCCGGCCCGTGCTAGGGCCCCAGAACCACCGCGAAGTGCCCGGGCTGTCCCTCGGCCGGCTCGGGGTTCTCGACCTCGAGCATCCAGCCGCCGCTCTCCTCCGGGAGATGGAAGAGGACGATCCAGTCGCGCCAGTTGTCACCGGGATCGTTCATGAAGAGGAGCGCGGATTGCATGGCGGTCGTGGGCTCGTGGCGCTCGCCCATCGAGTCGACGACCGACAGACGGTCCTCGAGGTACTTCTCGGTGAACACGATTCGGCTCATCGGGTCGAGCACGTCGAGACCGGACCACTTCACGAAGACCATGACGCCCTCTCGCCCCGGCTGCTCCCGGAACGAGCTGATCGCCGGACCGGGTCGCGGGACCGGTTGGACACGCTGGACGGTCAGTGCATAGGCGCCGATCGGGATCGGCTGGCCGAGCGCCAGCGGAGGGGCCTCCTCGCCTCCGCAGGTGGTCAGTGCCCCGCAGGCGATCAGGAGCCCGCACGCGAGCAGGACCCCGCCTTTCGGCATTCCCGCCGAAACCGGCCTAATGAATCTGGCCGTATGCACGCCGCGCCTCATCGTGCGCCCGCACTCCCTGCTGGAAGTTGTCGTCGTTCGGATAGGCGAGGACGGCCCCATACTGGACCGACGCGTCAAAGGCCGCGCTGTTGAACGCCCGCATCGACGCTTCGGGCCATTTGACGATTACGGTCGAGGACCGCATCGAGCGGTAATCGCTGGGGATTCCGGTTTCTTCGACCATCGCCCGGAGCGCGCGGAAGTGCGGGCGCGCCTCCCGCCCTGCCGCTTCGTCGCCCGCGACCAGGGCCTGGAGCCGGGGTCGAAGGGAGTCGAGGCTCGCAAGGATGTCAGCGGCGCATGGGCGGTACTCCTCGCCGGTGATCCCCAGCTCGCGCTCTGCGAACCCCTCGCAGGCGCTCGGCTCGCGGGTGCTACAGGCGGCTAGGAGTAGAAACGGAAAGGCGCGGAGCAGCACGCTCGGCATCGACACAGGTTCACCCTATCTATCTGTGACCGGACCTCGCGTCAATTCGCCTGTACCGTAATCGTCACGCTCGCGGTGTTGTTGCCGGAATTGGAGTCCGTCTGCTGCGATTGTACGCTCGCGGTGCTCACGATCCGGGCATCGACCGTGATCGTGGTCGAAGCCGACAGCCCCAGCGTCTGCGCGGTGATCGTGGCGAGGCCCTGATCGACCGCGGTCACCTTGCCGTTGGCATCCACGATGGCGATGGCGGGCGCGCTGGATTGCCAGACCACGGTCTCGTTGCCCGTCGTGCTCATCCCGTCGGGGAAGTGAAGCGCGAGCTGGGTCTGGGAGCCGATCGCTCCCAGCACGGGGTCGTCCGCGGTCACCATCAGCTGGATCCCGGTGGGGCCGAGCGGGCCGACGCCGGTGCAGGCCGCGCTCAACGTCGTTCCGACCGTGAGCATCGCAATTGCGAGGGATTTTTCTCTCACCGCTGCCTCCCTATCATCGAATGACCTCCACCGTGATCTGCAACGTGGCGCCCTCGCCCGGCTCCAGGATCCCGACCGACCACACCCCGAGCTGTGGGCTGTAGCTGCCCTTGCTGGGCACCGACGACACGAACTCGAGGCGCTCGCTGAGATCATACGAAACCTCGACCCCTGTTGCGGGCTCGGAGCCCAGGTTAGTGGCGCGAATCGTGTAAACGACCGTTTCGCCGATCGCCGGCTCGGAATCGTCGACGCTGGCCGTCACGGCGAGATCGGTGGCGGAGGTGGTGGAGGTGAATCCCACGGTCGCCGTATCCACGATAACCGTTCCGTTCACCGTGCCGCTGATCGTCGCCGTTCCGGGAGTGGCAGACGAAGTGAGAGTCGCCGTGTACGTGCCATCACCCCGGTCGGTAACGGGTCCCAGCGCGCCGGCGGTGGTCGCGAGCACGACCGCGTTCCCCCCGGTTGTCCGCCGGTTGCCGAGGGCGTCGCGTAGCTCGACCGTGATCGTGGACGTGCTCACGCCGCCGGCGGGGATCGACGTCGGGGCCGCGGTGATCGTGGACGTCGCTCCGGACACCGGCCCGGGCGTGATGGCGAACGGTGCGCTGGTCGCGCCCGTCAAACCGACCGTGGTCGCGATCAGCGTATATCCAGATGCGGCCTTGTCGATCGAGAGGGTCGAGAAGGTGGCGACGCCGGCCACGGCGATGGCGGTGGTCGTCCCCGAGAGGGTTCCGCCGCCCGGGTTCGTGCCGATCGATATCGTCACGCTGCCGGTGAACGAGGTGATGGTCGCACCTCCGATGTCGACGGCGCGCACGGTGACCGGCGGGGAAATCGTCGCACCGGCTTGCGTGGAGACCGGATTCTGCCCGAAGACGAGCCGCGTGCTCGTGGGCGTAAAGGCGGTGAACGTGACGATGGCGGTATCGGTGATCCCCGCCCCGCCCAGCGTTCCCGTGATCGTTGCTGTGGCGGCCGCCGGGGGAGCGGTGAGGGTGGCGATGTACGTGCCGTTGGCCAGGTCGGTGACAGGCCCCAGCGTGCCCGCGGTAGTGAGCAGCCCGACCGGGTCTCCACCCGCCGTCCGCAGGTTGCCGAACGCGTCGCGCACGACGACCGTGACCGTGCTCGTGCTGGAACCGTCGGCCGGGACCGAAGTCGGCTGAGCGGTGATCGTCGTGGTCGCCCCGGACGGAGGTCCGGGCGTGATGTCGAACGGGGTACTCGTCGCCCCCGCCAGGCCGCTCGAGCTGGCGGTCAGCCTGTATCCGATCCCGGCCCGGTCGATCGAGAGCGTGGTGAACGTGGCGACCCCCGCGGTGGCGACGACCGTGGACGTTCCGGAGAGGGTGCCCCCGGCGGGGTTGACCCCGATCGCGATCGTCACCGGGCCGGTGAACGACGTCATGGTCGCGCCCGTGTTGTCGACGGCCCGCACCGTGATGACGGGAGAGATCGCAACCCCGGCCTGCGTGCTCGTCGGCTGCTGCCCGAACACCAGCCGGACCGTGGTGGGCGGAACGAACGTGAACGTGACCGTTGCGGTGTCGGTGATCGCCGCTCCCCCCACCGTGCCGCTGACCGTGGCGGTCGCGGGCGACGAGGGGGCGGTCAGTTCGGCCGTGTAGGTGCCGTCGCCTCGATCGACGACCGGCCCCAGCGTCCCGGCGGTAGTCGAGAGGACGACCACGCTTCCCCCGCTGGTTCGCCGGTTGCCCAGGGCATCTCGCAGCTCGACCGTGATCGTAGAGGAGCTCGTGCCGTCGGCAGGCACCGACGTCGGGGCGGCGGTGATGGTCGAGGTCGCGCCGGACGGCGGACCGGGTATGACGTTGAACGCAGCGCTGGTCGCCCCGGTCAGCCCGCTCGCGCCGGCGGCAAGCGTATACCCGGCGCCGGCCCGGTCGATCCGAAGATTGCTGAACGTGGCGATCCCGGCGACGGCGGTGACCGTGGTCGTCCCCGTCAATGTTCCGCCAGCGGGGTTCGTCCCGATCGCGATCGTGACGTTCCCGGTGAAGGAGGAGACGGTCGCGCCGGCGCCGTCCACGGCCCGAACCGTGACCGCGGGCGAGATCGCGGCTCCCGCCTGGGTATTGGTCGGCTGCTGTCCGAATACCAGCCGAGTGGCCACGGCGGTGAACGTGACGGAGGCGGTGTCGGTGATCGCTCCGCCGTTGACCGTGCCGCTGATCGTGGCAGTCCCGGCGGCAAGAGGCGCGGTCAGCGTGGCGATGTAGGTCCCGTTGCCCTGGTCGCTGACCGGACCCAACGTCCCGGCGGTGGTCGAGAGCTGGACCACGGCGCCTCCCGACGTCAGGCGGTTGCCGAGCGCGTCCCGCAGCTCGACCGTGATCGTGGACGTGCTCGTGCCGTTCGCAGGCACCGACGTAGGGGCGGCCGTGATCGTCGAGGTCGCGCCGGATGGGGCTCCGGGCGTGACCGCGAACGAGGCGCTGGTGGCCCCGGTCAGACCGCTCGCGCCAGCGGCAAGCGTGTACCCGGCCCCGGTCCGGTCGATCCTCAGATTGCCGAACGTGGCGATCCCGGCGACGGCGGCGACCGTGGTCGTCCCCGTCAGGGTTCCGCCCGCGGGGTTCGTGCCGATCGCGATCGTGACGTTGCCGGTGAACGACGTCACGGTCGTTCCGGCGCCGTCGACGGCCCGCACGGTGACGGCGGGCGAGATCGCCGCTCCTGCCTGGGTATTGGTCGGCTGCTGTCCGAACTCCAGCCGAGTGGCCACAGGCGTGAAGGTGACCGAAGCGGTGTCGGTGATCGCCCCGCCGTTGACCGTGCCGCTGATCGTCGCGGTCCCGGCCGCGGAGGGCGCGGTCAACGTGGCGGTGTAGGTCCCGTTGCCCTGGTCGATGACCGGCCCAAGCATGCCGGCGGTGGTCGAGAGCAGGACCGCGTCGCCACCCCCGGTGCGCAGGTTGCCGAGCGCGTCGCGAATCTCGACCGTGATCGTGGACTGGCTCGTTCCGTCGCCTGGCACCGAGGTCGGCGCCGCGGCGATCGTCGAGGTTGCGCCCGAGGCGGGCCCAGGGGTGATGGAGAACGAATTGCTCGTCACGCCGGTCAGCCCGTTCGCGCTGGCGGCCAGCGTGTAGCCGGTCCCGGCTCGGTTGATCGAGAGGTTTCCGAACGTGGCGACCCCGTTGACGGCGGCGACCATGGTTGAGCCGGAGAGTGTGCCGCCCGTCGGGTTGGCGCCGATCGCGATCGTGACGTTCCCGGTGAAGGAGGGGTCGGTCGTGCCGGCGCCGTCGACAGCCCGCACGGTCACGGCGGGCGAGATCGCCGCTCCAGCCTGGGTGTTGGTCGGTTGCTGCCCGAACTCCAGTCGCGTCGCGACCGGGGCGACGGGGGTGAACGTCACGGTTGCGGTATCGGTGATCGCGGCTCCGTTCACCGTCCCGCTGACGGTCGTGACGTCCGGTGCCGAAGGCGCGGTCAGCGTCGCCGTGTAGGTCCCGTTGCCGTTGTCGGTAACCGAGCCCAGCGTCCCGGCGGTCGTCGAGAGCACGACCGCGTCGCCGCCCGCGGTGCGCGGGTTCCCGAGCGCATCGAAGATCTCGACCGTGATTATGGACTGGCTTGTGCCGTTGGCCGGAACCGAGGTCGGGGCTGCGGTGATCGTCGAGGTCGTGCCCGAAGCCGGGCCGACCGTCACGTCGAACGGATTGCTGGTGTCGCCGCTGAGCCCGCTCGCGCTCGCGGTTAGCGTGTAGCCGGAGCCGGTCCGGTTGATCGACAGGTTGGCGAACGTAGCCACGCCGTCGACGGCGGCAACCGTCGTCGTCCCCGAGAGGATCCCGCCGCCTGCGTTCGTTCCGAGCGCGATCGTCACGTCGCCGGTGAACGAGGGATCGGTCGTCCCGCCGTCGACGGCTCGCACGGTGACGGCTGGCGAGATCGCCGCTCCCGCCTGCGTATCGCTCGGCTGCTGGTCGAACTCCAGCGCGGTGGCGGTGGCGGACGCTTCGACGACGAAGGTGCTCGAGGTGTCGGGTTCCGCCGCTCCGCCGGTCACCAGAAGCCGATAGGTGCCTGCCTCGGAGATCGATAGATCCTCGAATCGCGCCACACCATCCGGATCGACCTTCTTGCTCGCCGTTCCCA
>DASQEN010000061.1:0-4313 GCA_035633635.1 Gemmatimonadota bacterium | reverse complement strand
CTCGTCCGCGAGCGCCATCGCGTGCCCGATTCCGGCCAGAGTGACCGAGAGCGGTTGCATGGTCGTCATCGGCTCGCGCAGGGCTTCTGCAAGCGCGAGGAGGTGGCCGGCCATGTTTCCGCTGTCGACCGTTGAGACGTAGCGCGGCTCCAGCGGCTCCAAGCGTTCGACGTCGTACCAGTTGTAGAAGTGGCCGTGAAACCGATCGAGCCCTTCGAGGGTATCCAGGGTCCCTCCGATCCTCTCGATCGTCTCGGCGGTGCCGATCCAGGCGAAGTCGCGTGCAGATGCAACGGAGAGCAGATAGACGCCGACGTTCGTGGGGGACGTCCGCCGGGCGACTACGGGCTCAGGGTCGATCTGCAGGTTGTCGGGCGGCAGCCAGTGGGTCGTGTCGTCGACGAACGTCTCGAAGTACCGCCACGTAGAGCGGGCGATCAGAGCGAGGTCGTGGCTCTGCGCCAGATCGAGCTCCTCGCCGGGGGCTTCAATGATGGGATGGCTCAACCATAGCGCGATCGCTGGGGAGGCGAGCCACAGCGCCAGCATGGGAAGAGCCAGATGGAAGGCCTCGGGGCGCAGGGTGAGGGCGACCGCAGCGGCTGCGAGCCCCAGCGCAACCGCGCGCCACATCGAGCGATAGGCCGCCGGCAGGTCGTGCATCGAGCCTTTCCCGGCCAGCGCCGCCGGAATCCATTCGAGCAGCTTGCGGTGCGACACGCCGACTCGCCAGAGTGTGCGAACGATCGCGTCGGTCATCAGAACCGCTCGATTGGGAAGGAATACCAGCGCCAGACCGATGCGAGCGCCTGCCTCCAGCGAATCCAGGATCACGCTGCGCACGTGGGACCGCTTGGCGATGCCGCGCCGACGAGGTAGAGCCCCGGCGAGGACCGGGATCGCGGCGGGCATCGCGAGGGTCGCGACCACGAATCCCGTCCACAGCAGCGGCGACACGGGCAGGGTAACCCAGCCAGCGACGAGAAGCGCGAACGTTGACGGAGAAGACAAGGTCCGCCGAAGATTGTCGATCATCTTCCAGCGACTCATGACGGTCATCGACGAAGGCCGCCGCTGTGCGTCGACGCTGGGCGGCACGTCCAGGATCCAGGGGAGCAGCTGCCAGTCGCCTCGCGCCCAGCGATGCACCCGTCGCGCGCTCGTCTCGTAGTTGGAAGGGAAATCGTCGAACAACTCGATGTCCGTGGCGAGCCCGCAGCGCGCCCATGTTCCCTCGAAGAGATCGTGCGACAGGAGGACATTCTCCGGCACCCGACCCTCCAGCGCGGCCTCGAAGGCGTCCACGTCGTAGATGCCCTTGCCCACGTAGATCCCTTCGCCAAAGAGGTCCTGGTACACGTCGGAGACCGCGGCGCTGTAAGGATCGATACCGGTCGGGCCGGCGAAGATCCGGTGGTAGAGCGTGAGCTCACCGCTCTGGGGGAGCATCGGCGTGATGCGCGGCTGGATGATTCCGTAGCCGGCCGTGACACGCCCGACGCGCGGGTCGAACCGCGCCTGGTTGAGAGGGTGGGCGATTGCACTGACCATGCGCTGCGCCGTGCCCGGGCTCAGCCGAGTGTCGGCGTCCAGCGTGATGACGTACCGAACTTCGGGGGGAATATCGGTGAGCTCATCGGCGCGGAGGATAAACGAGGTGTCGGTCGCGCCGCGCAGCAGCCGATTGAGCTCGTGGAGCTTCCCGCGCTTGCGCTCCCAGCCGATCCACATGCGCTCGCTGGGATTCCAGCGCCGATGTCTGTGGAGGAGGAGAAACCGCGCTCCGCCCCAAGGTCCCGCGCCGTAGATGCGGTTCAATCTGGCGACGCCATCGGCGGCGAGAGCGAGCAGGCCTTCGTCGTCGGGAAGGGTTTCGCTGGAGGCATCGCGCCAGTCGGAGAGGATGGTGAAGGCCAGGTGGCCATCGGAGTTGGAGAGGTAATGCCTCTCGATCTGGTCGAGCTGCTCGTTGACGCCCTTCGGACTGGTCAGCATCGTGGGCACGGCCACCACCGTTCGGAGATCGGGCGGTATGCCGTCGCTCAAGTCGAGTTTGGCCAGCCGACGCGGACCCAGAAGCTCGGTCACGTCGCGATGCACGACCGCGATGGCGAGGTCGGTCGCGGGGACGAGGGCGAGCAGCGCGAGCACCACGATGGTCACCCAGTCCTCGCCCAGGAGAGCAACGTAGGCAAGGAGGAGTGTGAGGGCGAGCGCGGTGACCACCGCGATCGTCCCCAGGTAGCCAGCCGTGGCGAGCGCTACGTACCAGCGGCGGAACCAGCCCCTAAAGGGCGGCCGATACCCAATCTCTTTTTCGAACGCCCGGCGGCCCTTGTCGATCAGCCAGTAGCCGAGGTGCTCCTCGCGCTCCGCGGTCGGATCCCCAGGTCTCTCCGTGAAGTCCGCAGCCCGATCCAGAACCTCTTCCGCGATCTCCATCTCTGACCTGCCGGTTCCGCGGGAGAGCTCCTCGATCGCGTGCCGGTAGCTATCGCGCGTGGCGAAATCCAGTCGCGGGTAGACGCCCGTCTTGTCCCGTCGAAGGGTCGACTCGACCAGGCTGACGCTCTCGAACAGGGTCGGCCAGTCGAAACTAGACATCTGACGCATGCTCGTGATGACGTTGGCCACGGTGGCGTGCGCCGCGAGCTGGCTCGAGTGCTCTGCGCGCACCAGCTCGTCCGCCGAGGTTCCATCTTCAGCGAGCCGCCTTTCGAGCCATCCGATGATGGGGCTCGCCGCGGGATCGCTGTCGCGAAGTCTCTGGACGATCTCCACGACGAACGTCCGCTCGAGCGGACGGGACTCATAGGGCTCCAGATCGCGGAGTACGTCCGCGGGACGTTGGACTTCGGCGAGAAGGCGATCGGCGAGATCCCCGGCGCCCGTCCGCGTCCGGCGGGACTCGACGATTCCCTGTGCGAGGCGGCGCAGGTTCTCGATCAGGACGAGGCGCAGCAGGCCGGGTACCGCCCACAGCTCACCGATCGTTAGCGGCGTTACCTCTTGGTATGTCCGCAGGAAGAGTTCCAGCAGATGCGGATCGAAGCGGCTGTCGGTGTGGGCCACGAACGCCCACGCGATCCCGTAGGCGCGCGGGTGATCTGCCAGCGGCCCTCCGGCGAGCTTGGGCAGCACGCGATAATAGCCCGCCGGCAGGGCCTCGCGGATCTCGATCAACTGCTCGTCTACGATGTGGAAGTTGTCGATCAGCCATTCGGCGGCAGGAGAGATCGCGTGGTCCTGCTGGACCTCTTCGGCCAGCGCGCGATAGGCTTGCAGAAGCGCTCGCGCGTTGTCCTCGAAGCGGTCGAGTAGGGGAGCGCCTTTCCGCGAGGCCTGGGGATGGACCCGATGCGCGCCGGCCAGCGACTGGGCGTGCTGGGCGAGCCGCTCGGCCCCGAAGATCTCTCCGCGGATGGGCTCGAGGCTGGTCGGAGTAGCAGTGCGAACCATCGAGGGGAAGTTAGAACCTCACGCGGTGGTGCGCCCTGAGGGAGTCGAACCCACAACCTTCAGATCCGTAGTCTGACGCGACTCCACCGTGGGCGTCCGTGGGCCACGGCTCCAGAGCGAAACAGCCGCCGGCGTCACGGTGCGCACCCGGTCGTTGAGGGCGGCATTGTCAGCATTTCTGTCAGCACGGCGGGGACTATGCACTTCACAAAGGTTCCCTTTCTACCGCGAACAGCGACAGCGGCGCGCCGGCGATCCGCTCGGTAGCCATCGCCGCGTACTCCGGTTTCAACTCGATGCCGATGAAATCACGACCGAGCTTCGAGCAGACCACGCCCACCGTGCCGGCGCCGGCGAACGGATCGAGCACGACCCCGCCGAGCGGAGATCCGGCCAGGACGCAAGGCGTCACGAGGTCCTCCGGGAAGGTGGCGAAGTGGGCGCCGGGGAACGGCTGCGTCGTGATCGTCCAGACCGTGCGGCGATTGCGACCAGTGCCGTCCGCTTCCCAGGGGATTGAGGCCCCTAGGTGGTCGTCGGGTCGCTGCCCATCCCCAATCCCCTACGGGCCAACGAAGGCTTGTGCCCGATTACGGGCTCATGGCCGGTGGTGCTTTGCCACGAAGGCGTCATGCCTCGGACAGCGAGAGCGGTATCACGGCGAGCGCGCTCATGGTCCCACGGACGCAAAGAGCCAGAGCGGCGGGCGCCGGTCGCCGCGATCCGCTTCAAATGGCTTTAAGACATCCGGACTCGTACGTTATACTGACTAAGAGCTCGCTACGCCTGGGGCTACTTTGATCTTGCAAGATTCCTGTGCGCCGCCACCCCACCACGTTGGGATGAGGCGAAGG
>DASQEN010000060.1:0-3254 GCA_035633635.1 Gemmatimonadota bacterium | reverse complement strand
ATCCGGTCGCGGAACATCGCGGGGTCGAGGTCCGGCTCTGCGCCCATCGCGATCTGGCCGTAGGCATTGAGGACGTCGTGGGCCGGCACGACCCGGTAAGGCCGCAGCGCATAGGATCCGCGCCAATGCGGTCTGAGGAGCCCGTCGTCGAGCGCGATCGCGCGGCCATCCAGCTCGAGATCGCCGTCCCGGATCGCCAGGCGGGAGTAACCCGGGGCACCGCCCAGGGCGGCGGCGAGGGCGAGGACGGGATACGTCCGCCCGCCGAAACGCGCGAGCAGCGGCTCCCGCCGCTCGACCCCGTCCGGATCCGGGACCCGGTTGATCGCTCCCACGCCCGCGGCGCCCGAGAGCAGCGGCTCGAGCGGTACGTCGACGGTGGCGTAGGAAGGGGCCCAGGGTACGGGCGGGTCGATCGGCAGGGCAAACCGCTCGAGCGCGGTCAGGCGCCTGCCTCGGTCCAGCATCGTCCGTTCGAAGGCGGACGCGGCGGCGGAGTCCGCACCCCGTTCGTCGAACACCACGGCCTGGAGGGTTGGTGGCCCGACGAATTGGGCGAGGGCGAACGCCGAGTCCGCCTCGGGTCGGGCCAGATCGGGCTCGACGAACAGCACGTCGAAGGCGACGAGCCCGGGCTCTCCGATCGCGAGGAAGTCGAGCAGCGCTCCCTGCGCGCTCCGGGGCCAGGGCCAGCGGCCGAGCTCGTCCTGGTAGAGGCGCAGGGACCGGTTGTCGATGTCGACGATGACGATCGAGGAGTCGGCCACGCCCGGCGGCGCGATCGCGCGCTCGACGCGGAAACGCAGGTCCCCGGTCCGGGCCTCGACCGCGCGGAACGCATCGGTCAGGGCGGCCAGACCGACCAGTCCGGCGGCGAGCGCTCCCGCGGCCAGCCCGACCGCCAGGCGCTCGGCGCGACGGGAAGGAGGGCTCAAGAAGCCGCGTCCGCGAAGGCGTTGTGTTCGTCGATGATCCCGCGCAGGGCGGCCTTGCATTCGTCGGCCGCGGCGTACTGGTTGGCTGCCCGACCGGACCGGAGCTCGGGCCCGATCAACGTGCCGGCCACGTCGAGGGCCCAAGCCACGCCGTCGGCGGTCCTCTCGAGGTGCGCGGACCACTCCAGCGGTCCCGCATGACCGGCTGCCGCCCATTCGCGTGGCACGAGCGTGTCCCCGACGACCTGGAAACGGACGCGCGGATAGCCGACCTGTCGCCGGCCTCGTCTGCGCCGCCACCATCTCACGCCGCGGGCGGGTCCTGATCGTAGGATGGCGTCACGAGGCCAACCTAGAACCGGCAGGGCTTCGGGGCTAACCTCGACAGCCGAGGGGACGTGCATTACCCTCGCACGGTGGCGCATCCGGGAGTACGCTCGATGTTCCACACGACGCCGCACGAGACGAGACGCTTTCTCACGGAACGGAGGAAACCGATGACGAAGGACGAGTTTGCCGAAAAGCTGGCGATGAAGACCGACATCTCCAAGTCGAAGGCGCACGAGGCGATCGACGCGATCTTCTCGACCGAGCCCGGGAAAGGGATCATTGCCGTCGAGCTCGATGGCGGTCGGGATTTCACGATCACCGGCTTTGGCACGTTCTCCACGCGGAGCCGGGCTGCGCGCCAGGGTCGCAACCCCAAGACCGGCGCGTCGCTGATGATTCCGGCCATGAAGCTGGCGGCATTCCGCGCGGGCAAAGGCCTCAAGGAGCGGGTCCGCCGCTAGCTTCTGACGCTCCTTCTCGTGCCGACCGGGGCGATACGGATCGATCCGCCGCCCCGGTTCGAGCGCGCGTGTCCTCCATTGCGCCGGCCCACTCATGTCCTCGCTTTCCAAACAGGCGCGCTGAGGCGCGAAGGTTGAACCACGGAAAGAGTCGAAAAAGGAAGAATCTCATTTCGCTTGATTGTGAGGAGTGGGTATGTTGCACCTCATGGAGGTTCGCGCTTGATCCTTCCCATGCTCCGCAGCCTGCCCCTCGTCGCCGCAGTTTTCATGGCTGCCTGCGGGGGGGACATCACCGGTCCCCGCGATTCCGCCCCGACCGCCCGGATCGCGCTAGACCTGACCGCTGATGACGGTGTCATCTTCCCCGAGCCCTTCCCAGCCGATTCGGACGGGGACGGGGTCTTCGATGCCGAGGATAACTGCCCGTTCAGGTCCAACGCCGATCAAGCGGACGGGGATGGCGATGGGATCGGTGACGCGTGCGCCGGTGACGTCGACGGTGACGGCATTTCCGACTCTGAAGACAACTGCCCAAAGAGTCCGAACGCCGATCAAACCGACCAGGATGCCGATGGTGTCGGTGACGTATGCGATTTCGGCGACGGGGATTTCGACGGCGACGGCGTACCCGACGGGGAGGACAATTGCGTCGACGTGCCGAATCCCGACCAGGCTGACGACAACGGCGACGGAATCGGCGACGCCTGCGGAGAGACGGTCGTGGACGAGGACGCGGACGACGATGGGATTCTCGATGTGGAGGATAACTGCCCGTATGCGTTCAATCCCGACCAGGCAGACACCGACGGTGATGGGTTCGGAGACGCGTGCGACGGCGACGATGGAGGTGGCGGGGGCGACGGCGGCTGCGTGACGACCGGCGATGGAGAAGTGCGCGAAGACGGGACCACAGAGCCCGGCTCGTGTCCATCCGACGACGCGGACAGCGATGGAGATGGGGTCATCGACCTCGAGGACAACTGCGCCTACACCCCGAACGCCGACCAGGCCGACACCGACGGTGATGGGTTCGGAGACGCGTGCGACGCTGAGCCCACCGACCCAGGCGATCTCGATGGTGACGGTGTCCCGGATGGTCGCGACAACTGTACGTGGATGACGAACCCAGGTCAGATCGACGCCGATGCAGACGGCGTGGGCGACGTCTGCGATTTTCTCGCCGGCCCGGGTTGGAACGACGGGCAGGAAAACAGCGGGTCTGTCGGCGCAGACCGTGATATCGACGGCTTGGCCGATGGCGTTGACAACTGTCCCGCCGTTCCGAACCGTTTCCAGCTGGATCGCGACCGCGACGGGATCGGCGACGTTTGCGATCCGTCGAGCCCGTTAAGTCGCCTGATCAGCCGCCTGGTCTCGAGGTTTTTCCGGACAGGCAGCCGATAGCGGATCGCTGCAATCGTCCAGCTAGGAGTTTCAACCCCCCTGGATCTGTCTCAGCTTCTCCTGCGCGTTTTCATTCTCGGGATCCAGCTCGAGCGATTTCTCGTAAGATGCAATCGCCTGC
>DASQEN010000059.1:0-4933 GCA_035633635.1 Gemmatimonadota bacterium | reverse complement strand
CGTAGCCCAGCCACGCGTCGCCGATCAGCTGGAGCAGGTCCGCCGCCTCGAGCTCGGGGAGGTTCTGCGAGCGGGCCATCGACCTCGCGTAGGCGACGAGCGGGTCGGATTTCCTGAGGTGGGGAAATTCCCAGAGGCGCTTGGGGCTCGCCGCCAGCTGTGGATGGCACAGCAGCGCCCGCGACAGGTAGTTGGTGCCCGATCGGGGGAGGATCCCGTGGATGAAGACGTCCCCGCTCCTCACCGGCCTTGCCACCTTCCTCGCCGGCGGTCCAGGGCGCAGGCGAGACTTCCCATCCGGCTCCAGCCGATGACGCGGGCCACGGCCCCGTAGACCCGCAGGTCGAGGTGTTTGTCCTGGTCGCCGTCAGAGGCCCGGACCGCGAGCTCGTGAAGGCGTCGCGCTTCGGCGACGAGGCCGACCGCGCCGCATTGCCGACACAGCAGGAAGACCTCCCGGGCGAAGTGCCGCATCTCCTCCTGCCGCGGCCCGATCCCCGCCCGGCGGGCGTGGCCGAGGATCAGCGCGTGCGCCGCCGCACGGTCGCGCAGCTTCGCAGGATCGCGGGAGCCGTCCCGGCTCAGCCGACCACCGGCGTGGCCGCGCTGTTCAGAGACGAAGTGCGGCACGTAGGCGAGCCGGAGACCGAGCGCCGCGACCCGGCAGTCGTACTCCCAATCCTCTTCGTTCCACAAGCCCGTCCAGGGGCCGACCGCGTCGATCACGCTCCGCCGGTAGAGCGGCGTCGAAGTGCCCCACCATCGATCGACAAGGAACGAGGGGAACATGCGCTCGACCCGCTCCCCGGTTCGCCGCCACGGGCGATCGCCACCGTGACCGGACTTGTCGATGTAGCGCGTCATCCCGTAGCACACCCCGGACTCGGGCTCGGCGCGCAGTGCGTCGACCTGGCGCTCGAACTTTCCTGGAAGGAGGATGTCGTCGCTGTCCAGGTACTGGATGAACTCCCCGCGCGCGACGCTCCGCCCTGCCTCCCGCGCCAGGCCGGGGCCGCCGTTGGGGACGTGGAGCGCGCGTACCTTCCGCAGGTGCTCCGCCGCGAGTCGGTCCGCGACCCTGGCGGTGTCGTCGGTCGACCCGTCGTCGATGATCACGACCTCGAGCGGCCGGTACGACTGTGCGAGGACGCTATCGACTGCTTCCTGGAGGAGCGCCGGCCGGTCGTGCACCGGGATGATCGTGCTGACGAGCGAGTCCTCGATCGGTCCGGCACTCTCGATCATGGACTGTCCATGCGCGATGGGGAAGGACTCGACGCCGGTCCGGCCGGTATTCCGAAGTGCCGCGTCGAGAGCTCGCGGATCCGTGTCTCCGCGGGGACTCGAAGGCGATCCTCCAGCCGCGCTGCCGTGGAGCGCTCGCGGCGGACCTTCTCTGGCTGTGCGCGATGCCATAGATGCACGCAGGGAAGATGTCCCCACGGCCACAGCCTTCGCGTCCGAGCGCGGTCCCAGAACTCGTCGTCCTCGCCTCCCCACCCCACGAACATTTCGTCGAATCCGCCCAGCTCGAAGAAGGCCTCGCGGTCGACCGCCACGCTCCCGCCGGCCTGCAGGTTCTGCACGACGGCATCCAGCTTCCCACTCTCTGCCGGCACCCCGTCGAGAAGCGCGGCTTTCGTCTCCTCCGCCAGATAGAACACGAAACGCTTCAGGTTGATCACCTCGAAGCCCAGCCCATGCGCGGTCAGGAGCTCAGCCGCGTACCGTCGGGGCATCAGCATGTCGCCGTCGTGGAAGACTAGCAGCCGACCCCGGGCGAGCCGGGCCCCGGTGTTGAGCGCCCACGCTCGTACGTACGGCAGCGCCGCGACCGGGGGAGGCGTGTGGAGGTACCTGACCCAGTCGGGCAGGAGGGCTCCGGCCTCCGCCCGCTCCGACTGCTCGACGACCACGCACTCGATCCTCGCGTCCGATTGGGCGGCGATAGACCGCAGTGTCGTCAGGAGATGGGGGATCCGATCGATGCCCCGGTGACCGATCACGAACGTGATGTCCGGCTCCTCGGTCTCCGACCCTGCCAACTCCGGCGACAGCTCGATTGGCCATTCGGCCAGCGACCGGCGCATCAACCTGCGTCCCAGGGACGGGAAGACCGCGCAGCCGTGGAGACGCGAGGTCCATCTTCCGACTCGATCGACTCCGTTCCCCCGCGGCGCGGCCAGCAGCTCGTCGTCGCGATTGGCGATCCGCGTCCAGTGGCCGCTGGGCCGTCCCGGCAGAGCGAGCTCTCGCAGGTTCCATTCGTATCGGGGCCAGTCGATGAGGACGGCGCCGAGCTTCTGCCTCAGCGTGAACCGCATGCCCAGACGCCCCGGTAGCGGTCGATTCCGGCTCGTTCCCAGGTCGAACGCACGATCTCCACGTCCGCGGGGGACAGTTCTGCCTTCCACCTCTCCGCCATGTCCGCGCTCGACCGCCGCACCCCGTGCGGCCTGTCATCCGCTTCCTTCTCCGGGAAGCACAGCGACCCGTGTCGCTCGACAACTGTGGCGTCGTAAGGAAGGTCGAGCTCCCTGTACAGCTCCCGGAAGCCCCCGATCGGGTCTGCGCAGAGGTCCTCGAAGAGCAGTGGCGTCATCCCCGCCGAATTGCGCCGCACGAAGCCATCGAGGACCCGGGCGACGCAGGCATAGAGGACCGTTCCCGAGAACAGGTCGCTTCTTCCGAGGGCCTCTCTCATCATGTCCAGCATCGGCTCGAGCCACTCCGCCACGAGCGTTTCCGATTCGAGCAGGTCTCTGACCATTCGACCCGTCGGCCAGTCCAGTCGAACGAAGCTCTGCGCCACCGCCGCAGGGTGACGGAACAGGATCAGGGTCCGCATCCCGTGGCGCCGGGTGAGGTATTCGGCGAGGAGGGCCGCCGAGGGATCCTTGATCAGGACCCGTTTGGGCCGCTGGGGCAGAAGACGGATCGGCAGGTACCAGCGATGCGAATGCGGCATCCGAAGCGTGCGCCGACGGCGCCCCCGCAGGATAGCCGACACCAGACGGTCGATGTCGGGTCTCGCCTCCTCGGGCCGGGCATAGTCGAACTCGCGATCCCACAACCCCTGTTGGGGATTGAACGGCTCGTGCACGTGCCACACGCCCGGGGTCGCGAGCATCGCCCCCACCCAAGTCGTGCCGGAACGATACATCCCGGTCACGAGGATCGGCGGCCCGGAAGGCAAGTCCCGGACCTTCTTCCGCAGAGCCGGATATCGCCGCCAGGCCGCGCGCGACTTACCGAGAGCCAGCTTGAGCGACGAGAGCGCCGAGCTACACCACCCGGCCGTCACGATCGATCCTCGTCGCCTGGCGCATGAACTCCGTCTCGTTCATCAGCGACCCGTAGGCGTGAGGCCATTCGCCCGCCGTGCTGGAGTCCGGCCCCGTTCGACGAAGTGCTTCACGAACCGACTCCGCCACCCCTGCGCCCATGACCCGCTCGAGTCTGCCGGTGGCCCGAGGCACGGGGGGTTCGGGCACATCAGGAAGGGGCGGTGCCTCCATGACGGCCTCGAAGGAGCGTTCCCAGGTTTCCACGGAGAGTCTTCGGGAGTATCTTTCCCGCACCAGTTGGAGGCCGCCCCTCCGGATGCGATCGCGAAGACCCGGCTCGGTGCGGAGACGGGCGAGATGCCCCGCAGCCGCTTCCGCGTCGCCCACCTCGAAGAGCAGGGCATTCTCCTCGTTTCGCAACGAAGACTCGAGACCGGAACCCACATAACGAGACGACACCACCGGGACTCCCTCCGCCATCGCTTCCCATGCCACCAGCGGGCCGGTCTCCCAGTCCGACGTAATCAACAGCGCGTCAATCCTCCGATAGACGCTCTCCGGAAGGTCGGACGCAGCCACCGATCCCAGGAAGACTGCCTGATCCCCGTTCAGGGATTCCCGCAATCGCGCTTCGTACGGGCCGCTACCGGCAATCACGAGCTGGTGCGAGACCGACGCGCGATCCAAGGCCCGGGAGATCTTCGCCAGATCATCGACACGCTTCTGCGCCTCGACGATGCGGCTGACGAAGCCAATCCGAAGGACCGCGCCGGGAGTCCGTGCCGGGGGCAGGTCGGCGGGCGCTTCCAGCCCGTATGGAGCGTAGTGAACGCGTGCGGAGTCAATACCACCTATATCCTCGGCGAGCCGGCAGGCGAGTCGATTGCTCGCGATTACGCCGTCCAGGACTCCTCGAAAGCGTCTTGCGTCCCCATAGAGGCCGGGCTCGATCCCATGGATCGCCATGGCTACGCGAACCGGCGAACCCCTCCGACGTAGCCGCGCCACCCCGCCGTAGGCATCCGGTGCGTTCACCCCCACCACCAGGTCGGGCCGGGTCACTCGGATGGCCCGCACCACCGCGCGGCACCTTCCTTCCGGGGTACCCGTGAGGCATGGCACAGGAATCCAGGAGTTAGAAGGGTGCTCCTCCAGATACTTCTGGGGTCGGTTGTAGCGTGCGCCTTCCAGGAGTCCCAGGACCGGTTTCCACTCTCGACACTCCAAACCCTGGAGTAAATAGTCGAGCCAGACCGCCACACCACCGGACCAGTGGGCGGAAGGCCACAGAAACAGGAGCCGCGTTCCCTCGGTCCTCACGGTCGACCAGATCGACTCGCGATCAGGAAACGGAGTGCGCTTCCCCAGAAGTAGCGGCTCCGTAGCGCTTCCCGCTTGGACAGAGCGAGGCGAGCCAGCGATGCGAAGCAGTCCACACGAGGTACTCCTTCCCGGAACATCCTCCATGCCGCCGAAATCGAGTCCTCGGCCCTCGCGCGCCCAGCGATCGTGCGCTCTTCTTTCATCAGCCTCGACTCGAATTCGTCAGCGATCTCCATCCGCTCCCGGACGAAGACGTTGTCCACCCCGATGAGATTCTGGACGGTCTTCGATCGATCGTGAAGCCGGAATCGTGCGACGGACGG
>DASQEN010000058.1:0-20673 GCA_035633635.1 Gemmatimonadota bacterium | reverse complement strand
CGAGAAGCGGTTCCATGGAGATCTCGAAGCCGTCAGCAAGGGCCAGATGCTGGCTGCTGGAACAGGAGTTGATGGATCGGCCGGTTACGTGGCGATCGAGGAAGTCAGCGGAAGGCTGCATGGCCGCAGTGGCACATTCCTGCTCCAGCACAGCGGCACGATGACGCGCGGCGCACCGCACCTGAGCGTCACCGTGGTTCCAGATTCGGGCACCGATCAGCTGGCAGGGCTTGCCGGGACGATGACGATCGAGATCGAGGACGGAAACCACTCCTACGAGTTCGACTACACGCTCGCCGCTGATCCGGAGAGCCCTTAGAAGAGGGTCCGCGAAGGCTGGCTGGTCCCCGGTATGGGGGAAAAAGCGCGCGCAGCGGGGCGAGCAGCTCGTGCTACCCGCCCCGCGACTCCTGGAGCTTTCCGCGTTCTGTTACAGCCTTACGAGATCGGCCTCTCCTCCTCGGGCCGCTCGACCGTGAACGACCACAGACCCGAATTATAGTCGGTCGCGAACAGGACCTTCCCGGTCGGCTGCCACCCGTTCTGGAACATCGGGTAGACACCCCACGTCATCGGCGAGTAGGGAAGCTTGGCTTCCTCGGGGCCGGCCTGCGGGAGGAAGTGCGTGATCTCGCGTCCCTGCCGGTAGAGGTCGCCGCGCAGATCGCCGCTGATGTCGACCACGCGGATCCCGCCCTGGTAATAGCCGACGTACATGACGTCGTCCTGGATCCAGAAGTTGTGCGCGCCCGCCTCGGGCACCTCGAACCGCGCGACGTAGCGCGGATGCTCGAGGTCGCTGACGTCGATGACGTGGACCGCGCCCCGCGGGTCGGTCGCGCCCAGCCCGGCGATGCCGGGCTTCGTCGTGTTCAGGCTGAAGTCCTCGTCGCCGATGAAAACGTAGTCCCGGTTCCGCAGCGCGTTGTGGGTCGGCCCTTCGGGATAGAAGATGCGGCTCACGAGGACAGGCTTCTCGGGCGTGCCGCCCTTGCCGCCACCGCCGATGTCGAGGATCACGAGCCCGTCCATCATGTACGACATCCACAGGATGCCGTCCTGGGCCCAGATGTCGTGCAGCGACTTGCCGACGACCGGGATGCCCCAGCGGCCGATCTCCTTCGGGTTCGCGGGGTCGCTGAAGTCGATGATGTGCATGTCACCGGTGCCGTCATTGGTGGCATACAGAAGATCGCCGACCCAGAAGACGTTGTGGACGCCGGAGGTCACGGTCTCGGTGTACTCGCTGACGAGCTTCGGATGAGCGGGGTCGGCGAGCGAGAAGAACACGATGCCGTTCTTCCGGTCGGCCGCTCCTTCGCGGGTCGCGGCGAGCCAGCGACCGTCCTCGGAGACCTTTACGCTGTTGATCACCCGCGCGTCGACCGCGATCGAATCGGTCAGGATCGGGTTCGCGGGGTCGGAGACGTCGTAGGTGCGGACCTGGTTCGCCTGGTGGGTGCCGAGGTAGACGTACCCGTTCTGGGGCCAGATGTCGGCCGTGAACATCGAGGGGTTCGCGCCATGCCCGAGGATGTTGACCCGGCCCTCCAGGCCTCGCGGCTCGACCTCGATCGTGACCCCCTGGACCTCGTTCCCGAGGGCGGCGAGGACCCGGTAGCTGCCGGGTTTCTCGGCGACGAACGCGCCGTCGGGATCGATCTGGGCGCCTGAGCCCGCGACCGACCACAACGGCCGGGCGTCGGGGACGGAAGTGCCGAGCGGGACCACCTGGCCGGTCCGGACCGACGAGGCGGGCGCGCCCGTGATCTGGAGATCGCCTCGGGCGACCACGACCTCGATGTCGAACGCGCGGCTCGCTTCGTCGGCGGATAACGTCACGGTGGCCCGACCCGGAGAGAGGGCGACAAGGACGTCGCCCTCGACGCTGACCACCGACGGCGCGCTCGAGGTGATCGAGATCTCGGGGTCAAGGTTCCAGCGGTGGATCGAGTTGAGCGCGTCGTATTCGAGCGGGACGTGGCTCCCTGCGGCCAGCCGGCCCGGCACGGCGGTATACAGGACGATCTCCCGGATGCCCGGCTCGTTGACCGTCACGGACGTCACCGCGATTGCCACTCCGTTCACCAGCGCGACGACCTGGCGCTCGCCCGCGTTGTAATCCACGAACTCGCCCTCGGTCGTGATCGTTCCGCCTGAGGAATACCAGTCCACGTCCGGCTCGGCGATCTCGGCTCCCGACTCGTCGAAGGCGCGGGCCACGAACGTCCGCTTCTCGCCCGAGGCCAGCGTGACCCCATCCGGGACGATCTGGACGAGGGAGATCCCAGGCGCTGAGGCGAGGAGCTCGGGGCTGAACTCGAGTGTCGTGTGACCGCCGGCCGGCACCAGCGAGAGCTGGTTGAACCCGCGATTGTCCCCCTCCTCGACAAAAAAGTATCCGACGAACGCATCCCCGTCGCGGACGGCGATGAACCGGCTCGGTCCTCCCGGCTGCACGAGCGTCATCGTGAGGCGGTTCCCCTCAATCCGGCTCTCCACGATCCTCTCCTTCGGGTCGTCGGGCATGACGAGATGGTCGCCTTCGATCCGGAGGGGCCACGGTGGGGCATTCCCGATGCCCGGCCCGCCGATCGTGTAGGCCGTGAAACCCGCGGGGATGGGCGCGTCCTGGGCGATGGCTGTGTTCGCCAGCCCGAGCGCGAGAAACAGGGCGAGGATCGGTGCCAATCGTGAACGCATGATCGCGAACCTCTGGGAAAAGGGTGTGGACGGACCCGGGACTCTCCGACTGCCTACGCGTCCCGGGAAGAGCGGGTTTCAAGGTAGTCTCGATCCCCGCCGGGCCGGTACCTTGAACCCGATGCCCCGCCCTAGCCTGTACCTGATCGATGGATACGCGCTGATCTACCGTGCGTACTTCGCGCTCATCCGGAACCCCTTGCGGACCTCCTCCGGCGAGGAGACGAGCGCCCCGTTCGGGATGGCCAACTTCCTGGTCAAGCTCCTGGACGACCGCAAGCCCGACCACGTGGGAGTCGTCATGGACTCCCGGGAGCCCACGTTCCGACACGAACGGTTCCCCGACTACAAGGCGACCCGCGAGAAGATGCCCGACGACCTGTCGGCCCAGCTGCCGCGCGTCCACGAGCTGTTCCGTGCTTTTCGGGTGCCGGTGATCGAGATCCCCGGTCAGGAGGCGGACGACGTGATCGGCGCGCTGGCGCGGAAGGCCGCCGACGCGGGGCTCGAGGTCACGATCGTCTCGGGAGACAAGGACTTCTATCAGCTCGTCGACGAGCACGTCCGGCTCCTCAACCCGGGTCGGGGCGGGCCCGGCGGCGTCGACGAGGAGGTCGTGGATCTCTCGAACGCACACGAGAAGTTCGGGGTTCCCCCGAGCCGGGTGACCGACGTGCTGGGATTCATGGGGGACACCTCCGACAACGTTCCCGGGGTCGCCGGGATCGGCCCCAAGACCGCGCAGAAGCTGGTCGAGGACTGGGGGACGATGGAGGACGTGTACGCCCATCTCGACGAGGTCGGGACGCCGAAGATGCGGGAGCGGCTCGCGGAGGGCCGCGACGCGGCGCTCCTGTCCAAGGACCTGGTCACGATCCGGACCGATCTCGATGTCGACCTCGACCTCGAGGCACTCGCGGTGCGTTCGCCAGCCGCCGACCTCGTCACGACGCTCTTCACCGCGCTCGAGTTCACCCGGCTCATCGAGCGCTTCGGCGGGGGGGCCGAGGTCACGGCGGAGGCCGAATACGCAGTCATCGATTCGATGCCCGCTCTCCAGGCGATGGTGGCGGAGATCCGCGCGACTGGCCGCACAGCCGTGAACGTCGAGACCGACTCGCTCGATTCGATCGACGCGGAGATCGTGGGGTTCTCATTCGCCACCGCGCCGGGGAGGGCGTGGTACGTGCCGATCGGGCACGCCGGCGAGCGCAACCTGCCCGCCGCTCGCGCGCTCGAGGTCCTGGTGCCGCTACTGGAGGACCTCGCGGTACGGAAGGTCGGCCAGAACCTGAAGTTCGACACGCTGGTTCTCCAGCGAGCCGGCATCGGGCTGGCCGGCGTCGAGGCCGACGCGATGCTTGCCGCCTACATCCTCGATCCCGGGCGCCGCGCCTACGGGATCGACCTCCTGGCACTCGAGCACCTGGGCCACAGGATGATCAGCTACGACGAGGTGACGCGGCCGGACGGCGAGAACCAGCTCCCGTTCCCGGAAGTGGATGTCGAGTCGGCCGCGCGCTACGCGTGCGAGGACGCCGACGTGTCTCTCCGGCTCGCCGACCTGTTCCTCCCGCAGCTCGAGGCTCGGGAGCTCCTCGAGCTCTTCCGCACTGTCGAGTTGCCGCTTATCCCCGTCCTCGCCGAGATGGAGCGCTGGGGGGTGAAGCTGGACTCGGGATTCTTCGCCGCGATGGCGGAGAAGCTCGAGCGAGAGCTCGCCCTGATTGAGCGAGACTGCCACGCGATCGTCGGCGAGAAGTTCAACTTGAACTCCCCGCAGAAGCTCGCCGAGATCCTGTTCGAGCGGCTGAAGCTCCCGGTTGTCAAGCGCACCAAGACCGGCTACTCGACCGACGCCGAGGTGCTGGAGGTCCTCGCGGTCGACCACGAGTTGCCGCGGCGCTTCCTGGAGTGGCGCGAGCTGGCCAAGCTAAAGTCCACCTATGTCGACGCGCTGCCGGCGGCGGTCAACCCGCGGACGGGCAAGCTCCACACGAACTTCAACCAGACCGTGGCGGCGAGCGGGCGGCTTTCGTCGTCGGAGCCCAACCTGCAGAACATCCCCGCCCGCACGCCGCTCGGCCGCGAGATCCGCAAGGGGTTCATCCCCAGCGAGGAAGGATGGACGCTGCTGGTCGCCGACTACTCGCAGATCGAGCTGCGGATCCTGGCCCACCTGTCGGGGGACGCGAACCTCGTGCTCGCCTTTCGCACCGGGCAGGACATCCACCGCCAGACGGCCGCGCTCGTCTTCGGCGTGGAGCCCGAGAAGGTGAACGACATGCTGCGGACGCGGGCCAAGGAGGTGAACTTCGGCGTCGTCTACGGGATGGGTGTGTTCGGTCTCGCGCGCCGGCTGGGGATCACTCGCGAGGAGGCGAAGGCGTTCATCGAGGGCTATTTCCGGCGCTTCGCGGACGTCAAGCGATACCAGGAGGACGTAATCGAGCGGGTCAAGCAGGACGGGTACGTGTCCACGCTGCTCGGCCGCCGCCGCTACCTGCCCGAGATCCGGAGCCGAAACTTCAACGTCCGCTCGTTCGCCGAGCGCGCGGCGATCAACAGCCCGATCCAGGGTACCGCGGCCGACCTGCTCAAGATCGCGATGATCCGCGTGCGCGACCGGATCGCGCGCGAGGGGCTGCCCGCCCGCATGCTCCTGACCGTCCACGACGAGCTCGTGTTCGAGGTCGAACGGTCGGCGGCCGATGCGCTAGGACGCGCGGTGCGCGCCGAGATGGAGGGCGCGATCGAGCTCGACGTGCCGGTCGAGGTGGGCGTCGGGACCGGCGACACCTGGTTCGACGCGAAGTGATCACAGCAGAGTAGTGATTGTTCTCTGATCCACCCTTCAGCCTTGAGCTCCTTTCTTCATCGCGGCACCCACGGTGGCGGCGACGAAGCACAGGCCGGCGATCGTGAGGATCGCCGGGAGCACTACCCGGCCATTGGAAAAGAACAGCGCTGCGAATCCGAAATCGGCTACGGCAGCCAAGCCATACAACAACCACTTCGGCATGCTGGACTCCTTTCTTTCCTTGGGTGGTGAAGCCTTCCGGCGATCCGCGACGTCACCGGAAGCGCTCGAACCTTACGATCTCGATCTCCCCTTTCCCCTTGACGTCGACGCGCCCCATCGAACGACCGACCGACAGGTGGTCGATCTGCTGCCACGCGGCGCCGCTCAGGCATACCGCGCCGGGGACCCCGGAGCTCTCCACCCGGCTCGCGGTGTTGACCGTGTCGCCCACCAGGTCGAACAGATACTGTCGGCGTCCGAGTACGCCGCCGACGAGCGGCCCCAGGTGCACGCCGATCCGGAGCTCCCACGGAGGGTCGAGCTGGCGCGCGGCCTCGATCATCTCGAGGCCGCACCGGACACACGAGAGAACGGGGTCGGACGTCGGTCGCAAGAGCCCCGCCGCTCCCATGAACGCGTCGCCGATCGTCTTGATCTTCTCGATCCCGTGGAGCTCGGCCAGCTCCTCCTGGCGTTCGACCAGTTGCTGGAGCTGGGCGATAATCTCCTCCGGCTCGCGGGTGTCGGAGAAGCGGGTGAACCCCACCGTGTCGCTGAACAGGACCGCGACGTCCTCGTAGCGCCGCGGGCGCACCGCCTGGGTCGCCTTCAGCTCGCGCGCGATCTCGGGGGGGAAGATCGCCCGCAGAAGCTCGTCGGCGCGACGGCGCTCCTGGTCGATCGTCCTTAGATGGATGATCTCGCGGTCCCGCAACCGTTTTTTCTCAATGCAGGCGCCCAGGCGCGCGCGCAGAAGTGTCGGGTCGAACGGCTTGGTCAGGTAATCCTCGGCTCCCAGCTGGATGCAGCGAACCGTGCTCTCGACCTCGTTCAGGGCCGAGATCATGACCACCGGGATGTCCCGCAGCGACGTGTCGGCCTTCATCTCGCCCAGGACCTGATAGCCGTTCATGTCCGGCATCATGACGTCGAGGAGGACGGCGTCGAACGTCCCCGACCGCAGGATCTCGAGCGCTTCCTTCCCCGAGGCAGCGGCCTCGACCTCGGCGCCCTGGCTGCGGACGCGGCGCGCGAGCACGTCGCGGTTGGCCTCGTCGTCGTCGACGACCAGAATGCGGCCGTCCAGCGGGGCGATCTCTCGCGCGTCGGGCGTCACCAGCTCCTCGAGCGTATCGAGCTCGGGCTGCGCCGCCGCGCCGTTGGCTTCGCCCGTCGTGTCCGCCGTTCCCGTGACGAGCGCGAGTGCGGCCTCGAGCATTCCCGTCAGCTGGCGGCCCGCGGACTGGATCCTCCTGAGGTCCCCGGCGAGCGCGTCGCGGCCTCCCTCCTCGGCGTCCTCGAGCAGCATCTCGGCATATCCGATCACGTGGTTGAGCGGTGTGCGGAGCTCGTGCCGGAGGTGCGAGCCCAGCGTTTCTGTGTCGATCGGGCCGGCTTCGAGGGCGTCGGGACCGAACGCCTCGTCGACCATGCCGAGGAGACGCCTGGCGGCGACCAGGATCCGGGTCATGTCCGCTTCGAAATCGGGGGACGGGTCTCGCGTAGAATCGTCGAGGAGGAGCTCGGCGCTCTCCACCACGACCCCGATCTGCTCGCGCAGCTCGAGGCGCAGGGCGGTCAGTCGGATCCTCAGCGACTCGTCGCGCTCGTGGGGCACGGGGCCTCGTCCGACCTGTAGGGAGTGGTTCGACCAAGAGGACAGTCGCTATCTTACCCTGCGCACCTCGCGGACACCACACTCGGAGCGTATCCCACCCTGTCTCCCGCGCCGATCTCCGGCTCGATTCCGCATCAGAGCGACCTCGCCCTGCGGCAGGCCGCCCTCCTGCGGCTCGGCACGGCGATCGCGGCCGCGGAGACCGAGGACGAGATCTGCAGGGCCGTCGTAGCGGGACTTTTCGACCGGGCCCTCGGGTACGATTTCCTCGCGTTGCTCCTGGTCGACGGCGAGACGGGTGAACGCGTCCTGGTCGCGAGCGCCGGCTGGGCGGAGGCGCCGCCCGAGCTCCGGATCAAGCCCGGGACCGGACTCAGCGAGCGCCCGCTTCTCGACGGCCGTCTCCACTACACCCCCCAGGTGACCCAGGACACCCGCTATCTCCCCACCCGGAACACCGGCTCCGAGATCGATGTGCCGATGAAGGTCGGCCAGGAGCTGGTCGGGGTCCTGGTCGTCGAGAGTGACCGGCCGGAGGCCTTCGAGGCCGGGGACTTCGAGATCCTGACCTCGGCCGCGAACCAGGCGGCGATCGCGCTCGGCCGCGCTCGCTTGATGGCCACCGAACGCCGGCAGGCGAGCGAGCAGAAGGCCCTCCTCGACACGATATCGGACCTCTCCGCACAGCTCGAGCTCGGGTCGCTCCTCCAAGCGGTCCTCGAGCGCGCGGTGGCGCTACTCCGCGTGAGTCACGGCGAGCTGGCGATCTACGAGCCGGAGGCCGAGGAGCTGGTCGTCGTCGCCAGCCACATCACGATGGGAAAGCGTGAGACGACCGGCACGCGGATGGCAATCGGCGAAGGGGCGATGGGCCACGTTGCGCAGACGCTCGAGCCGTTGGTCATTCCCTCTTATCACGAGTGGGCTGGCAGGTCCGAGCAGTACGCGAAGGTCGACTTCCACGGCGTCATGGTGGCCCCGCTCCTGATCGGCGGCAGGCTGGTGGGAGCGATCGCGGTCATGGACCGCGACCCCACGCGCCGCTTCGGAGACGACGACCTGCGGCTGATCCAGATGTTCGCGGCGCAGGCCGCGATCGCCGTAGAGAACGCGCGGCTCTACACGACCTCGCGCCAGCAGCAGCAGTACTTCCAGGACCTCGTCGACAACAGCCCGGTGGCCATCGTCACGCTCGACGTCGACCACGACGTCGTGTCCTGCAACCCGGCGTTCGAGAAGCTGTTCGACTACACCCAGGAGGAGGTTGTCGGGAAGAACCTCGACGACCTCATCACCACCGACGAGACGCGCAAGGAAGCGGTCTCGTACACCGAGCAGGCGCTCGGGAATCGGCGGGTCAAGGCGATCAGCAAGCGGTGCCGCAAGGACGGTTCGCTGGTCGACGTCGAGGTGCTTGGCGTCCCTGTCGTGGTCGACGGGAAGCGGGTGGGGCTCATGGCGCTCTACCACGACATCAGCGAGTTGCTCGACGCGCGTCGCGAGGCGGAGGCGGCCAACAGCGCGAAGAGCCAGTTCCTGGCCAACATGAGCCACGAGCTCCGCACCCCGCTGAACGCGATCATCGGCTACAGTGAGATGCTGCGCGAGGAGGCGGAGGACCGGGATCTCGCGGATTTCGTCGCCGACCTCGGGAAGATCGGTTCCGCCGGACACCATCTACTTCGGCTCATTAACGACATCCTCGACCTCTCGAAGATCGAGGCGGGGAAGATGGGTCTCAACCTCGAGACCTTCGAGTTGAGCCGGCTGGTCGAGGATGTGGTCACGACCGCGCTTCCGCTGGCCGAGCGGAACGGAAACCGACTGGAGTCCGAATGCGCGGTCGACGGGACCATGATGTCCGATCCCACGCGCGTCCGGCAGGTCCTGCTCAACCTCCTGTCTAACGCCTGCAAGTTCACCAAGGGCGGGTCGATCCGTCTGGAGGCCCGGCCCACCGACGGAAGCGAATGGATCGAGATCATGGTCCGCGACTCCGGGATCGGGATGACCGCGGAGCAGATGGGGCGGCTGTTCGAGGCGTTCTCCCAGGCCGAGGCATCCACCGCCGCGAAGTACGGGGGCACCGGGCTCGGGCTGGCGATCTCGCGCCGCTTCTGTCGCATGATGGGCGGCGACGTCGACGTCGAGAGTACCCCGGGCGCGGGGACCGCGTTCACCGTCCGGCTGCCCCGTACCGCGCCCGAAGAGAGGGCCGCGGAGGCATCCGGATGAGCGCCCGACATCCGGTCGATCCCACGGGCAGCACCGCGCTCGCGCGCCTGCGATCGGCGCTCCTCGACCTCAGCACGCGGATCGCCGAGGCCCGCGGGGAGGAGGAAGTGTGCCGTAGCGTGGTCGAGGGGCTCCGCAACGACGCGTTCGGCTTCGACGCCGCCGGCCTTTACCTCGCGGGCTCGTCGTCCTTCGACCCTCAGCTCAAGGCCAGTGCGGGACCGTTCGGCGCTCGCGGCAGCGCGCCCGTGTCCGAGCTCAAGCTGCCGCTCAAGGTCGGGCAGAGCGCGATCGGGGAGCTGGTCGTCCAGCGCGACCGCACCCGCGCGTTCGAGAAGGGCGACATGGAGATCGCCGCCGCGGCCGCGAGCCAGGCCTCGATCGCGATCGCCCGCGCGCGGCTCATCGAGGCCGAACGGACACGCACGAACGAGCAGCGGGCGCTTCTGGACACGTTGCAGGATCTCTCCGGCGAGCTCGAGCTGGAGCGGCTGCTGCAGGTCGTCCTCGAACGTGCAGTGTCGCTGCTCGGTGTCACGGGCGGCGAGCTGGCCGTGTACGACGAGGACGCCGAGGAGCTGGTCGTGCTGGCGAGCCACAACATGAGCACCGACGCGGTGGGAACCCGGATGAGACTCGGCGAAGGGGCGATGGGGCACGCCGGCGTAACCCACGAGTCGCTGATCATCCCCAACTACCAGGCCTGGGAGGGGCGCTCGCCGCAGTACATCGACGACACGGTGCAGGCGGTCATGGTGGCGCCGCTCATGATCGGACCGCGGCTGGTGGGCGCGATCGCCAGCGTCCACTCCGATCCCACCCGCGAGTTCGGCGAAGCCGACCTGAGGCTCCTCAACCTGTTCGCGGCGCAGGCCGCGATTGCGATCGAGAACGCGCGGCTCTACAGCGCCGAGCACGAGCGTGCTTCCGAGCAGCAGGCGCTGATCGACACGCTCGCGGACCTCTCCGCCGAGTTCGAGCTGTCAAAGCTCCTGGACTCGGTCCTCAAGCGGGCGATCACGCTCCTCGACGTGATGGGGGGGGAGCTCGCGATCTACGAGGAGGACCGGCGCGAGCTGGTCGTAGTCGCAAGCCACAACATGGCCTCCGACGAGGTCGGGACCCGCATGGCCGTCGGCGAGGGCGCGATGGGTCACGTGGCCGAGACGCTGGAGCCCTTGATCATCCCCCGCTACCAGGAGTGGGAGGGGCGGTCCGGCAAGTACTCGCAGAGCGAGGTGCAGGCGGTGATGGCCACGCCGCTCCTCATCGGGTCGCGGCTCGTGGGTGTGATCGCCAGCGTCCACTCCGACCCCCAGCGGCAGTTCGGCGAGGCGGATCTGCGGAAGTTGAGGATGTTCGCGCCCCAAGCCGCGATCGCGATCGAGAACGCGCGGCTGTTCGAAGCCGAGAAGCGCCGCGCGGAGGAGCAGCAGGCGATTCTCGAGACGATGCGGGACCTCTCGGGGGAGCTCGAGCTGTCGAAAGTGCTCCACGGGGTCCTAGAGCGGGCGGTCAAGCTGTTGGACGTGGCAGGCGGCGAGCTGTCGACCTACGACGAATCGAAGCGCGACCTCGTCATCGTCGCCAGCCACAACATGGACTCGGAATCGGTGGGCGCGCGGATGTCGATCGGCGAAGGCGCGATGGGTCGCGTCGCGGAGACCCACGAGCCGCTCATCATCCCCCGCTATCAGGAATGGGAGCGGCGCTCCTCGAAGTACGCCCAGAGCTCGATCCAGACCGTGCTCGCGGCGCCGCTGTTGATCGGCAGCCGCCTCGTCGGCGTGATCGCGGCGGTCCACTCCGACCCCGAGCGCGAGTTCGGGCCCGAGGACCTGCGGCTGCTCGAGCTGTTCGCGCCTCAGGCCGCGATCGCGATCGAAAACGCGCAGCTGTTCGCGGCGGGTCAGCGCTACTTCGAAGACCTCGTCGTCAATAATCCGGTGGCAATCGTAAACCTCGACACGGAGTACCGCATCACCTCCTGCAACCCCGCGTTCGAGAAGATGTTCGGCTACACCGCGGACGAAGTGATCGGGATCAACCTCGACGAGCTCGTGCAGACCGAGGGAACGCGCGCCGAGGGCCAGGCCTACACCGAGCAGACGATGGCCGGAAAGAAGGCGGTGGGGATCGGGCAGCGCCGCCGGAAGGACGGCTCGCTCCTCGATGTCGAGATCTCTTCGATCCCCGTCATGGTGGGCGAGGAGATGGTCGGGATGCTGGCGCTGTACCATGACATCAGCGAGCTGCTCCAGGCGCGTCGCGAGGCGGAAGGGGCCAGTCGATCCAAGAGCCAGTTCCTGGCCAACATGAGCCACGAGCTCAGGACCCCGCTCAACGCGATCATCGGGTACAGCGAGATGCTGGTCGAGGAAGCCGAGGACACGGGGAACGAAGCGATGCTCGCCGATCTCGGAAAGATCCACTCGGCCGGCCGGCACCTGCTGTCCCTGATCAACGACATCCTGGACCTCTCGAAGATCGAGGCCGGGAAGATGGATCTGTACGTCGAAGAGTTCGCACTGGCACCCGTGATCGAGGACGTCGTCTCGACCGTGAAGCCCCTCGCGGAGAAGAGCGGGGCGCGGCTCGAGGTGGTCGGCCTCGGCGACCTGGGGACGATGCGCTCGGACGTGACCCGCATCCGCCAGGTCCTGCTGAACCTCCTCTCCAACGCGTGCAAGTTCACCCAGGGTGGTACGGTGCGGCTCACGGTGGCGCGCGAGGCGGGTGAAGGCGGGGAATGGCTGCGCTTCCTGGTGTCCGACGACGGGATCGGGATGACCCCCGACCAGCTCGAGCGGCTGTTCCAGGCGTTCACCCAGGCCTCGGCGTCGACCTCTGCGCGTTTCGGCGGAACGGGTCTGGGGCTCGCCATCAGCAGACAATTTTGTCGCATGATGGGCGGCGACATCCAGGTCGTGAGCGAGGAGGGCGCGGGCTCGACGTTCACGGTCCGCCTGCCGGCCGTGACGCCGACGCGCGTGCCGGAGGCCGCGCCCGGCTACGTGGCGGACGCAGACGAGGCCCCATCGGGCTCGGTCGCCGGAACCGTGCTGGTCGTCGACGACGAGCCCACGGCCCGGGAGCTCATGGCGCGACATCTCCGCCGTGCCGGATACCAGGTCGTGGAGGCCGCGGATGGCCGCGCCGGCCTCGAGGCAGCCCGCGCGTGCCGGCCGGACGTGATCACGCTCGACGTCCTGATGCCGCAGATGGACGGGTGGGCGGTGCTCAAGGAGCTCAAAAGCGACCCCGCGCTGGCCGACATCCCGGTCATCATGGCGACGATCACCGACGAGCGGAACCTGGGCATCGCGCTCGGCGCCTCCGAGTACCTGACCAAGCCGATCGACCGCGAGCGGCTGGCCGCTATTCTCGCCCGTTACTCGCGTGCCGACGCACCGCGGCGGGTGCTCGTCGTCGAAGACGACGAGGCCGCGCGGGCGCTCATCCGGCGCGCGCTCGAGGCCGAGGGGTGGGAGGTCGACGAGGCGGAGAACGGCCGGGTGGCGCTGGAGCGGCTCGCGGAGACCGAGCCCGCGCTCGTCCTGCTCGACCTCATGATGCCCGAGATGGACGGGTTCGAGTTCCTCGAGACCCTGCGCGGCGGGGCGGATCCCTCGGGCGTCCCGGTCGTCGTCATCACGGCCAAGGAGCTGACCGAGGAGGACCACCTGCGGCTGAACGGAGGCGTGGAGCGGATCGTGCAGAAGGGCTCGCGCGATCGGTTCCTGCGCGAGGTCCGCGACTTCGTCGCGCTCCACGCGCGGCCCGTCTCGGGAGGAACGGCCGCTTGACCCCGCGCTCCACCTCGCGGCGCTCGGCGCAGGCCCACCGCCAGGCGGCGCTCCTGCGCCTGACGACTGGCATCGTGTCTGCGCACACCGAGGACGACATCTACCACGCGATGGTCGACGGGCTCCACGACGAGGCGCTCGGCTACAGCTTCCTGGGCGCGTTCATCCTCGAGGCCGCGACCGGCGACCGCGTCCTGCGGGCGAGCGCGGGTTGGCCGGACGTGCCGGAAAACTGGCGCGTCCACAAGGGCGAGGGGATCAGCGAGCGCGCGGTCGAGGACGGGACGCTCCATTACACGCCCGACGTGACCCGCGAGTCGCGGTATGTCGCCAGCCGCGTGCGCGGCTCCGAGGTCGACATCCCGCTGCGGATCGACGGCGAGACGATCGGCGTGCTGGTCGTCGAGAGCGACGATCGCGACGCCTTCAACGACCAGGATTTCGAGATCCTGAGCGCCGCCGCCGACCAGTCCGCGATCGCGATCGCACGCGTGCGGCTGCTGGAAGCCGAGCGTCGCCGCGCCGACGAGCACAAGGCGCTGCTCGACACGCTGGCGGACCTCTCGTCCGAGCTCGAGCTGTCACGGGTTCTCCAGGCCGTGATCGATCGCGCGGTCACCCAGCTCGGCGTGACGGGCGGCGAGGTCGCGATCTACGACGAGGAGATGGAGGAGCTCGTGGTCGTCGCCAGCCGTAGCGTCGGTAAGGACTCGACCGGCACGCGGCTCAAGCTCGACGAGGGCGCGATGGGAGCGGTGGCGCGGACGCTCGAGCCGCTGATCATCCCTTCGTACCACGAATGGATGGGCCGCTCCGAGAAATACTCCGACGTCACCGTCCACTCCGTGATGGCGGCGCCGCTCCTCATCGGCCGACGGCTGGTGGGGGTCATCGCGACCGTTCACTCGGATCCGAAGCGCGTGTTCATCGAGGAGGATCTGCGACTGCTCAACATGTTCGCGCCGCAGGCGGCGATCGCGATCGAAAACGCGCGGCTCTACACGGCCGCGCAGCGCCAGCGGCAGTACTTTGAGTCGCTGGTGCAGAACAACCCGGTGGCGATCGTCTCGCTGGGCCTGGGTCACGAGATCGTATCCTGCAACCCGGCCTTCGAGCGGCTGTTCGGCTACTCCTCCGAGGAGGTGGTCGGACGGCAGCTCGACGACCTCATCTCGACCGCCGACACGCGCTCGGAAGCCGAGGCGTACACGCGGGAGGCGCTCGACCACGCGGTCCACGTCATCGGACGCCGCCGCCGCAAGGACGGCGCGTTCGTGGACGTCGAGATCCTGGGCGTGCCCGTAGTCGTCGACGGCGAGCAGCTCGGGCTGATGGGGCTGTACCACGACATCACCGAGCTGCTCGAGGCGCGCCGCGAAGCCGAGGCCGCGAACAGCGCCAAGAGCCAGTTCCTCGCCAACATGAGTCACGAGCTGAGGACCCCGCTCAACGCGATCATCGGCTACAGCGAGATGCTACAGGAGGAGGTCGAGGACCTGGGCCAGACCGAGCTGGTGCCCGACCTGGGGAAGATCCGCACCGCCGGCCGCCATCTTCTGGCGCTGATCAACGACGTGCTCGACCTTTCGAAGATCGAGGCCGGCAAGATGGAGCTGTTCCTCGAGGAGTTCGAAGTCCAGGTGATGGTCGATGAGGTGGCGACGACGGTACGGCCCTTGATCGACAAGAATTCGAATCATCTCGAGGTCCACTGCCCGCCCGATGTGGGGGAGATGCGGGGCGATTTGACGAAGGTTCGCCAGATGCTGCTGAACCTGCTGTCCAACGCCAGCAAGTTCACGTCCGCGGGCCGGATCAACCTCGAAGTCGCGCGAGAACGCAATGGTGGGGACGAGAGCCTGGTCTTCCGCGTCCGGGACACGGGGATCGGCATGACACCCGAGCAGCAGCAGCGGGTGTTCGAGGCGTTCTCGCAGGCCGAGGCTTCGACGGCGCGGAAGTTCGGCGGCACCGGGCTCGGCCTGGCGATCAGCAAGCGGTTCTGCGAGATGATGGGCGGAGGCATCGAGCTCGAGAGCGAGCCTGGAAAGGGCTCGACGTTCACGATCCGGCTCCCGACGACCGCGATCGCGGCGGCGGAGCCTCAAACATAGCACAGGAGGCTGGATGGCGAGGATCCTGCTCGTCGAAGACAACGAGATGAACCGCGACATGCTGTCTAGGAGACTCGAGCGGAAGGGCTACGAGGTCGAGCTGGCGGTCGACGGACGGCAGGGAGTCGACAAGGCGAAGACGCTGGCCTACGACCTCGTGCTCATGGACATGAGCCTCCCCGAGATCGACGGCTGGGAGGCCACACGCGAGCTGCGCTCCGATCCCGCCACGAAGTCGCTGCCGATCATCGCGCTCACGGCCCACGCCATGTCCGGCGACCGGGAGAAGGCGCTGGAGGCGGGGTGTGACGACTACGACACCAAGCCGATCGAGCTGAACCGCCTGCTCGGCAAGATGGAAGCGCTGCTCCAGCGTGCGGGCGGTGCGGGAGCGGTCGGAGGTGGCGCGTAGCGACCCCGTGCTGACCGTGGGGCTGACCGGCAACGTGGCGAGCGGTAAGACCACGGTCGCCGATCGGTGGCGGGCGGCGGGCGTGACGGTCGTCGACGCCGACCAGCTCGGGCACGCCGTGCTCGAGGAGGACGCGGATGCCCGGGAAGCCCTGGTCGCCGAGTTCGGCCGCGCGATCCTGGGCCTCGATGGGAAGATCGACCGCGCCGCGCTCGGCGAGGCCGCGTTCTCGGAACCTGTCAGGGTCGCGAAGCTCAACGCCATCGTACACCCTCCGCTCCTCGAGCGGCTCGACCAAGCCCTCCAGCGCGCTCGGGAGAGAGGCGCGGATCTGGCGGTCGTGGACGCGGCCCTCGTGTTCGAGTTCGGCCTCGGGGCGGTGCTGGACCTGCTGGTCCTCGTCACCGCGCCGGCCGAGATCCGCGAGGAACGGCTCCGGCAGGGGCGGGGTATGGACGCCGAGCGCTTCCGGCGCATCATGGAGACGCAGATGCCGGACGAGGAAAAAGCCCCGGACTGCGACTACGTGATCGTCAACGACGGGTCGATCGAACGGCTCCGCGCAGAGGCGGACGCGGTCCTGGCCGCGATCCGCGATTCGATGGACGATGACAACGGATGGGAGGACGAGGATGAGTAGAGGTGGATTCCTCAGCGGTGTGTTGCTCGGCCTGGCGCTGGGCGGCGTGATCGCCATGCTGTACGCGCCCGAGAAGGGCGACAAGACGCGGAAGAAGCTCGCCAAGCGCAGTGGGAAGTGGCGCGAGACGGCCAGCGACGCGATGGAAATGACCGGCGATCTGGTCGGAAAAGGACGCAAGAGGGTCGGTATCTGAAGTCGGCCACTGAAAACCGGCGAAGCGTGCGCAGGGTTGGGCTGATCGTCCTCGATGGCTGGGGGCTGCGCGAGTCGCGCGATGGGAACGCGGTCGCGCTGGCCCGGACGCCGGTGTTCGACGATCTGTGGGAGAAGTACCCGCGCACCACGCTGGACGCTTCGGGTAGGGCGGTCGGCCTGAGCGAGGGTCAGATGGGGAACTCCGAGGTCGGTCACCTCAACCTCGGCGCGGGCCGGGTCGTCAAGCAGGACATCCTCCGGATCGACGAGTCGATCGAGGACGGCAGCTTCTTCGAGATCGAGGCCCTGGGCCGGGCCGCGGCGCACGCGAAGGAGCGCGGTACCACCCTGCACCTGATGGGCCTCGTCTCCGACGGAGGCGTCCACTCGAGCTTGGAGCACCTGGTCGCGCTCCTCGAGCTCGCCCGCCGCCAGGGCGTGAGCCCGGTCGCCATCCACGCGTTCACCGACGGGCGGGACACTTCGCCGACGGGCGGGGTCGGCTACCTCACCGAGCTGGAGAGGGCGATCGACGAGAAGGCAGTCGGCGTGCTGGCGACCGTCGTCGGCCGCTACTATGCCATGGACCGGGACAAGCGCTGGGAGCGGACCCGGATCGCCTACGACGCGCTGACCCTGGGGCGCGCAGACGTCCTGACACGGAACCCGATCGAGGCCCTCGGGAAAAGCTACGAGCACGAGATCACCGACGAGTTCGTCAAGCCGATCGTCGTTGAGGGCGCCCCCCGGGTGACGGACGGCGACGCGATCGTGTTCTTCAACTTCCGCGCGGACCGGGCCCGCCAGCTCACCCGCGCGTTTACCGACCCGGCGTTCGACGGGTTCGATCGCGACCCTTTGCGGGATCTTCACTACGCGACGATGACCCGCTACGACGAGACGTTCGACCTGCCGGTCGCGTTTGCGCCGAAGGACCTGCGGGATGTCGCCGCGGACGTCTGGGAGCGGGAGGGGCTCTCGAGCCTGCGCATCGCGGAAACCGAGAAGTACGGTCACGTCACGTACTTCTTTAACGGTGGCCGGGAGGCGCCGTACCTGCGGGAGGACCGAATCCTCGTGCCTTCGCCCAAGGTCGCCACCTACGATCTCCAGCCGCAGATGTCGGCACGCGAGGTCACCGACCGGCTGGTTGCCTCCTTCGCCGACGGAGGTCACGACGCGTTCGTGCTCAACTTCGCGAACCCCGACATGGTGGGACACACCGGCAGCCTGGAAGCCGCTATCCGCGCGGTCGAGACCATCGACACGTGCCTGGGTCGCGTGGTCGATGCGTTTCGCGAGTCGGCGCCCGATGGCGCGCTGTTGATCCTCGCCGATCACGGCAACGCCGAGACGATGGTCGCCCAGGACGGCTCACCCCACACCGCCCACACGACCAACCCCGTGCCTTGCCTCCTGGTGTCGCGGGATTTCCGCGGCCGGCTCCGAAGGGGCGGGGCGCTCTGCGACGCGATCCCCACCCTGCTCGCCATCCAGGGCATCGAGAGGCCCGACGAGATGACAGGCCGCGATCTGAGGGAGAGCTGAGCGAGAGCCCGGTCTCTCGCGCGCCCTCGGTTCTCGCCGTCGACGGCGACTTCGTCCGCGAGATGCTCGTCGAGCTCGTCCGCATCGACTCCCGAAACCCCACGCTCGTTCCCGGCGCCCCCGGCGAGGGGCCGATCACCGCGCACGTCGCCCGGACGATGGAGTCGCTGGGTCTGGAGGTCGAAGTCGTAGAGTCGGAGCCGGGCCGCCCGAGCGTGGTCGGCCGCAGGCGGAGCGCCGGGGGCGGACGGTCGCTCATGCTGAACGGCCACCTGGACACGGTCGGGGTCGAGGAGATGGATCGCCCGTTCGATCCGCGGGTCGAGGGCGGGCGGCTCCACGGCCGCGGCGCATACGACATGAAGGGGTCGATCGCCGCCTGCCTGGCGGCGGTCAAGGCGCTCGACGACGCCGGGATCCTGCTGGCCGGCGACCTCGTGGTTGCCGCGGTGGCGGACGAGGAGGTGGCGAGCCTCGGCACGACCGCGGTCCTCGAACGAGTGCGTACCGACGGCGCGATCGTGACCGAGCCGACCGAGCTCGCCGTCTGTCTCGCCCACAAGGGGTTCGCGTGGATCGAGATCGAAGTCGAGGGCCGGGCCGCCCACGGCAGCCGGCCGGACCTGGGAGTCGACGCCAACCTCGCGATGGGCCGCGTCCTGGCCGCCGTCGCCGAGCTCGAGCACGACCTGGCGCGCAGCGCGGCGCATCCCCGCGTCGGCCCGCCCTCGCTCCACGTCGGGACGCTGCGCGGGGGGAGCGGCTGGAGCACGTACGCCGCGCGGGCGACGGCGGGAGTCGAGCGGCGGACGATCCCCGGAGAGACCGCGGCGGACGCCCTGGCGGAGATCGAGGAGCGGCTCGAGCGCCTGCGCGGAAACGGCTCGGGCCCCCGCGCCGCCGCGCGGACCGTGCTGGCGCGGGAGCCGTTCGAGGCCGACCCCGGGGGCCCGCTGGTCCGCGCCCTCGAGCGTGCCGCGGAAGAGGTGCTCGGCCGCGAGCCGGAGCGGATCGGGGTCGCGTACTGGATGGACGCTGCATTGATCGCGGCGGCGGGGATCGAGACCGCGGTGTTCGGGCCTGCGGGGAGGGGGGCCCACGCGGCGGAGGAATGGGTCGACCTGGAGTCGGTCGAGCGGACCGCCGAGACGCTCGCCCGCGCGGCGATCGGCTACTGCGGCCGGACCGGAGGATGAGAGATCAGGCCCGCGGCCGCCTCGACGCCAGGTACTCTCCGAGGGCGACGGCATCGTTGTGCTCTTGATCTTTCGCCGCATACACCAGCGTCGCCGGTCCACGTCGCAGGCGCTCTCGAAGCGTCGCGACGGCCTCGGGATTTTCGTCGAGCTCTCCGAAGTAGCGGTCGCGAAACTCGGCCCATTTCGCAGGATCGTGGCCGAACCATTTCCGCAGCGCGGAGCTCGGCGCGATCTCCTTGAGCCAGAGGTCGATCCGGGCCGAACTCTTGGACACTCCCCGCGGCCAGAGCCGATCGACGAGAATCCGGAAACCGTCCTCCGGTTCGGGCGCCTCGTACGCGCGCTTGAGCCTCACCGCACGCGGGCCAGCGTCAGCCCGTCGCCGATCGGGACCAGCGACAGGTCGACCCGGTCGTCGTCCCGGACGCGTGCGTTGAAACTGCGGATCGCAACCGTCGACTCCTCGACATCCTCCGCCTCCACCACTCTCCCGCTCCACAGGACGTTGTCGACCCCGATCAGCCCGCCCCGCCGCACCAGGCGCAGGCACCGCTCCCAGTACGCGAGGTAGCCCTCCTTGTCGGCGTCGATGAATGCGAAGTCGAAGCATCCCGCCATCCCGTCCTCGACCATCCGGTCGAGGGTCTCGATCGCGGGCCCCACGCGGATCTCGATCTTGTCGGCCACGCCCCCCTTGGCCCACCAGTGGCGGGCGACGGCCGCGTATTCCTCGCTCAGCTCGCACGCGGTCACGCTGCCGTGAGGCGGCAGCGCGAGCGCGACCGCGAGCGCGGAATAGCCGGTGAACGAGCCGATCTCGAGCGTCCGCTCGGCGCCGATCAGGTTGACCAGCAGCGCCATGAACTGACCCTGCTCGGGAGCGATCTGCATGCTCGCGTTCTCGCGCCGGGCGGTCTCCTCGCGCAGGCGGCGCAGCACGTCGGGCTCGCGCAGCGAGACGTCGATCAGGTATGCGTACAGCTTCTCGTCGAGGCCGATCGATCGGAGGCTCACCACGACCCTGGGAATCGGTCCGCGTACCGCTCGATCGCCTCGCTCACCTTCCGCACAGCCTCGTCCGGCCCCGAGAACTCCTCTACCCGAACCTCCTTTTCCTCGAGCTTCTTGTAGTCCTCGAAGAAGCGTTTCAGCTGGGCCAGCCGGTGGGGTCGGAGCTC
>DASQEN010000057.1:0-4870 GCA_035633635.1 Gemmatimonadota bacterium | reverse complement strand
CGGGCCGGAAGGTCCTCTACCTGGCGGGGGAGGAGTCGCCGGGCCAGATCAAGCTGCGGGCGGGGCGGCTCGGCGTCGCGGGCGACAGGCTCCTGGTCGCCCCCGGCACGGCACTCGACTCGCTGCTGGCGGCGTGCGAGGAGATCGGACCGGAGATCGTCGTCTGCGATTCGATCCAGGCGGTGTACGATCCGGGTCTTTCCAGCGCGCCCGGATCCGTCTCCCAGGTCCGGTCGGCGGCCGGATCCTTGCAGCGCTTCTGCAAGGCGCGCGGAGCCGCGGCGTTCCTGGTCGGTCACGTGACCAAGGGGGGCGGGATCGCGGGGCCGAAGACGCTCGAGCATCTCGTGGACGCGGTGCTCATGTTCGAAGGCGACGCTCACCACGATTACCGGGTGCTGCGCGCGCAGAAGAACCGGTACGGCTCGACGCAGGAGATCGCCGTGTTCCGCATGACCGGCGCGGGTCTCGAGGCGGTCGACAATCCGTCCGCGTTCTTCCTCGATCCGACGCGGAGCGCCCGACCAACGCCCGGGTCGGCGCACGTGGCGTGTGTGGAGGGGACGCGGCCGCTGTTGATCGAGGTCCAGGCGCTGGTCGCGGCCAGTCCGTACGGGACGCCGCAGCGCGTTGCGGGAGGGTTCGACTCCCGTCGACTCGCGCTGCTGCTCGCCGTGCTGGAGAAGCGGGCCGGGTTCGCGCTCGGCGCGCGCGACGTATTCCTCAACGTGGTCGGAGGGCTCACGCTCAGCGAGCCGGCCGTCGACCTGGGGGTGATCGTCGCGCTCGCGTCGAGTCACGCGGAGCGGCCTGTCAGACCCGGAACGGTGGTGTTCGGCGAAGTCGGCCTTACAGGCGAGCTGAGACCCGTGCGGATGACCGCGTCGCGTCTCGGCGAAGCGGAGAGGCTGGGGTTCTCTCGGGCGGTGATAGCCGCCCAGCGGACCGACCCGCGCGCCGGTAATGCGCACGGGTTCGGCGGCAGCCGCGGGCTCGAGCTCTTCGAAGCGGAGTCAGTGGCCGAAGCCGTGACCCTCGCCATGGAGGGGAGATCATGAGGAAGCAGCGCACCGCGTCGCCCATCATTCCATACCATCGGCGGCGGCGCATACCGCAACACGAGGAGGGCCATGAACTATCTGCGTGCGATTCTTGCAATCCTGATCATCTGGGCGGGCGTGCTCGCGGTCGTATACGAGCCCGCCCGGCTGACGTACATCGTCGTCGGGGTGGGCGTCGCGGTGCTGGTGCTCACCTTGCTCTTGGAAGCGCGAATACGGCAGGGAGATCCGCGACAGGTGGTGGTCGCCGGAGTGGGGCTCCTGCTGGGGATCGTGCTGGCCGTCTTGGTATTGGCGGTCCTGCGCGGTTTGCCGATCACGGCGGGGGTGCTGGGTAGCGGCACGCTCGTATCTACGTTTGGTATCGCGCTCATCGTGCTCTTGCTCGGATATCTCGGGGCCGCGGCCGCGCGCGCGGTCACCTACGACCTGGTGCTGTTTCGGCAGCCCGAGCCGGAGAGCGGGGCCAAGGCCCGCTTCCTGGTGGGCGAGAAGTCGCTGATCGATGGGCGGATCGTCAAGCTGGCGGAGAGCGCGCTCCTGTCGGGCGAGATCATCATCCCGCGCTTCGTGGTCGATCAGCTGAACCAGCTGGCGGCCAGCAACACGCCGATGGACCGCTTTCGTGGCGAACGCGGTCTCGACAGCCTGCGGCGACTTCAGCAGAACCGCATGCGGGCGGTCTACATCCGGGAGATCGACTTGCTTCATGGGGAGATCGAGGGCGTTCTCGACTACGCGGTGCGGCACGACGCGCGGGTCGTGACCCACAACCCGGAGATGATCCGCGAGGCCGGCCGGCGCGGGATTCCGATCGTCAACCTCAATGACATCGCGACGATGCTGGAGCCCGAAATCCTGAGCGGGGACGAGCTGGTCGTGCGGCTGGTCAAAACCGGCAAGGAGAAGGAGCAGGCGGTCGGCTACCTCGAGAACGGGAACATGGTGGTGGTCGAGGACTCGCGCGGGGACATCGGACGCACGGTACGGGTGGCGGTCACGGGCATTCACCAGACGCGCGCCGGGACGCTGATCTTTGCCCGCAAGCGCGATGCCCCAGGCAACGGGGCGCCCTCCTCGACAGAGGAGACGAGCGGAACGGCCGAAGGAGTGGGCCACCCCTGATCCCCGGTGCGGGCGTCGTGGTGGCTGGGGGGCGAGGCGAGCGCCTGGGAGGAGAGGCCAAGCAGTTCCGGCCGCTGGACGGCCGGCCGGTCCTGTGCTGGGCGGCACGCGCGCTCCTGACGTCGCTGTCGGGGCCGGTGGTCGTCGTCCTCCCGCGGAGCGCGAGGGACGAAGGCGAGGCGCTCTTCGCCACGCATCTGCCGGAGTCCTCGGAGCGGCTGCGCTTCACCGCCGGCGGTGCGCGGCGCCAGGACTCGGTGCGGGCCGGACTCGCAGTCCTGCCTGGTGACGGCCCGGTTCTCGTCCACGACGCGGTTCGCCCGTTCGCGAGCCACGCCCTTGTCGAGCGGGTGGCGCGCGAGGCCGCCTTCGGTCGGATCGTGGTCCCGGCGCTGGTTCCCGCCGACACGTTGAAGCGTGTGGACGGGGATCGTGTGGTGGAGACGATCGATCGTCGCTCGCTGGTGGCCGTTCAGACCCCACAGGGCTTTCCGCTGCCGCTGCTTCGGGCCGCCCACGCGGCCTGGCAGGATGACGAGGAGGCAACCGATGACGCGGCGATGTGCGAGCGCCACGGAGCGCCTGTCGGGTGGCTCCCGGGAGAGGCGCTCAACCGCAAGCTGACCGGCGTCGACGACTGGTGGTGGGCCGAGCGCATGGTCGAATCGGGTCGAGTCCGATGGGGGGGCGAGGGATGACCGAGCAGAGGGTGGGGATCGGATTCGATGCGCACCGCTTTGCCGATCGGCGACCGCTCGTACTCGGGGGCGTCCGCATCGACCATCCGCGGGGCCTCGAGGGCTGGTCCGACGCCGACGTGCTGCTCCACGCGATCGCCGACGCGGTCCTGGGGGCGGCCGCGCTGGGGGACATCGGCCGGCACTTCCCACCCGCCGACCCTGCGTGGCAGGACGCGGACAGCCGGGAGATCCTCAGGATCGCGGTCGCGCTGGCGGCACGCGGGGGCTGGTCGGTCGTCAACGTCGACGCGACCGTGCTCGCCGAGGTCCCGCGGATCGGCCCCCACGGCGACGCGATGTGCCGATCGGTCGCCGAGGCCTGCGGGATCGATTCCGGCAGCGTCAGCGTCAAGGCGACCACGATGGAGGGCATGGGCTTCGTGGGGCGCGAGGAGGGGATCGCCGCGATGGCGGTGGTCATGCTGGCGCGCGGGAAGGGCGCGTGATCCAGGGGTTGGAGTGCGCGACGTGCGGCTCGTCGGCCGCGGCCGACCGACTGCAGAATCTCTGTCCGTCCTGCGGAGGGCCGCTCCTCGCCCGGTACGACCTCGTCGATCTGGCACGGCGGTGGCAGCCGCGAGACCTCTCGTCTCGACCGCGCGACTTGTGGCGCTGGCGTGAGGTGCTGCCCATCTCTCCCGACGAGGAGCCGCTGACGCTCGGCGAGGGCGGGACCCCGCTCGTGCCCTCGCGGTCGATCGGTCCGGCCCTCGGCTTCTCGCGGCTGTCGTTCAAGGACGAAAGCTGCAACCCCACCCTGTCATTCAAGGCTCGTGGCCTGGCGGTCGCCGTCCACCGCGCGCGGGTCCTCGGGGCGCGTCACGTGGCGATCCCCAGCGCGGGGAACGCCGCCAGCGCGACGGCGGCGTACTGCGCGGCGGCCGGGCTTCCGTGCACGGTCGCGATGCCGGTGGATACTCCCGCGCCCATCCTGGAGGAATGCCGGGCCTACGGCGCCCACGTGGAGCTGGTCGAAGGCACGATCGCGGAGGCCGGCGAGTGGATTCGGGAGCGCGTTGCGGCCGAGGGCTGGTTCGACGTGTCCACGTTGCGAGAGCCGTACCGCCTGGAGGGGAAGAAGACGATGGGATACGAGCTCGCCGAGTCCGGCGGATGGACGTTGCCGGCGACGATCGTCTATCCGACCGGGGGAGGGACCGGCCTCATCGGCATGTGGAAGGCCTTCGAGGAGTTGGAGGCGTTGGGATGGATCGGGAGCGAGCGACCCCGCATGGTTTCCGTCCAGGCCTCTGGATGCGCGCCGATCGTGCGTGCCTTCGAGGAGGGCTCGGCGCGGGCCGACCCCGTGCAGGAGCCGCGAACGGTGGCCAGCGGTCTCAAAGTCCCCTCGGCGATTGGCGATTTCCTCATCCTGGCGGCGATCCGCGCCTCGGGCGGGACGGCAGTGGCGGTCGAAGACGCGGACCTGCTCGCCGGGGCGCGGTGGCTGGCCCGCGAGGAGGGAATCCTGGCCAGTCCCGAGGCCGGCGCGACGGTCGCGGTCCTCCCGCGCCTCCTCGAGGAGGGGATCATCGGGCCGGACGAGGAGATCGTCTGCTTCGTGACCGGCCATGGAATCAAGTACCCGGTCCTGTGCGGCGCCGACCCGGCGCGGGTATCTTGATCGGTAGTGTGGTGTCTCCGACGTCCCTTGTCGCATCGAGATGGCCGATGCGCCCCGTGGGCAAGGCGCGACGAGGAGGACTGGCGGAGCAAATGGCGAAGCCAATGGCAGGGCCATTGCATACGAGTCGCAACGAAGACCACGGGGATGCAGCGGCCGTCGAATGCCGAGAGACTTCGGAGACACCACACTAGAGATGCGGGTCGCCTATCTCGACATGTTCTCGGGCGTGAGCGGCGACATGCTGCTCGGGGCGTGTCTGGACGCCGGCGTCCCGCTGCCGGAGCTCGCGCACGCGCTAGCCCTGCTGGGGCTCGAAG
>DASQEN010000056.1:0-5810 GCA_035633635.1 Gemmatimonadota bacterium | reverse complement strand
GTCCCGAATCGGACAGGGCCAGCGTCTGGACAAGCCGGGCCTCGTAGTCGTCGGGTTTCTCCGCCACGAGCGGGGTCAGGATCTCGATCGCGGCGCGCGGGCGACCGCCGGTTACGAGCGCACGGGCCCGTTCGACCTGGTAGTCGACGGTCTCGCCGAATCGCTCGCGGTACCCGTTGAGCACGTCCAGCGCCCCGCGCGCGTTGCCGCGCCATGTCTCCTGCCGGGCTAGCTCGATCGTCGCCACCGAGTCTGCCGGCTGCATCCGGAGATAGGCATGGTAGTGCTCGATCGAGGCGGCCGTGCGCCCCCGCCAGGCCGCGATCCGGGCCAGCCCCAGCTCGGCCGCCGGGTCCCCGGTCAGCTCGCCGAGTCGCCGGTGGCTGTCCTCCGCACGGGCATAATCCCCCGCCCACGACGCGAGCTCCGCGCGGGCACGCAGAAACTCCACGTTGGAAGGCTCGAGCACGACCGCCCGGTCGATCGCGTCCAACGCCTCCTGCGGCTTGTCCCGTGTGGCCTGAATGCGGGAGATGCGAACCCAGAGGTCCGCCCGACCGGACTCGCTCGCGGTGCGCTCGTAGATCGCAATCGCCGCGTCCCAGTCTCCGGCGGCCTCGGCGGCGAGGCCCGCCGGCGGTACCGCCGGCTCCTGTGCGACCGCGAGGCCGACCGCCCCCGAGAGCGCCAGCCACACCGCGACGAAGAGGATTCTCACTTGCGCCATTTCCGGTTCCCGAAGATCCAGAGATCGGCGGCGAAGCGCAGCGCGGTGACGAAGTCCAGCATCAAGGTCGCGTAGCGGATGGGGGTGATCAGGATGCACTTGAGGAAGTATTCCACTCGCTGGCCGGGCGCCGAGATGGCGAGCAAGGTGGAGGCCAGCAGGATCTCGGCCACGATCGTCACGATCAGGGCCTCCCACAGTCCGAGCGCGATCATGATGATGATGAACGCCGGAAAAAACAGCTTTTCGACGACTCCCATCAGGAGAACCCAGCCCATCGGCCTTCCCCGTCGTTTCGTGATCTCCTCGCCGAACGCCTGTCGGTACGGCTCGGCCACGCGCCGCTTTTCGTCGAAGGAACGCGGCCGGTTGCGCCGCCAGTCGCCGTTCACGAGCCGGCGGAGCGACTTGAACGGGCTCCACATCAGCGCATCGAAGTAGAACGCACTTTGAAGGAAGGCGGACGACCAGAGGTAGAGCTGCTTGTGAAGCCGCTGGAACTCGGGCTCCTCGGTACGGGCGACCACGTCCTGCAGCTGGATGTTGCGGTGCCCCTCGTTCAGCGAGGCGAGCCCGAGAAAGACGTCCTCGGAGTTCGTCAGGTCGTCCCCCATGATGGGCTCGTATTTGTCGAACAGGTTCTCGACGTACTGCCTGCGGTAGGCGACCGCGCAGCCGATCGGGCCCGAGATCGAGCCGAAGAACGTCATCTGACCGCGGTAGATGAATCGCTGGAGATACATGTACAGTGTCTCGCGATACAGGTTCGTGATCCCGCGCAGGAAGCGCCGCAGGCCGCTTCGTTCCTCGAACACGCGGCCTTCCGGATGGTTGACCAGGAAGCGCTGCATGGAAGTCGTCCGCCCGAATCGCTCGCGGTCGCGCCTCCGCTGCGGCATGATGATCCCGCAGGCGCTGGCGATGCCGACCGCCTTGTACAGCTCCTCGACCGTCCGCTCGATGTAGTTGTCCGAGTCCAGCACCGTGTCGGCGTCGAGGATGAACTCGACGTCCGAATCGAATTCGCGCGCCTGCCGCTTGATCGTGGGGGTCTTGCCGATCGGCTGCTTGCGCCGGATCGCCCGGAGCTCTATGCCGTTGATGCGGGAGAACTCCTGCGCGAACTCGACTGTGCGATCCAGGCTCCCGTCGTCGACGAGGATGATCTGCCTCGGCTGCATGGTTTGTCGGGCGATCGAGGCGAGAGCGAGCGTGATGTTCCGCTCCTCGTTCAGACAGGGGATGACTACGTCGACCTTGGCCTGACGGTAGTCCTCCGTGGGCACGGCGATCGTCTTGTCCGGGCCCCGCATGTATCCGATGAGGCTGACGATCGTGTTGGGGCTGACGACAAAAAGCGGATAGACCGCCATCAGCCCGTGGCCCCGGCCCTCTCGACGGTCGGCCGCGCCGCGGCGAGCAGATCCGAGATCGTATCCTCGAGCGTGTACTCGTGCTCGAAGTCCACCAGCCGCTTGAGCTTGTCGAGCGCGGGCTTCCTGTGGCGGATGCCCATGAAGCCCCGGTAATAGGCTTCACTGTCGGGCACGAAGATCACCGGCGAGGCGCTCCCCGCGAGCGAGCGCACGAGATTCGCCAGGTCGAGAATCGTGATCGCGCGATCGTTCCCCACGTTCACGATCTCGCCCACGGCCGCGTCGGCTTCGCACAGCAGGTGCAGCGCTCGCACGGTATCCGCCACGTGGCAGAACGAGCGCGTCTGCAGTCCATCGCCGAATACCGTGATCGGCTCGCCGAGGGCCGCCTGCCGCACGAAGCGGGGCACCACCATCCCGTAGCGTCCCGATTGCCGGGTCCCGGTAGTGTTGAACAGCCGCGCGATCGTCACCGGCAGGTCGAACGAACCGGCGTAGGTGATCCCCAGCGCCTCGCCCGCGAGCTTGCTGAGCGCGTAGTTCCACTGTGTCTTCGCGGTGTCGCAGTGCACGAGGAGGGCATCGGTCTCGTCGAGTCGATGGGTTCCCACCGGCCCGTATACCTCCGAGCTCGACGCCACCATCACGCGCGGTCTGGAGCCCGCCTCCGCGGCGCACCGGAGCACCCTTTCGGTACCCGCCACGTTGGTCGAGAGCACAGCCTCAGGCTCGGCCAGTACGCGAAACATCCCCACAACGGCGGCCATGTGGTAGACGCGCTCGACGTTCGAGAGCGCCTCCTTGAGGCCATCCCAGGTCCGGATGTCGGCCCGGTCGAAACGGAATTCCGGGTAGTCCCGGAAGAGGTTCACGTGCTCGAGAGTTCCGGTGCTCAGGTCGTCGATGGAGTGGACCTCGTCCCCTCTCTCGAGATGGAACTCCGCCAGATGGGATCCGATGAAGCCCGCGCCGCCGGTGATCAGTACTCGCATCTCTCAGGCTCCTCCGTTGGCGCCGTCATGCTCGCCGCTCCATGCATATACCTGATAGCCGTCCACGATCTTCGGCGTCTCCTGGAATCCCGCCCGGTCGGAGAGGGGCTCGACCACGATCTTGGCGATCGACACCGTCATCGGCTCGGCGTGCTTCTGCATGTGGCCCGCGATGTCGATGACCCGGTCGCTGACGTCCTCCAGCGGGACTTCGTCATCCATGTAGACGAAGCCCGAGTTGACCCCGCAGCGGACGCGAAAGTCCGACTTCATCAGCTTGAGGTCCTCGTTGAAGCGCTTCAGCCCGCGGATCACGTCCTTCCCGGTCTTGACCGCCGTGTCGATGTTGGAGAAGCAGGCCATGATGCCGTCCGGTGTCCACGCCACCTTGATGACGCCGTTCGCCTTGAGGATCTCATCCACGAACGTCTTGTACTGCTTGAAGTCGTACTCGACCGTCTCCTGTTCCTCCCCGATCTTCATCTTGGTGGAGTCCACGATGTCGATCGACAGGAACGCGAGCTCGCGTCCCATTCCGGAGAGCTTGCGCTTGGTTTCGGCGAAGATCTTGAGCAGCTCCTCGCGGTCCCCCTTGCTGCCCTCCTTGAGCGCGGTGAGCTTGGCGTTGAGCGTGGAGGTCACGGCCGAGTCCTTGGACAGCCCCATCTCCTGCTCCCAGCTCTCCACCTTGCGCTTGAGCCGCAGGTAATCGGCCCGCGAGCCGAACATGCCTCCGACCCGCGCGGCCGCGATCTCGACAAACAGAAAGCCGCCGATCAGGATCCACAGCGTCCGGTCTTCGCCCGCGATGCGGGTGGGGACCCACTCCTGCACTTTGGCGCCCAGCTTCTCCTTCGCCCGCGCGCCGAGGTCGACTGCCTTCTGGAGATACTCATACTGGTCGGCGTTCTCGACGTATTGCAGCGGGTACGGCAGGATCATCAGGATGATGAGCACCAGGGCCCCCAGCGCGACAAGCCGCGCAAACCAGGAGGCCAGCAGGAAGGGGACGGGGCTCATCTTCGTCCAGCGGGCGGTCAGCTCGGGCATCTGGAAGTCCTCGTAGGAGGCGAGTCTCCTTCTCAGCGAAGGATCCACCCCCGACGGGAGCGCATCCGAGGATACGGACGCCACCGGGGGAGCAGCTCGGATCGATCTCGGCGATACGGATGCTGTTTTCGGAACCGTGGAATTTAGCAACTTCGCGCTCCTTTTTTCAGCCCCCCGGGGCACGGCCCCTCCCCAGCGGGATTTTGAACCTATTACTGCAAGGGATATGCCACCGATTCGTGGCGGATCGCGAGCGCCAGGAGCTTGAGATCCCCCTGCCCGGGAGATACCTTCCGACTCAACGCAGATCCTCGCACCGACCGGGGTGTCGCGGCCCGCGGGAAGCTTCCGCGCCGCGGCTGAGAGCATACCCGCAGAACCTGATCCGGTTCATACCGGCGAAGGGAGGCCCGCCGTGATCTCTTCCAGCACGACCGCCTACGCGAACGACCGCTCCGCGAGCGCGCTCACCCTGGGTCCGATCCCGGGCTCGCGGAAGATCCACGTCCAGGGGAGCCGGCAGGACCTGCGCGTCCCCATGCGCGCGGTCGCGCAGTCGGACACGCGCGAGGCCGATGGGTCCCGGCCGAACCCCGAGATTTCGATCTACGACACGTCCGGGCCCTACACCGATCCGGACGCCGCGATCGACCCCCGTCGGGGGTTACCTCCGATCCGGGCGGCGTGGATCGAGGAGCGGGGCGATACCGAGCCGCTCGAGCTCTCCACCGAGCGCGTCCGAGTGTCCCGAAAGGCGCGACCGGGCCGGACGGTCACCCAGATGCACTACGCCCGCAAGGGGATCGTGACGCCGGAGATGGAGTTCGTCGCGATCCGTGAGGGCCTGCGGCGCGAGGCGCTCGCCGACACTGGGCTCCTCGCCCAGCACGTGGGGGAAGCGTTCGGCGCAGCAGTGCCGCGCGAGGTCACGCCCGAGTTCGTGCGCGACGAGATCGCGCGCGGTCGCGCGATCCTCCCTGCCAACGTCAACCACCCCGAGCTCGAGCCGATGGCTATCGGGCGGAACTTCCTGGTGAAGATCAACGCCAACATCGGCAACTCCGCCGTCGCCTCGTCGATCGAGGAGGAGGTCGAGAAGATGGTGTGGGCCACGCGGTGGGGAGCCGATACGCTGATGGACCTCTCGACCGGCGCCGACATCCACGAGACCCGCGAGTGGATCGTCCGTAACTGCCCGGTTCCGGTGGGAACGGTGCCGATTTATCAGGCGCTCGAGAAGGTCGGCGGCAAGGCCGAGGACCTCACCTGGGAGCTCTTCCGCGACACGCTGGTGGAACAGGCCGAGCAGGGGGTCGATTACTTCACTATCCACGCCGGCCTTCTCTTGCGATACATCCCGCTCACCGCCTACCGCGTGACCGGCATCGTCTCCCGTGGCGGCTCGATCATGGCGAAGTGGTGCCTTACGCATCACCGGGAGAGCTTCCTCTACACCCATTGGGACGACATCTGCGAGATCATGGCGGCCTACGACGTCTCGTTCTCGATCGGCGACGGGCTGAGGCCGGGCTCGATCGCCGACGCCAACGACGCCGCCCAGTTCGCCGAGCTGGAGACGCTGGGCGAGCTGACCCAGGTCGCCTGGAAGCACGACTGCCAGGTGATGATCGAGGGTCCCGGGCACGTGCCGATGCACAAGATCAA
>DASQEN010000055.1:0-6460 GCA_035633635.1 Gemmatimonadota bacterium | reverse complement strand
CATCCAACAAGGAGCAGGTCCGGAAGCCTCTCTCGCTGAGGCATCCCAAGCCGCGCCTAAAAACGCGCGGCGGGAACGAGACCGGGGACAAGCGGTCTTCCAGCGCGTGGAACATCAGGATCGGTATGGTGGAACCTATTTTCATGCAGAAGCCTCAACCCGATCGACTTGGCCTGATGGTTGATCTCGCTGACGTTCAGCGAGAAACGGGGCGGATGGCCCGCGAGAACGTGGACGAAACCTGCGTGGTTACGCCAAATCGTGGAAGCGGAGGCTTCCCGACCTCAAGAGGTCGTCGGTTCGGTCCCGATCAGCTCCACCACTCTCCCTAAATCCCCGCCAGATTCCTTCTTCCGAAAGCTACTGGCTACAGAGAACGTACGCGGTCACAGAGGTCGTCTTGCCGTTGCCGAGGTTGACACCCACCATTCCGATTGCGGTCCACGTCGTCGTGCTGCTCGGGTAGGAGCTCGCGAGCGCGCCGCCCCTCAGGTTCGTCGTGTCGGTCGTGGTCACCTGGGCGCCGCCGCCGAGGACCTCCTTGCCTGCCGCGCAGGACGCCGTGGAGGTCACCTGGGTGCCACCGTTAGCGCCCGCCGCCGTCGTCGCGGTGGTACCGACAACGAGCGTGCTGCCGGAGGGGCCGGTGTCGCCTTGCGCGCCCTGAGGACCTACGTCCCCCTCAGGCCCTTGTAGTCCCTCGGGGCCCACGTCTCCTTGCAGTCCTTCCGGTCCCTCCTCGCCTTGCTGCCCCTGGGGGCCGACCTCGCCCTGGGCGCCCTGAGGCCCCTCGGGCCCCACGTCCCCCTGCGGCCCTTGCGGTCCCTCGGGTCCCTCCAGTCCCAGCTCACCTTGCGGCCCTTGGGGGCCGATCTCGCCCTGCGAGCCCTGAGGCCCCTCGGGCCCCACGTCCCCCTCTGGTCCTTGCGACCCTTGGGATCCCTCCGGACCCGCCGGTCCAGCCGGACCTGCCTCGCCCAGGTCTCCCTGGGTGCCGGCTGCACCTTGAGGACCCGCAGGCCCCGGCGACCCTTCGGGACCGGGTTCGCCTTGCAAGCCTTGCTCGCCCTGAGGTCCAGTCGGACCTGTCGGGCCCGGCGCGCCTGAAGAACCGGCCGGTCCCGCGGTGCCGGCGCTGTCATCGCTCCAGGTGAAGAACACATGGCTCGTGTCGAGGCAACCGGTGGGAAGCCCCGGCTCGTTGACGCGATACAGGAGCCCTCCCGTCGGGTGATAGCACGCCTGGATCAGGTGATGGGTGGTCTGAGCCGAGACTTCTTCGGTCGTGACGATCGGCACGGCGACGGCCGCGCAAAGGAGTATCCAACCTGACCTGGTCATTGTCCGCCCTCGGCGATGAGATGCACTTCATGGACCTCTAGGGAATCGTAGCGGATGTAGGCCATGCCTCGGATCTCGAAGAGCGAGAGCGCGATCAGCTGCGGTTGCTCGTGCCGGTCACTGCCGGATCGGTTTTCGTAGGCCTCGCGCGCGTCGTGGATGGTGGCGAGCGCTTGCCTCACGGTCGCGAGGTCCTTCGCATGGATCCCACCGACGAGCGCCGACATCGCGGCTTCCAGCAACTGCGCGACCAACCCGTCGTCCAGCAGCAGCGGGAGCTCGCGGTAGAGCGGATCGTCATACAGGCGCTCGATGCCTGCCCAGTCGACGACTGCACCCGGAGGCTCCGGTACGGCGGGGGGCGCGGTCGGATGCTCGCTGCCGCAAGCCGCCAAGGCGAGTAGCAGAATCGACCCGCGAACAAATCCTCGACGAAGTTCCAGAAACCCTCTTGCCAGTGGCTGTGTTGGATTGGTCGCAACCGACTGCGGGTTCCCTACGCAGGACCCGTGCCATGTCCTGGGGACAGGTCGGATCTAATCAGGGACGCCACAAGGATCTGGACGAACGACGGCTGCTTGCTACCGTGCGGGAAAACATGCAAGTTCGGGCAGTTCGTCCCCCCGACTTGACCCGGTATCGACGGGAGCCCGCATGCCCCTGTACATGGACATCCATCACAGCGTCGCCGCCACGGCGGATGATGTCCAGAAGGCGCATCTGAGCGACCTCGAGGCGCAGGAGAGGTTCGGCGTCAAGTACCTCAAGTACTGGTTCAATCCGCAGTCCGAGACCATATGTTGCCTGGTCCACGCCCCGAACCCGGAAGCCGCCAGCAAGTGCCACCTCGAGGCCCACGGCCTGGTGGCCGACCGGATCATCGAGGTCCAGGACGAGGTCGTGGAGGCATTCCTGGGCGGCAGCGTGGACGCCGGCCTCGGCCGCATGATCGCGCGGGAAGGAGATGCGGACGGCGGCTTCCGTATCGTGCTGTTCACCGACATCGAGGGATCGACCTCGATGACACAGCGCTTGGGGGATGCCGAGGCGATGAAGATCATCAAGGCCCACGACTCGCTCGTGCACCGCGAGATCGAGGCCCGTCACGGAAGCGTGATCAAGCACACTGGCGACGGCACGATGGCCGCATTCCCCGCTGCGTCGGCCGCCATCTATGCCGCGATGGCGATCCAGAAGGCGTTCCGCGTCCATAACCAGCGCCTTCCCGAGCGGCCGATCGAGGTCCGGATCGGGATGAGCGCAGGTGAGCCGGTCGACGAGGGAAAGGACCTCTTCGGCGCCACCGTGCAGCTGGCGCGCCGGGTCTGCGATGCCGCGCGCGGGGGCCAGATCTGCGTGTCCAACGTCGTGCGCGAGCTGTGCCTGGGGAAGGAGATCGCGTTCGCCGACCTCGGCGAGGCGACCCTGCGCGGGTTCGACGAGCCCATCAATCTCTACGAGGTCGTCTGGTCGTGACCGACGGGGTGCCCGTGTCCGACGGGATGTCGCGGGAGGACTTCCAGGAGCAGGCCGTCCTGTACGAGCTCGGCCGGCTGCCGATCGAGCGGCGCGACCAGTTCGAGGCCGAGCTCGCCTCGCGCGGCGAGGAGGGGCGTCGGGTCCTGGAGGGCGTTCGTCGGGCCTTCGCGCGGGCCGGCCTGGGTCCCGGGTCGACCACGGTCTCTGCGGAGCGGGCCGCGCTCGCCGCCGTCACCGCCCGTCCCATTCGCCGCAGCCGATCGAGCGCGAGGGGCTGGCCGCTGATCGCGCTCTTCGTTGGACTCCTGTTCATCGCGGCGCTGGCCTGGGCCCTGACCCTGCGCTCGGAACGCTCGCGGTTCGAGCGCGAGGGGCGCGCCTCCGCGGCGGTGATCGATTCGCTCGCCCGCGAGATCGCCGCTCGCGACTCGCTCGATTCGGCGCGGCCGGGCGCGACCGACCTGGCTCCCATCCTCGCATCGCCGGATTTGACAGCGATCGAACTTGTCGGGGCCACCGGCGCGCGAGGCCGCTTGCTGGCGGCGGGCGACGGGGCGCTACTCGTGGCGGAGGAGATGCCGCCGTTGTCGGAGGAAGGCAGCTACCATCTCTGGACAAGCACTCCGGGCGGCCTGGCCGCCCACGTGACCTCGCTGGGGTCCGCCCCCGGAGGATACCTGCTCGCTCGCTTCTCCGACGCCACGTTCCTGCGCGGCGCGCGCGGCATCCTCGTCAGCGCGGAGAGCGGTGCCGCGGGTGACTTCCCCGTCGGCGCGACCATGCTCCAGGGCCTCGTGCCCATGGCCCTTCGCTGAACCGCGAGCGGCTAGCGTCGGCGGGCACGGACCCCTAACTTCTGCCAGTTCGCGAGGGGCTGCAGGGTTCCAGCTCCTTCCGGCGCCGGGGTGGCGGAACTGGTAGACGCGCCGGACTCAAAATCCGGTGGCCGGAAGGTCGTGTGGGTTCGACTCCCTCCCCCGGCACCACCTATTCAACCGGTTGACGACTTCCGGGGGCTTTCGTCACTCTCGACCGCCATGCATCGTCCTATCGTCCTCGCCCTGCTATTTCTGACCGTCTCGCTCGGCCTGCGCTGCGCGCAGAACGCCGAGCGTGCCGCCCTCGACGAGCCGATCACCCCTCCTGGCGCGGTCGAACGCGAGCCGTACTTCGTCTGGATGACCGATTCCAGCGCGGTGATCCGCTGGCGGACCTGGCAGCCGGCCGGGTCCGGCATCCGCTTCTGGATCGAGGCTGATACAACCGAGCTCCTGCTCGAGCAGGAGGGGCGCACCCACACCTTCCAGATGCTCCAGCTCCAGCCGGCCACGACCTACCATTACGAGATCCGACTGAACGACACGCTGTGGTCGAAGACGGCCGACTTCACGACCTTCCCCGTTCCGGGGTCCAAGGAGCCGTTCACGTTCCTCCTGATGGGTGACACCGGACTGCACAGCGCCCCGCAGCTCGCGCTCGCTGCGCACATCAACGAGGAAACCCCGAACTTCATCGTTCACGTCGGTGACATCGCCTACCCGGACGGCACCGACCGGGAGTTCACGGTCAATCACTTCGGCGTCTACGCTCCGGTGCTCAAGCGCGCGCCGCTGTTCCCCGCGCTGGGCAACCATGACATCCGCACCAACTTCGGGGAGCCGTACGTCGAGGCGTTCGATCCTCCCGGCGGCCACGAGTCCGGCTCGCCCTTCTATTACGCGTTCACCTACGGGAACGCGCGCTTCATCTCGCTCGACACGAACGACGAGCCGGAGCATGTGCAGCGCATGGGCTTCCTGGGGGACCCCACCAGCGACCAGTACCGGTGGCTCCTTCAGCAGCTCTCCGACGCCCAAAGCGATCCCGGCATCGACTGGACCATCGTCTTCTTCCATCACGCACCGTACAGCGCCTCGACCGGCTTCGGCGGCCACGGCTCCCATCTCCCAACCCGGCGCGCGCTCAGTCCCCTGTTCGACGACAATCGGGTCCCGATCGCGATGAGCGGTCACGATCACGACTATCAGCGCTCGAGGCCGATCCGGGGGAACACGATCCAGGAGGAAGCCCAGGGGACGGTCTACCTGGTGAGCGGGGGCGGGGGTGGCCGGTGGACGTTCCGCGGAACGGGAACGGACTGGTTCACGGCCAAAGCCCTTCAGATCAACGAGTACGTGCGGATCCAGATCGACCACTACGACCTGAAGCTGGAAGCCGTGGACACCGGGGGGAACGTCTTCGACCTGTACGAGTTCTCGCTCCCCGAAGACCAACGCAAGCCCGCGATCCAACCCACCGAGCCGCTGGCGCTGCCGCCCGCGCCCGCCGCGGAAGCGGAGACCGAGGCTTCCTCCGCCCCGACCTCCAACACCACAACGCCCTAGTCATTCCCCTCGTCCTCGCCATCCTGGCCGCATTGGGAAACGTCCTCGGCGGATGGCTCGTGACCGCCCGACGTCGCTGGAGCGATCTCATGCTGCGAGCGTTCGTGGCGATCGGCGCCGGCTTCCTGCTGTCGGTCGCGCTTCTCCGGATGCTGCCCGAAGCGCTCACGCTCGAGCCGCGGGCCGCGCTGCCTCTCGTGGTATGCGGGTACTTCCTCACCCATCTGTTCGAGCACGCGCTCGTCCCCCACTTCCACTTCGGCGAAGAGGTCCATGCCGAGTTCGTTCACGCGAGCTCGAGCCGGGCCGCGATACTCGGCCTCAGCCTCCACTCGTTCTTCGACGGCGTCTCGATCGCCGCGGGATACGCGGTGTCTCCGGTCCTGGGATGGCTGGTGTTCGTCGCGATCGCGCTGCACAAGCTTCCGGAGGGGTTCACGATCGCATCGATCGTGCGCGCTGCCGGCGGGAGCCGCGGTCAGGCGCTGGGCTCCGCGGCCGCTGTGGGTGCGGCGTGCATCGTGGGTGCGCTGCTGTTGTCCGGTGCCACCGGCCTGGCCGGCTACGGCCTGGCCGTGGCGACAGGCGTGACGATCTACGTGGCGGCCACCGACCTCGTTCCGGAAGTGAACAAGGAGGTCGGCCACCACCTGGCGTTCACGGTCCTGGGCGGGGTGGCGCTCTATCTGGCGGCGGCTTGGATCCTCCGCCTTCTGGGCCTTTCCTAGCGGGCTCCCCGATCTTCCGCACCATGTGGACGAGGCCGTCGAGCTCGGCCAGCGACTCGGCGATCAGATCCACGTACGTGGGACTCCCGACCGACCCGTCGATCCGGGCCCCCGGGAGCGAATCGGCATCGCCCACGTCGACCCCCGCCGGCACGGTGACGGCTGTCGGGCCGGTCGCGTAAGTACGCTCCCGGTCGGAAACGTTGGGGAGCGCTTCGCCGGTCGGGTCCGCGACCGTGGCCGGCAGGGACTCGGCGAGCATCGCGTCGGCGCGGTCGAGCCGTGCCTCGACCCGTTTCAGGATCGCGCGAACGGAGTCGGACCGCGCCGTCAGGAACGGCGGCGTCTCGCCCTCGGACAGGGCGCCGACCCGGTCCCGGAACTCCTGCAGAAGTTCGGCAGACAGCGTGCCGTCGTCACGGGCGATCGCCTCCGCAACCGGGGCGCTCCATCGCACCAGTTGGGTGAGCGCGGGCCAGTCGTAGAGAAGAACCTCATCGCCTCGGAAGGCCTCGGTATCAATGAACC
>DASQEN010000054.1:0-25176 GCA_035633635.1 Gemmatimonadota bacterium | reverse complement strand
CTCCGATCCCCGGGATCATCGCGCCGGGAATGAAGTCGACCGGATAGGCGACGCGGGTGTTCTCGGTGATCGAGTCGTCGTCGTAGTCCACCAGCCGCGTTCCCTTGTCTACGACCACGTTCTCAACCACGGATCCGAAGCGGATCGCGGCCCAGATCTCGGGCTCCTTCTCCTGCGAGAGACGGATGCACTTCGCGTAGCACCCGCCCTCGAAATTGAACACGCCTTCGTTCGACCAGCCGTGCTCGTCGTCTCCGATGAGCCGCCGCTCGGGATCGGCGGACAGCGTGGTCTTGCCCGTGCCGGACAGCCCGAAGAAGAGGGCCGTGTCACCGTCTCGTCCCACGTTGGCCGAGCAGTGCATCGGCAACACGCCCCGGCGCGGCATCAGCCAGTTCATCACGCTGAAGATCGACTTCTTGATTTCACCGGCGTACTGGGTGCCGCCGATCAGGATCAGGCCGCGTGTCAGCGAGAGGAGAACGAACGCGGTCGAGCCCGTGCCGTCCTTTGCCGGGTCGGCCTCGAGTTCAGGAGCGTGGAGGATCGTGAACTCGGGCTCGTGCGCCGCCCGCTCGGATCGGCCCGGGCGCAGGAAGAGCTGGTGGGCGAACAGATTGTGCCATGCTTTCTCGTTGACGACGCGGACCGAGAGCCGGTATTCCGGATCGGCTCCGGCGAACCCGTCGAACACGTAGAGCTCGCGGTCGGAGAGATAGTCAGCGACCTTTCGTTGGAGCCGTTCGAACGTCTCGGGGGAGACCGGCCGGTTGACGTCGCCCCACCAGATCTCGTCGTGAATTTCGGGCTCGTCGACCGTGAACTTGGCGTCGGGCGAGCGACCGGTGCGCGCCCCCGTCGTGGTCGCCAGTGCGCCCGACCGGACCAGGACCCCCTCCCCACGCCGGATGGCGTGCTCGACGAGCGCGGGTGCGGGGAGGTTGTGGTGGACGTCTCGTCGCGGCTCGAGGCCGAGCGCTTCGAGGCCGATCGTCTTGGTCGTCAATGGCTCTCCTTGTCCCGTCCGATGCAACGGTGCTCCCAGGCGATCCGTCACGATAAGGGCAGGGGCTTTCCCGGGCCACCGCAGAAGGCGCGCGCGGGTCCCTCGATTAAGAGGGGATTGACAGGACACCGCTTCCGTGGTAACGACTAAGCTTTGTCTTGCGAAAGAAACAACCCAGCAGAAGGAGGGTCCCTCGTGCGCCGTCATCTCCGGACCGCGATTTACGCGGTGAGCCTGATCATCTTCATCTCACCGTCGCAGTGCGTGTTCAACTACTGCGCGCGTCACAACTTCAATCCGCCGATCTGCCACCTCGAACTGTGAGCGTGGTGCAGTAGGGAACTGTCGCGTGCGCAGGGGATTGACAGTGCGCCGCTTCCGTGGTAAAGACTAGGGTTTCGCGAAGGGTCGGATCGCACGGTACTGCAGCCAAGGAGAAACGCATGCGTCGGCATCTGAGAAAGGTGCTCTTCGGGGTGAGCCTGATTTTCTTCCTCTCCCCCTCAGAGTGCGTGCAATTCTACTGTGAGCGCCACAGCTTCAACCCGCCCATCTGCATCAATTGAGCGGGGACCACGGCGGTTGCCCGGAGTCAAGCTAGGGCTCCGGTCCGTCGCAAACAGATGCCCTCCACGACGAAGGCCCGGCGGTCAGCCGGGCCTTCACCCGCGGTGGGCGCCGAACAGGCACGGCGCCTCTTGGAGCTGTCGCGGGCTAGCATCGGGTGTGATGAACTCTAGGATGTCCCGAGACTGCTTTCATTCATCATTCCAACCGAGAGCCTATCCAGCCGGTCACCGTCCACTCGCTGCCCTGCCGCAATGAAGTGGATCCGCATTACAGCGACTTCAAATACTCCACCAAGTCCGCTTGCTGTTGGGGTGTGAGATCGAGTCCCTTTTCGGCATTGTAGAGCTCAACGACATCCTCGAGAGTCGCCGCGATTCCGTTGTGAAAGTACGGCGGGTGGAGCAGAAGCGCGCGTAATGGGGTCGTGCGGTACATCTTCGAGGCGCTTCGCGAGGCGTAGCTAGGAGCCCCACTCGGTTCCGGCTCACTGACGACGTCGGCAGGCGCATGAAGCCTGGTGTTGGAGTCGGTCAGCAGGTCTCCCGTGTGACAGGTCGCACATTCGCCTGGACCCTCGAAGACATCCTCACCCCGCTCGGCAGCGACTTCATCGAAACCGGGTGATGGGGGAGTCTCGATGCTCAGTTGATACTCCTGCAATGCCGGGAGCTTCGACGTGATGAGGTCGGGTGGATTCTGAACGTTTACGCCGGTGCGAGGCTCGGAAAATGAGCCGTGGCCATGCATTTGTGTGATCCCTACGTAGCGGTTCCAATAGGCGATGTCCTCGGCGTCGCCCGTGTAGGTGTGGCTATTCACGCCATGAAGACCGTAGGCCGGAGGAATGACCACGGGGCCGTTCTGTCCGTCCAGGTTGTAGCGCGGGTCGTACATACCAGGTCCCCAAGAGTTGTATACAGCCTTTTGCGCCGCAGTCAGAACGGGTGAGAGGGCGATAATCGCCCCCGGGTCAAGGTCGCTATTCTGCCATCCGTCGAGCCGGTGGCCGATTCCCTCCGAGAAAGAGTTGTCCACCGTCGAGTGGCAGAGAGCGCACGTGGTGCCAACGCGAGTGAGAACATCCTCCCCACCAATCGTTTCGACCGTGCCCCTCAGTCCGACGACGGCGTTGAGCTTGAGGAGAGCCACAGTGGTCGCTGGATCTGTCAGGCTGATCGTTCCATCCATGATCCCCTGGACGACCGCGGCCGGGAGCGCATCGACGTCGACCTTGAGCCCCACCGCGAGAGCCGTGGTCGGGTCGACGAAACTCCGGATGACCTCATGCAGACGTAGTGTATCTGACCAGAACGTTTCATTACCGAACGTGTCGAACCGAAAAATCTCTTTGCCTTCCGCGATCAAAATCGGATCCAGCATCGGCAGATCCGGCCCTGTGATCTCGTCGTCGCTGCAATTCAGGACGAAGGCAGTAACCGAGCAAAACACGGCCAGGACCAGCCCTGAAGCCCGCATCAAACGATCCTGGAGTCCAGGCACTGCGTTCGTTGGGGAAGATGCGGTGGAGCGGCGGTTGAGGTGTGGCATGACTGTTCCTCCAGTTTGGGGGAGTGCCAGGAACGAGGACGACGGTTGTCGTGCCTGTTGCGACAAAGAAACCTCTAGTTTCCCATCCGATCCATCGAGTGAGACAAAGCGTTAGCTTAGCTTGGTGAAGAAAAGTAAATACGATTAGCCAAAACTGCAATATCTCTTCTGGTTCTTCCGGCCCAAGAAGTGAGGGAAGTCGTGGGAAAACTGAATCGCCAACGTAGGTTAACTCAAGGGACGTCGGGTCGGATTGTTGAGCTCCTGCGGCGCGGGGCCATGACAATCGACGAGCTGGCGGGCGCGGTGAGTCTGACCCGTACTGCGATCCGCGCGCAGCTCGCTACGCTGCAGAAGGACGGCGCCGTCGAGCAACGGGGGGTGCGACGTGGGACGAGCAAGCCGGCTCGGACCTACGGCGTGACGGCCGAAGCCGAGCTGCTCCTCTCGCGGGCCTACATTCCGATCCTTACCCAACTCCTTCACGTCCTTGCCGATCGCATGCCCGGCCGGGAGTTTGATGCGATCATGCGCGAGGTGGGCCGCGGCCTGATGACCGGTCGGGCCGTACCGCACGGGACACTAGAAGCACGTGTGCTCGCCGGCAGTGCCCTACTCAACGACCTCGGGGGCGTGACCGAAGTCGACGAGGAAGGCAGCCACTTTGTCATTCGGGGGCACGGCTGCCCACTCGGGGCTGCCACCGCTGAGTATCCCGAAGCGTGCAATGCGCTCGAGAGTCTCCTGAGCGAATTCATAGGTCAGCGGGTTGCCAAGTGCTGCGACCGATACAATCGCCAGGGGTGCTGCTTCGAGATCGCCAAGGGCAGGGCACGCGGTCGCGCTCGGGGAACTTAAGACGAAACGCGCGCGCCGTTCGTGTCGCGTCCGGCGACTGCGGCGTCCATTTCGGAGCCGCAGCAGCAACGCGGGTTTTCGTTCCCTCCACCTTCACCTTGGGGACCGCGAATCACCTCGATCTCGCGGCGACAATCCTCTTCGGTACAGCGATAGTGGCTCCCCCCGTCTGCAGTGCCATGGTTGTACCTCCGCGAAGGGTAAGGGTTTTCGGATCTTTCCCACATCGTAATCCCGTCTCATGCTACCGAGATGTAGGAATGCGACGCTCTGTGGCTCGAGAGGAAGTGTCCGGACAAACTACCGGTGCGTGAACTCGATTCGGTCGTCATCCAGAATAGTAAGTTCGGGGGAACTCGGAGGTGCCCGCCGTTATAGCTCGACCCTACATGGCGAACGATGATTGCGCGGATACGAGGCAAAGCCGGCGAAGTGCGATTAAGTTGACACATCCCGAATAGTTGGGAAAATCGAAGTGTTAGCGGCCTCGTCCGACGCTCGACGACCTGGTTGGCGGAGAAATCGCACAAAGAACCCGCACACCCCGCCATCGAAATGGAACGAGGGAGCGGCCAGACGTGACCGGCGAGGAGCCGTAAGATCTTCTGGCTCTCGCGGTTGCTGGCCGCTCCCTCGAATCCTACCTTGCTTCGCGGGCCCCTAACTCAACGGTAGAGTATCGGCCTTTTAAGCCGAGAGTTGTGGGTTCGAATCCCACGGGGCCCACCACTTGTAAGCGCCGCTTCGGCGCGGGTATGATACTTCCCCCGCATGAGAGTCCACGCCTTCCTCCTCGCGATCCTCGCCGGCGCCGTGCTCGCCGATCCGACGAACGCGCAGATCCCGCTCGACCCGAGCCGGGACCAGGCCGTGGGCGCGACCGTCGGTCTCGCTTCGGGGACGGGGATCTCGTACCAGGAGATCCTGCCCTCGGCGTTCGGCTTCCGGGTAGCGATCCTGGCATGGAAGAACGGGGACTCCTCGTTCCTCGATTTGGGCGTGTCCGGCCTCCGGGTTCTGTCGGACGACGGGCGGCGACGGGTCTACCTGGTGGGCTCGATCGGCTGCTGGCGCCGCTCAGACGAGGAGGCCGACGTGGAGTTCGACGACCAGGGGAACGTCGTGACCGAGCGGGTCTTCGACGACGTCGACGACAGCGGCGCGCTCGGGCTGGGCGCCGGCGTGGAGCTTCCGCTCGGTCGCAGCGCGGCGGTCTCGCTGGAAGGCGTGTTCACGTACTGGACCGATAGCGGCGACCTGATTCCGGTACCCCAGGCATCGCTTCACTGGTTGTTCTGAGGCGAGCCGTCTGAGCGAGCCGCGATCTACCCGGGTCTCGTCGCATCGCGACGTGGCCAGCGTCTACGACGCGATGGCCGAGACGTACGACGAGATCGACGCGCAGCCCTTCTACATCACCCAGTACGAGACGTACGCAGAGGACCTGATCGACCGCCTGGCGGACTGGCGCGGTCGGGTGCTCGACCTCGGCTGCGGGACCGGCATCCACACGCGGGCGGTGGCGGAGATCGCCGATTGGACGGTGGGGATCGACGTCTCGCACAGGCTCGTGCGCAAGGCTGAGCTCAAGCTCCGGGGAGCCCGCGGCTCGGTCCTGGTGGGGGATGCCACGCATCTGCCGTTCGCCGACGAGGCGTTCGACGCGACCCTCTCGTACGGGGAGCCGCTCAGCCACATCGCCGATCCCGGCGCGGTTCTGGCCGAGCTGGCGCGGGTGGTACGCCACGGGGGTCGCGCGATCCTCTCGGTGGACAACGAATGGAACGTCCGCACGCTGGTGAGCCCGAGGCGCTTCCTGCAAGCGGCCGCGACTCGCAGAGGGGCAGTCCGGGAATGGGAGTTCTACGACGACGACGGGCGTTCCGTGAGCCTGTCTCTCAAGACGTTCACTCATCCCGAGCTCGTCGGGCTGCTCGAGCAGAACGGTTTCCGGGTCGAGGACGCCGTCGGCATCCACGTCTTCACCCTTTTCGTCCCGCTCGCCACCGACGCGCGCGGCCACGACTGGCGCGCCCGCGCCTTCCGCTTCCTGCACCGCCTCGACCGCCTATTCGCCGGCCGCTGGCCGTTCAATCGGCTCGGCTACTCGAAGATCGTCGCCGCCCGCAGGGTCTGATTCACCCTCCCGAGCTCGGTTGTCGCATTGCTGACAGACTCCGTTTCCGGTCAGGCCTACTATTCTCCCCGGCAACTCCACCACTCATCAGGGAGGCAGGCATGGATAGGGATCGCAGGACGAGGTTCGTGGCGCGGCTCGCACCGGCTGTGATCCTGGTGCTGGCCTGGCCAGGGATCGTCTCGGCGCAACAGCGCTTCCTGCTGCCGGAAGGGACCGTCCTCACGGTCACGACCGACCAGCGACTCAGCTCCGCGACGATGGCCCAGGGGGCCAGGTTCACGACCACGGTCGAGGACTCGGTCCGGGTCGACGCATATACGGTGATCCCGGCCGGCAGCCGAATCGCCGGGGTCGTCACCTTCGTGCGCCGCTCCACCCGCGACGACTCGGGGGTGCTGGGCGTGGAGTTCGACGAGCTGCGCCTGGCCGGCGACGGCACCGTTTCCATCGATGGCAAGCTGACGAGCACCGATCCGGCCGAGCGGCGGCAGATCGACGCGCGGGGGGACGCGCAGGTCGTGCTCGTAGGCGGGCGCCAGGGGGTCGGCGGCGCGATCGGCGCGATCGGCGCCGGCGAGAGCTCGGACCCGATCTCCGGGATCCTGGGCGCGATCGGCGCGATGCTCTCGGAGGGATCCGACGTCGAGCTGCCCGCCGGCACGCGCGCGGCCGTCCAGCTCCAGCGGTCGGTCGTCCTCACGGCAGTCGGGGCCCCGGCGCGGAGGCCCGACGCCTTCTCGATCTACACGGCGGCCGAGACGATCCGAGCGGCGCAGGAGGCGCTTCGGAGTCGCGGCTATTATCGCGGGCCGATCGACGGGCAGCTGAGCGACGCCACCCAGCGGGCGCTGCTGGCCTTCCAGATCGACAACGGCGTGCTCGCGACCGGCAACCTCGACGGCCGCACGGCCGAGAGGCTCGGGCTGCAGGTGAGCCTCGCGACCGCGCTCACGCCCAGCGAGGCGAGCTACCTGCGCGGTCTCGCCCAGGACCTCGTCACGCGCTGGCGCACGGCTCTCGGCGTGACCGCAGCGGGTCGCATGGACAGCCGGCGCCTGTACGACGAGCCCGAGGTGGATCTGTGGTTCGCGCTGTCGGCCTTCGCCGACGCGGCCGGGCTCTACGAGCAGGTGATCCGCGCGTCGGGGAACGTCCAGGGCCTGGCCGCGGCGGGCGCCGCGCTGGTCGACTCCGCACGGCGGGTCGACACGGCGATGGACCGGGTCCAGGTCCCCACGCGCCTCCAGCGGACCTGGGACTCCGTGCGGCAGGAGATGGAGCTCCTCGACCCGGAGTACGCGGGCCGTTAGCCGAGCGGGGCGGCCGCCTCCAGCGTCCCGTGGACGACCGCGCCGTCGATCAGGAGCCCGACGACCCGGGTCTCGGGCTGCCGGAACACGCACTGAACGAAGAGCTCGAGCGGATCGCCGGTCGCGTCGGGAGGCGGCTCGAGGACGAGCAGGTCCGCCGCCATGCCGGGAGTGATGCGACCCGCCGTCCCGTCCAGGTCCAGGGCGCGCGCGCCACCGAGGGTGGCCCGGTAGAGGATCTCCTCGGGCGCGGGCATGTCCAGGTAGGACAGGTGGCGGCCCACGTCGAGGAGCGAGAGCTGCGGTCCCGCCCCGACGTCCGAGCCGAGGCCGATCTCGACGCCGCTCTCGCGCGCCGCCGCCAGCGGAAACGCGCCCGCGCCCAGGAACGCGTTCGAGCTCGGGCAGCAGGCTACCGACGCTCCAGCCTCCGCAATCCGGCCGAACTCCGTTTCCCCCAGATGGATCGAGTGCGCGAAGATCGCGCGCTCGCCGGCGAGCCCCGCGCGCTCGTAGACGGCGAGATAGTCGGGGGCTCCGGGAAAGTATCGACGGACGGACTCGATCTCGTCAGCGGACTCGGCGAGGTGCGTCTGGACGCGGAGCCCGGCCGCGCGGGCGGTCTCGCCCGCCGCGGCGAGGAGCTCCGCTGAGCAGGCGGGCGCGAAGCGCGGCGTGACGGCGACGTGAAGCCGCCCACCGCCAGCGCCTTCCCAGCGCTCGGCAAGCTCGAGCGTGGCGCGGATCCCTTCGGCCGCGGGCTCGAGGAGCTCGGGCGGCGCCTCGCGGTCCATCAGCACCTTGCCCATCACGATCCTCAACCCGCTCGCGCCGGCTGCTTCGAAGGCACGATGTGTGGCCTGCGGATGTACGGTGGCGAAGACGGCGGCGGTGCCGGTCCCGGCCGCAGCCAGCGCGCGGAAGAATCGCTCGGCCTCGCGCGAGGCGTGCTCCGGGTCTGCGAACGCGGCCTCCGCCGGGTACACGTGGTGCGCGAGCCATCGCAAGAGCGGCTCGCCGTACCGCGCCCGCACGGGGAGCTGAGGGAGATGGACGTGGGCGTCGACGAACGCGGGCAGGACGAGCGCGCGGCCGACGTGGATCGCCTCGGCGGGGTCGAGCTCTTCGCGCCACGCGCCGACGTCTCCGATCCGCCCGTCCGGCCCCACCCGGACGAAGCCGTCCTCGAAAGCCTGCGCGCGACCGGGGTCGATCGGGCTCAGAACCCGTCCCCGCAGGAGGACCGCCCGGCCTGTCCCGCTCAAGGCTCGGGCACGGCGCCCTCCTCCGTCTCCGCGCGACGCAGGACGGATACGAGCGCGCGCGGATCGACGGTCCCTAGAAGCTCTCCGTCGCGCACGACGAGAAGCAGCTGGTCGGAAAGCTGTGCCAGACGCTGGACCAGCTCGCCCGCCGGCGCGTGGGGCGGGATCAGCTGGTGATCGTCGGGCGCCGAGGCGATCTCTCCCGCCGTCCGGTCCGGGGAGTCTCGCGCGGCCTCCTGGAGCGTGGACCGGCTCACGACGCCGACGAGACGGCCGTCACGCTCGATCACCGCCAGCTCGGAGGCCCACGGAACCGCGCTCGCCTGGGCCAGACCCGCGCGCACGTTCTGGTCGGCGCGAATGGCGGGCACGCGGTCGGTCATCACCTCGCGCACCGTGATCCCCTCGACGGCATCCTTGAGCCGCGCGACCCGCACGCTGCGCGCGGCCGCGCTCCACAGGAACCAGCCGATCAGGACCTCCCACAGCCAGCTCCAGTTGCCGGTCGTGAGGACGAGGAAGCCCCCCACCCCCATGAGGAGCACGGCGATGACCTGGCCCGTGCGCGCGGCCCCGACGGTCGCGCGCTCGAAGTCCCGGGTTCGCCACCACAGGATCGCACGCAGGATCCTGCCGCCGTCGAGGGGGAAACCGGGGATCAGGTTGAACACAGCGAGCGACAGGTTGATCACGCCGAGCCACCACAGGCCGGCGTGGATCGCCGGGGATAAGGCGCCCTCCAGCGCGGCGGCCAGGAGCAGGATGGCGGCGCCGAGAGCGACCGAAAGGGCCGGCCCGGCGACGGCGATCAGAAACTCCGAAGCCGCGTCGCGCGGCTCGTCCTTGAGCTTTGCGGCGCCGCCGAAGATGAACAGCGTGATCTCGTCCACCTCGACGCCGCGGGTGCGCGCGACCAGCGAGTGGGAGAACTCGTGCGCGAGAACGCTGCCGAAGAGCGCCAGCGCAAGCCCCGCGCCGAGCGTCCACAGGGCGACCGCCCCGGCCCCCGGGAGCTGCTGTGGCAGGTAGCCCGTGGCGAGTGACCAGGCGACGAGCAGGAAGATCAGGAACCAGCTGGGGTCGAGGGTCACCTTGATCCCCGCCAGCTCGAATACCGGAATCGGCGCGCGCGGCATGGGCCAAGGTTAGGTGACGCCGTTCGACGCGGCTACATTCCCGGCCCGTGAGCGAAGCCCGCGAGATCGTCATCGCCGTCCGCGGCGCCCGACAGAACAACCTGCAGGGCGTCGACGTGGACTTCCCGCGCCCGCGCCTTTCGGTGATCACGGGCGTCAGCGGCTCGGGAAAGTCCTCGCTGGCCCTGGACACGATCTACGCCGAGGGGCAGCGGAGGTACGTCGCGTCGCTGTCGACCTATGCACAGCAGTTCCTCGAGCGGCTGCCGCGCCCGGAGGTCGATTCGATCGAAGGGCTGCCTCCCGCGATCGCGATCGAGCAGGCGAATCCGACCATGAACCGTCGCTCGACGGTCGGGACCGCCACCGAGGTTTACGACTTCCTCAGGCTCCTCTATGCGCGGGCGGGCACGCTCGTCTGCCCCGAGTGCCGGACTCCGGTCCGTCCGCTCACGCCGAGCGCGGTCGCCGGGACGCTCGCCGACGAGCCGGCGAAGGGGTGGTACGTCACCTTCGCGCTCCCGATCTCGGAGGCCCTGACCCACGACGTGCTGGTCGAGAACCTGCGTGCCCTCGGCTTCGTGCGCCTCCTGGCGGACGGTGGCGAAGTGCACCTCGACGAGATCGAGGGCGTCGACCTGACCCGCATGGCTCCGCTATTCGTGGTCGTCGACCGGGTTGCCGCGGGAACGGCGACCACGCGGCTCGCCGAGTCGATCGAGCGCGCGTACGCGGAAGGGGAAGGGGAGGCGGTGGTCTTCGAGCGCGGCCGGACGCGCCCCGGCGAAGCGCGACGATTCAGCCGCCACTTCCGTTGCGACGGGTGCGGGCGGTCGTTTCCGCGTCCGCGTCCGACCCTGTTCTCGTTCAACAACCCCTACGGCGCGTGTCCGACCTGCGGCGGGTTCGGGAACCTGCTGGAGTTCGACCCCGCCCTGATCGTCCCCGACCCTTCGCGCTCGCTAAAGGAGGGAGCGATCGACCCGTGGACGAAGCCCCGCTACGCGAAGCGGAGCGAGCGGCTGCGAGTGCTCGCGCGCGAGGCAGGTGTCGCGTGGGGCTCCCCGTGGTCGGACCTGCCGGAAGAGGCACGGCGCGTCCTCGTGCACGGTGGGCCCTACGGGGGCGAGCGGTTCGAGGGCGCGATCCCGTTCCTCGAGGATCTCACACGCAAGAAGTACAAGGCGTATGTCCGCTTCTTCCTGCGCCGCTATCAGTCCTACCGCGAGTGCCCCGATTGCGGAGGGTCGCGGCTCAGGCCCGAAGCTTCCTGGGTCGAGGTCGGAGGGCGGCCGATCACCGAGCTCGTGTCGTGGCCGCTACCGCGGCTGGCGGAGTGGCTCGATGAGCTCGGGCCCGATGCGGCGCCGGCCGAGATCCTGGAGCCGATCCTGCTGGAGCTGAATCGCAGGGTCGGGCTGCTGCTGGACGTCGGGCTCGAGTACCTGACCCTCGACCGGTTGACCCGCTCGCTGTCGGGCGGCGAAGCCCAGCGGATCGGGATCGCGAACGCGCTGGGGAGCCCGCTGACCGACGGCGTGTACGTGCTCGACGAGCCCTCGGTCGGGCTCCACGCGCGCGACACGGGCCGCATCGTGGGCCTTCTCCGCGAGCTGACCGAGCGGGGGAACACCGTGCTCGTGGTCGAGCACGACCTGGACGTTGTCCGCGCGGCCGACCATGTGGTCGAGCTAGGCCCGGGCTCGGGATCCGACGGCGGCCGGGTGGTGTTCACCGGCACACCCGACGAGCTCGCGTCGGCAGCGACCCGCACGGGCGCATGGCTCCGGGGCGAAGCGACGCTACCCGAGCGCAAGCGGCGCGAGCCGACCGGTCCGTGGCTGGCGGTGCACGGGGCCCGCGCGCACAACCTGCAAGACGTGGACGTCGAGATCCCGCTGCGCGCGATGACGGCGGTGACCGGTGTATCGGGATCCGGGAAGTCGACGCTCGTCCACGATGTGCTGTACCGCGGGCTCGCCGCGCGGATGGGGGAGGCGGCGCGCGGGCATCTCGGTGAGGAGGTAGGAGAGCACGACGAGATCACCGGCGTCGAATGGCTGGCCGGCATCGCGCTGGTCGACCAGTCGCCGATCGGGCGCACGCCGCGCTCCAATCCCGTGACCTACGTCAAGGCGTTCGATCCGATCCGCAAGCTCTTCGCCGACACGCCGGCCGCGCGGCGACGCGGCTTCGGGCCGGGCCACTTCTCGTTCAACACGAAGGACGGCCAGTGCCCCGAGTGCCTCGGCGACGGCCACCAGCGGATCGAGATGCACTTCCTGCCAGACGTGTTCGTGACCTGCGGCTCGTGTCGCGGCAGCAGGTTCCGGCCGGAGGTCCTGGCGGTACAATGGCGCGGCCGGTCGATCGCCGACGTCCTGGCCATGACGGTCGACGAGGCGATCCGGCTCCTCGAGGGGGAGCCGGCTGCCGCGCGCAGCTTGCGGGTGCTGCGCTCGGTGGGTCTCGGTTACCTTGCTCTCGGTCAGCCCGCAACCACGCTGTCGGGAGGAGAGTCCCAGCGGCTGAAGATCGCGCGCGAGCTGTCCCGCGCTCCGGCCGCCCGCAGGCGGAGCGCGCCGGCGCGCGGCACCCTCTACCTGCTCGACGAGCCCACCACCGGGCTCCACGGAGACGACATGCGCGCGCTGGTGCGGGTACTCGACGAGCTGGTGGCGCGCGGCAACACGGTCGTGATCGTCGAGCACCATCTCGACATGATCGCGCGCGCGGACTGGATCGTGGACCTGGGACCGGAGGGCGGTGTGAGCGGCGGACGGGTCGTGGTCGCCGGCCCGCCGGAGCGGGTGATCGAAACCCCGGACTCGCGCACCGGTCAGGCGCTCGCCGCCCGCCGCGCCGCGCGGGAGGAGCATATGGTCTCATGGGGCTGAGCGGTGCAATGCGGCGGGCCGCGTCCGCGGCGCTGGCGGCGGCGTGTCTGGCGTGCTCCGACGGCGGCAGCCCGGTCGGCTCGCCCGGGGGGCGGGACGGGCTCGAGCTCGTGTACGCGACACCGCGCCTGAGGGTCGTGGCCACCGGCGAGGTGAGCACGGTCAGGATCGCGCTGATCGTCCGCCGGCATGCAGAGGACGGCGCGTCTGTCCCCCTCGCCGACGCAAGGCTCGTGGTCGAGCGCGAGGAGGGGCGCGGCGAGCTGTCGGAAGCCAGCGCGGTCACGGGTCCCGAGGGGCTCGCGTCGGTCGACGTCCGGATGCCCGACGGGCCGGACCTCACCCGGATCGTGATCCGGATGGCGGACGACCCGCTATCGTACCTTCCGTTCGACGTCGTCTCGGCGCCGGTCGTCGAGGCCGACCTCGATCCCGGCGAGATCCGCGACCGGCTCGACGTTCCCAAAAGCGGCGTGCTCCTGCGGTTCCGCCTGGAGTCCGACTCCGACGTCGTGCTGATCCCCTACGAGACCGACCCCGACCGCTCGGGCGCGGTCTATCGGCTGCTGTACCAGGGCGCGTCGCCGGGAGGCGGGGCGGCCGCTTTCGGCGCCGATCCCCCGCGGCTTCCAGAGGCGCTGGCTCCGCGCGCGGAGGCCGGCGACGTGATCGAAGGAGACAACGGCCCGGCCCGCGGCCCGCTCGTGCCGGCGGCCGTCCCCCAGAGCTTCAACATCCAGTCGTGCATGGTATCGGTCAGCCGGAAGGCGCCGCTCCGGTACCTGGGAAGCCGGGTCGCGCTCTACGTCGACGCGCCGTCGGGGGAACATCAGGCCCGCATCGACTCGATCGGCAGGGCCTTCGACGAGGACGTCGTACCGCGGAATACCGAGCTCTTCGGCGTCACGTCCGACTTCGACGGGAACGGGGTCGTGTTCGTCGTGCTCACCCCCGAGCTCGAGGGCGCGGACGGCGTGTACTGCGACTCGATCCGCCGGGTGGGCACGGAGGCGCTGTTCGCGCTGTGGAGCGAGACCTACACCCTCGACCGGATCCTGGCCGTGCTGGCCCACGAGCACCAGCACCTCGTCAACGCCGGGTATCACGTGCAGTCGGACGGCAACGTGGGCGACGAGCGGTGGCTCAACGAAGGCTTCTCGTTCGCCGCCGAGGCGCTCAACGGCTACTGGCGCGACTCCGTGATCCGGCTGTGGCAGTTCCTCAACGGGCAGAACGGCGGGTTGTCGATGCTGCCGCTCGACTACGTCCCCGCCTTCGACGACCGCTACATGGCGTTCGTCCTCTACCTCGAGGACCGCTTCGGGCCGGGCGCGCTCGAGGCGCTGACACGGAGCGGCCGCCGCGGGATCGACAACATCGAGTTCGTGACCGGCGTCCCGTTCGAAGACCTCCTGCGCGACTGGTTCGTGGCCGTCGCTGTATCGAATCGCGGGATCACCGACGAGCCGCGCTATACCTATCGCACGGTCGACCTGATGGGGATGACCGCGGAGATCGCGGAGTGCGATTGCTCTCCGGTCGACACGTTCTCGGGGATGCGGCTCGAAGCGCTGCATCTTTCCGGGAGCTTCGACGTGGCGCGGACGTTGGACCGCGCCGACGCCGACTACTACCGGCTGCTTCCCCCGGAGGGATCCGCCGCGGCGACTTACGACGTGTACTTCGACGCGTTCGGCCGCGAGTTCGTGCAGATCGCGATAGCGAGGGTGCGTTGAGCGTTCTCGCGCCGTTCCTCTCCGAGCGCGGGCGCGCCGCCCGCATGCCAGAGGGTATTCGCGTGTGGGGCGAGCGGGCCGCGCGCGCGGGCGCACTCGATGCCACGATGGGGGTCATCACCGCACCGCAGTCGATCCCGGGCGAAGCCGGAGACGCGTATTCGATCGCCTCGCTGCCACGGATCCGCGAGGCGTTCTCGGCGTGGGAGCCGCGCGAGGTGTTCCCCTATGCCCCGGTGGCGGGGACGCAGGCGTTCCGCGAAGGGTGGCGCCGCTGGATCGGCATGAAGGCCGCGGGCGACTTCTCGCGGCCGGGGCCGCTCGAGGAGCGGCTCACCCAACCGGTCGCGACGGCGGGCGTGAGCGGGGCGCTGGCAGCGGTCGGCCATCTGGTCCTCGATCCCGGCGATCCGGTGCTGGTCCCCGACCGGCGCTGGGACGGATACGACACGACGTTCGGGATTGTGAACGGCGCCCGCGTCCTATCGGTCCGACTGCTGGACGACCGGGGGTGGGACCTGGGCGCGTGGCGGGACGCGCTGGTACGGGTCGCCCGCGAGCGCGGCCGCGCGGTCTGCGTGGTGAACTTCCCGCACAACCCGACCGGCTACGCGCCATCGGAGGAGGAGGCGGAGACGTTCGCGTGCCTGGCGGCGGAGGCGGCGGAGGAGACTGGTGGAGCAGTCGTCGTCCTCTGCGACGATGCCTACGAGGGGTACGTCTACGCCGACCGCCCGCGGAGGTCGCTGTTCTACCGCCTCGTCGACCGGCATCCGCGTCTGCTGCCCATCAAGTGCGACGGGATCACGAAGGAGCTCCTGTTCTGGGGGGGACGGCTGGGAGCCGTGACGACGGCCTTCCATCTGGACCGGGGGACCGATGACCGCGCGGCGGCGGAAGCCGAGTGGGAGAACAAACTCTCCGCGGTCGTCCGGGGAATGATCTCGTCGGCCTCGACGCCGGTCCAGACCCTGATCGCGCGGCTGCTCGCGGATCCCGCCGCGCTGATCGAGGCACGGGCTCCGTTCGTGCGCTCGCTCGCCGAGCGGCACCGGGCGTTCACGCGAGCGCTCGACTCCGCGCCGGCTCGTGACGCGTTTCGCTCCGATCCCTTCCATGGCGGGCTGTTCGCGCTCCTCAACCTCACGCGGGGAGACGCGGTGGAGGCGGCACGAATCCTGCTTTCTGGACCGCGGATCGGAGTCGTGCCGTTCGGGGGGTCGGGGCAGGACCTCAACGCGCTGCGGGTCACCTACGCGACCGTCCCGATCGACCGGATCGAGGGCCTCGTCGACGAAGCGGCGAAGGCCGCGCGAGAAAGCGACGGATAGCCCCTCCGACTTGAACCGCGTCGCGCGTGGACGTAGCTTTCCATTCGCCCACGAACTTCATTCACGTCGCGGAGCGTCGAGTCGACCATGTGGAGGACTCCACTGCACCCGGCCATTCTGGGCATCACTCCATTCCATCGCCCGGATCCGCGCCTCGCCCTGGCCCTGTGCCGCGCGGGCGCGCTGGGGGCGCTGGATTTGGGGCGGGATGCCGCGGTGGCCAAGAAGGCGCTGGACCAGGTGGCCCAGGATACGGTCCGGGGCCTCGGCGTCCGCGTTCATCCCGGATACGAGCCGTCTCCCGACGAGCTTCCCGAATCGATCGAGTTCGTGATCGTCGAGGCCGGCTCTGATCCCGCGCAGTGGGGCGGGCGGCGGGTGCTCGCGCGCGCGGTCTCGCTCGACGAGGCGCGATCTGCGATCGCGGCCGGAGCGGACGCGATCCTGGCCGCCGGCTCCGAGGGCGGGGGCCGGGTGGGCGAGGCGTCCACTTTCGTTCTCCTCCAGCGCCTGCTCGCGGAGGTCGACGCGCCGGTCTGGGCCCAGGGCGGGATCGGGCTCCACACCGCGGCCGCGTGCGCGGCAGGCGGAGCGGCCGGTGTCGTGCTCGACTCCCAACTCGCCCTCGTCCGGGAGTCGACGCTTCCCGCGGAAGTGAAGCGGGCGATCGGCGGGATGGACGGGACCGAGACCGTTCTGGTCGCCGGGCAGCGGGTGTTCTCGCGACCCGACCTCCAGCTGATCGACGAGCTCCGTGACGCAGACCCGGCGACGGTCGCCGCGCGGCTCGGAGGCGACGACCTGCACGCCCGCCTCGTGCCGGCAGGGCAGGACGCTGCCTTTGCCCGGCCGCTTGCCGAGCGATTCGTCACCGCCGGCGGCGTGGTGCAGGGCCTCACCCGAGGAATCGCCGCGCACCTGGCGGCCGCCCGCGAGCATCGCCCGCTTGCGCCCGGCGCCCCGCTGGCCGCCGATCACCGCACGTCCTATCCGGTCCTCCAGGGGCCGATGACCCGGGTCAGCGACCGGGCCGCGTTCGCCGATGCCGTGGCCGTGGCCGGCGGTCTCCCGTTCCTCGCCCTGTCGCTCCTTCGCGGCGAAACGCTGCACGAGCTCCTCGACGAGACCGCGGCGCGCCTGGGCGACAGGCCCTGGGGCGTCGGGATCCTCGGCTTCGTCCCTCCCGAGCTCCGCAATGAGCAGCTGGACGCGATCGCGCGCCACCGGCCGCCGTTTGCGCTGATCGCGGGCGGACGGCCGTCCCAAGCCCGGGGCCTCGAGGAGCAGGGCATCCCCACCTACCTGCACGTGCCGTCCCGTGGACTTCTCGATCTGTTCCTCAAGGAGGGCGCGCGGAGGTTCGTCTTCGAGGGGCGCGAGTGCGGTGGCCACGTGGGCCCGCTGTCCAGCTTCGTCCTGTGGCAGAGCCAGGTCGACCGGCTGCTCGAGTTCGATCGCCCGACGGAGCTGTCGGTGGTCTTCGCGGGCGGGATCCAGGACGCTCGCTCGGCAGCGATGGTCGCCGCGCTGGCCGCTCCGCTCGCCGCCCGCGGCGCGCGGATCGGCATCCTGATGGGCACCGCCTACCTGTTCACCCGCGAGGCGGTCGATACCGGCGCGATCGTCCCCGCGTACCAGCGGGCCGCGCTCGATTGCCAGGAGACCGTGCTGCTCGAGACCGGTCCCGGCCACTCGACCCGTTGTGCGGACTCCGCCTACGCGCGCGGCTTCCGCACGGAGCGCGAGCGGCTCGAGCAGGAGGGGGCGAAACCCAAGGAGGTCTGGGCGCGGCTCGAGCAATTGAACCTGGGGCGCCTTCGCATGGCGTCGAAGGGCCTCAAGCGCGTGGGGAGCGAGCTGGTCGGGATGGAAGAGGCGGAGCAGAAGGCCGATGGCATGTACATGATCGGCCAGGCGGCTGCGCTGCGCCACGCGACGTGCAGTGTGGAGGAGCTCCACCGAGAGGTGAGTGAAGGCGCGACCCGCTGGCTGGAGGGGATCGAAGCCGCGGAGCCGAAGATCGACAGCGCCGGAAAGCGGCCGTCGGACGTGGCGATCGTCGGAATGGCGTGCGTGTTCCCGGGTGCCCCGGACCTCGAGGCGTACTGGTCGAACATCGTGCGCGGGATCAACGCGATCCGCGAGGTGTCGCGCGAGCGCTGGGATCCGGACGTGTACTACGATCCTGCCGGCGTCGCGGGCCAGACCACGCCGTCGAAGTGGGGCGGGTTCCTCGACGCGGTGCTGTTCGAGCCCACCCGGTACGGGATTCCCCCCCGCTCGCTGTCGTCGATCGATCCCGCCCAGCTCCTGTCGCTCGACGTGGCGCGGCGGGCGCTCGACGACGCCGGGTACGGCAGGCGCGAGTTCGACCGCGAGCGGACCGCGGTCGTGTTCGGGACCGAGGGCGGCTCGGACCTGTCGCACGCCTACGGGTTCCGGGCCCTGTACCCCCGCTACGCCGGCCAGCTGCCGCCCGAGCTCGACTCCGTCCTGCCGGTCCCGACCGAGGACAGCTTCCCCGGCGTGCTGGCGAACGTCATCAGCGGACGGATCGCGAACCGGCTCGACCTGGGCGGCGAGAACTACACGGTCAACGCCGCATGCGCGTCGTCGCTGGCCTCGGTCTCGGTGGGGATGCACTGGCTCGAATCCGGCGCCTGCGACATGGTCCTGGCCGGCGGCGCGGACCTGCACTGCTCGATCGGCGACTTCCTCATGTTCTCCAGCGTCCACGCGCTGTCCCCGAGCGGCCAGTGCCGGACCTTCGACCAGAGCGCGGACGGGATCGCGATCGGCGAAGGGGTCGGCGTCGTCGTGCTCAAGCGGCTGGTCGATGCCGAGCGGGACGGCGACCGCATCTACGCGGTGATCAAGGGGATCGCCGGCTCGAGTGACGGCCGGAGCTTGGGCCTCACCGCGCCTCGGCTCGAAGGGCAGATCCGCGCGCTCGAGCGCGCTTGGGGCCAGGCGGGCGTGCCGCCCGAATCGGTGGGGCTGATGGAGGCGCACGGGACCGGCACAGTGGTCGGCGACCGCACCGAGCTCCAGTCGATGGAGCGTGTGTTCGGCGGGCGCGGCATCGCGCCGGGCGCGTGCGTGCTGGGCTCGATCAAGTCGTCGATCGGCCACTCCAAGGCGGCCGCCGGGGTGGCGTCCATGATCAAGGTCGCCCTGTGCCTCCACCACCAGGTGCTGCCACCGACGCTAAACCTGCAGCGGCCGAACCCGTACTGGAACCCCGAGACGAGCCCGTTCTCGTTCCGCGAGCGGTCGCAACCGTGGATCGCCGGCCCGCGAGTTGCGGGGATCAGCGCGTTCGGCTTCGGCGGGACGAACTATCACGCCGTGCTCGCGGCCCACGAGGGCGACGAGCTTCCGGTCGCCGGGCTCCCGGCGTGGCCGGAGGAGCTCTTCCTCCTGCGCGGGGTGAGCGCCGCGTCGGCGCGGGCGCGCGCGGAACGGCTTCTGGTGCGCGCCGAGGACGAGCGCCCGTGGCCTCTCCGGGAGCTGGCCCGGGCCGCATCGTGCGGCGGCGAGGGGCCGGTGCGTTGGGCGATCGTCGCCCGCTCCCACGAGGACCTGGCCGCCAAGCTGCGGCGGTCGCTCGCGGGAGAGGCCGACGGCGAGGAGGTGCTCGCGCGGGACGCGACCGCCGACGATCCCGGCCGGGTCGCCTTCCTGTTCGCGGGTCAGGGCAGCCAGCACGTCGACATGCTGGCCGACCTGTTCGTGACCTTCCCCGACCTGCGCTGCGGACTCGAGCAGAACCCCGAGGTCGCGACCCGCATGTTCCCGCCGCGCGCGTTTACGCCGCGCGAGCGCGCGGTCCAGGAGGCGGCGCTGACCCGCACCGACGTGGCCCAGGTGGCGCTCGGCATCGCCGACTGCGCGATGGCGCGCGTGCTCGAGCGCGCGGGCGTCGTCCCCGACATGCTGGCCGGCCACAGCTTCGGCGAGCTGGTCGCGCTCGCCGAGGCGGGCGCGTGGGACGCTAGCGACGTGGCGCGGCTCTCCCGCGCGCGGGGCCGGGCGATCCTGGACGCTGCAGGCGAGGATCCCGGCGCGATGGCGGCAGTGAACGCGGGCCCGGAGACGATCGAGCCTCTGATCCAGGGGCTCGACGGCGTCGTGATGGCCAACCGGAACGCCCCCGACCAGACCGTCCTGTCCGGCTTGACACCGGCCGTCGAAGCGGCGGTCGGGCGGCTGGAGGCGGCGGGCATCAAGGCTTCGCGCATCAACGTGGCCTGCGCGTTCCACAGTCCGGTCGTGGCGGGGGCCATGGGGGACTTCGAGGCCGCGCTCCGCGAGGGAGAGGTGCGTCCGCTCCGACGCGAGGTATGGTCGAACATCACTGCCGGGCCCTACCCGGGCGACCCGGAGAGCTCGATCCGGCTTCTGACCGACCAGATCGCCCGCCCGGTCCGGTTCGTCGAGCAGATCGAGGCCATGTACGAGGCAGGCGCGCGGGTGTTCGTGGAAGTCGGGCCCGGCCGCATCCAGACCGGCCTGGTGGGCAAGGTCCTCGGCGACCGGCCCCACGTGGCGGTTCCGACCAACGTCAAGGGAGAGGGAGCGATCGAGCGGTTCGTCCGCGCGCTGGCCCGGCTCGCGGCGGCGGGGGTGGTCATCGATCCGCGCGCGCTGTACGAGGGACGCGCGGTCGAGACCTTCGATCTCGACCGCGCGGAATCGAGGACGCTGTCGGCGACGACGTGGCTGGTCGACGGGCACTGGGCGCGGCCGGCCTCGGGCGCAGTTCCCGCGGGCTCATACCGGCCCGTCACCGAGCCGCCGCTCCGCGCGCGCGGGAGCAACGGCCACCCGGCAGCCGCCAACGATCGTGCTGTAGCGCGGATTCCGGCCGCCGACGACCGCGAGGCCGCGATGGTCGAGTACCTGCGCGGAGTGCGGGAGGCGATCGAGGCGCAGCGCGAGGTGATGCTGCGATATCTGGGGGCCGCTCCCGGCGCGCCCGCTCCGCCGCTCGTCATGACGCGCGAGCCCGCGGCATCCGCCCCCCATGAGGCCGCGGGCCCTGCCGCTCCGCCGCCAGCCGCCGGCCGCGCGCTTTCCGAATCGCTGCTCGCGATCGTGAGCGAGCGGACCGGCTATCCGGTCGAGATGCTCGACCTGGACCTGGATCTCGAGGCCGACCTGTCGATCGACTCGATCAAGCGGATTGAGATCTTGGGCGCGCTGAACGAAGAGACCGGGCTGTCCGAGCGGTTGCGCGACCGGCGGGACGAGCTGCTGGAGGAACTCGCGGGCATCAAGACCCTGCGCGGGATCGTGGCGTGGATCGAGGAGCGCGCGACCGCGATCGTGCCCGCGGTCGTGCCTGCCCCGGTCGAGCCGGCCGCGTCCGCCCCTGCGCTCGCCGTGGCACGGCCGCTTTCCGAATCCCTGCTTGCGATCGTGAGCGAGCGGACCGGCTATCCCGTCGAGATGCTCGATCTGGATCTCGATCTCGAGGCCGACCTGTCGATCGATTCGATCAAGCGGATCGAGATCCTCGGCGCGCTCAACGAAGAAACCGGGCTGTCCGAGCGACTGGGTGACCAGCGCGACGAGTTGCTCGAGGAGCTGGCGGGAATCAAGACATTGCGCGCGATCGTTGCCTGGATCGAGGAGCGCTCGGGCGCGCCGGAGCTGCCGCCCACCGCAGTACCGGCCGCGCCGGAAACGCCCGCGACTGCGTCGCCGGCCGGAGCGGAGACCCCGCTGCAGCGGTTCTGCCTCGAGGTTCGCGCGGCGCCGCCCGCCTCCCGCAACGGCTCGCGGCTCGACGGCCGCACGTTCGGGATCACCGACGACGGCATGGGGGTGGCGAGCGCGCTGGCCGAGCTTCTGGGAGATCTCGGTGCGCGCATCGAGATCGTCGGCGAGGACGCGACGTTCGAGGGTGTCGACGGGCTCGTTCACCTCGCCGGCCTTTCCGCCGGCAGCGGACCCGACGACGTCAAGAACCTCTTTCGCCTCGCGAAGCGGGCGCTGGGCCGGGATGCCCGATGGATCGTCGCGGCGACCGGGATGGGCGGAGCGTTCGGCTACGGCGGGAACGGTTCCAGCCGCCCCGGACAGGGTGGCGCAGCGGGATTCCTGCGGAGCCTGTCCAAGGAGCGTCCCGAGGTCCACGTCCGGGCGATCGATCTCGATCCGCGCGCCGACCCGCGGCGCCTTGCAGCTCATCTCCTCGAGGAGATCCTGTCGACCGGCGGGCCCGTGGAGGTCGGATACGTCGGCGACGAGAGGCGGGAGCTGGCCATCGTGCCGGCGCCGCTCGATCGAAACGGCGGCGGTGTTGCCGTCCTGAACTCGGAATCGGTAGTCCTCGTGACCGGAGGCGCCCGCGGGATCGCGGCACACCTGTCGATCGAGCTCGCCCGACGGCACGGCTGTGCGCTCGAGCTCGTCGGCCGGTCGCCGCAGCCGGACGCTGCCGAGGAGCCCGAGCTCGCGGACCTGGGTGATGAGCTGGAGCTCAAGCGCCGGCTCATAGAGCTCGCTCCTGGCGCCCGCCCCGCCGAGATCGAGCGCCGGTTGCGCGAGATCCTGGCGGCGCGCGAGATCCGATCCACCCTGTCCGCGATCGAGGCCGCCGGAGGCCGCGCCCGCTACCACTCCGTGGACGTGCGCGCGCCGGAGGCGTTCGGGGCGCTGATCGACGAGGTGTACGGGTTCCATGGCCGGCTCGACATCGCGATCCACGCGGCGGGGCTCGTCGAGGACAAGCTGCTCGTCCACAAGTCCGCCGAGTCCTTCGAGCGCGTGTTCGACACCAAGGTGTCCGGCGCGCTGACGTTGGTCGGTAAACTCCGCGAGGACACCCGCCTGGTCGTCTTCTTCTCGAGCGCCGCCGGGATCTTCGGCAACGCGGGGCAGACCGACTACGCCGCCGCGAACGACGTGCTCGACCGGTTGGCACTCCACCTCGCCGAGCGCGGGCCGATGCGTGCGATCTCGGTCGCATGGGGTCCGTGGGATTCGGCGGGCATGGTCTCGCCGGAGCTCCGCCGCGAGTACGCACGCCGGGGGATTGGTTTGATCCCGCTCCAGGCAGGGGTGGAGTGCCTCCTCGACGAGATCGCCGAGGCGCGGGCGGACACCGCACGGATCGTCCTCATGGGGGCCGCCGATCCGCGGCTCGCGGCTCCGGCCGCTTTCTGACCCCGTGATTTCCGTCCTCTAGTCCGCCGCCGAAACGCCCCTCCTGCCGTGCGCCCCTCCGCTTCGACCGACGTGGCCATCATCGGGATGGCGTGCGTGTTCCCGGGCGCGCGGGATCTTGACGGCTACTGGGAGAACCTCGAGGCCGGCCGTGACGCGATCACCGAAGCCCCCAGGGATCGCATCGATCCGGTGTTCTTCGATTCCGCGTCAGGCGAGCTGGATCGGCTGTACTGCCGCCGCGGCGGCTTCGTGGACGGGCTGGTCGAGTTCGACCCGCTACGCTGGGGCCTCATGCCGGTTGCGGCCCGGGGAAGCGAGCCCGACCAGCTCCTGTCGCTGGAGGTTGCGGACGGAGCGATGACCGACGCCGGATACGGCGACCGCGAGCCGCCGCGCGAACGCACGGGAATCATCCTCGGCCGCGGTGGCTACGTGAACCCGGTGACGATGAACCTCATCCAGGTAGTGCGGACGGCGGAGGAGCTGGTCCGCTCCGCCCGCGCGCTGATCCCCGGTCTGACCGATGCACAGGCGGCCGAGATCAAGCGGCGGTACCAGGAGCAGGTCGAGGGCCTCCGGCCCGACACGATCATCGGACTGGTGCCGAACCTGGCCGCGTCGCGGATCGCCAATCGCCTCGACCTCCACGGGCCCGCCTACGTGGTCGACGCGGCGTGCGCGAGCTCGCTCCTGGCGGTGGATCAGGGGTGCGCGGAGCTGTCGTCCCAGCGCTGCGATCTCGTGCTGGCGGGCGGCGTACACCTCGTCCACGACGCCGCCTTCTGGGCCGTCTTCACCCAGCTGGGCGCGCTCTCGCGGAGCCAGCGGATCCGGCCCTTCCACCGGGAATCAGACGGGCTGCTGATCGGCGAGGGTGCGGGGATGGTCGTGCTCAAGCGGCTCGCCGACGCCGAGCGGGACGACGACCGGATCTATGCCGTGATCCGCGGTACCGGAGTGTCGAGCGACGGGCGCGCTTCCAGCGTGCTCAACCCGAGCGCGGACAGCCAGGTCCTCTCCCTCGAGCGTGCATGGCAGCGCGCGGGAATGGACCCACGCGAGCGGGGCGCGGTCGGGCTCGTCGAAGCGCATGGCACCGCGACGCCCAACGGTGACGCGGCCGAGCTCGAGACGCTGGCGCGGGTCTTCGGTCCGCCCGACGGCTCACCCGCCGGCGGACTGGGATCGGTCAAGTCGATGATCGGGCACGCGATGCCGGCCGCTGGCATGGCGGGGCTCATCAAGGCCGCGCTGGCGGTCCATCACGGGATCCAGCCTCCGACCCTGCATTGCGAGGACCCGCACCCCGGCGTCGAGCGGACGCGGTTCCGGCTGGTGCGGGAGGCCACACCCTGGGAGGCCGAAGGCCCGCGCCGCGCGGCCGTCAACGCGTTCGGCTTCGGCGGGATCAACGCCCACGTCGTCCTCGAGCAGCACCATGTCGCCAAACTGCCGCGGTCGCGCGCCCGCAGGGTCGTCCCGGCCGGAGCATGGCTGAGGGTGGCGGGGTCGACAACCGAGGAGCTGGCCGACGCGCTCGCGCGTCCCGACCCGGCCGCGGGCGGGGGTCCTTGCCGGCTCGCGCTCCTCGACCCCACGCCGGAGCGGATTGCGCACGCGCGCGCTGTGGTCGAAGCGGGCCGGACGTTCCGCGACCGGGCTGGCGCGCTGATGTTCTCCCCGCGCGGCCTGGCCACCGAGGGCGGCCGGATCGCGCTCATCTTTCCCGGCGTCGAGAGCACGTTCGATCCGCGGGTCGACGACGTCGCCCGATGGTTCGGGCTGCCGCCACTGCCGCCCGCGATCGAGGGGGACCTCGAGCGAAGGGGCGCGCGTGTCGTGCTGGCGGGACGCCTCCTCCACCACGTGCTCGCCGATCTAGGCGTCGAGCCGGCGATGGTCGCCGGCCACTCGATCGGCGAGTGGTCGGCGCTCCTCGCGGCGGAGGCGATCCCGACCCACTCGTTCGAGGAGGTACTGGCCGCGCTGCGTCCCGGCACGCTGGCCGTCCCGGAAGTCGCCTACGCGGCGGCCGGCTGCGGGACCGAGCGCCTGGAGCCATTCCTCGAAGGCGCGGGGGACGTCCACGTCGCACTCGACAACTGCCCGCACCAGACCGTCCTCTGCGGTCCCGCGGAGAGCATCGAGCCCGTCCTCGAGCGGCTGCGCGGGGACGGTGTCCTGTGCCAGGTGCTCTCGTTCG
>DASQEN010000053.1:0-16594 GCA_035633635.1 Gemmatimonadota bacterium | reverse complement strand
TTACGCGTCGGGAGGTGGATGCCTCTCTCGCTCGTCTTCGCGAGGAGCTGTCCGAACCGCATGAGGAGTGTGATCGTGCCGCGCGCCTGGCCGATCTCGACGCCGCCGCCGAAGACCTCGTGGACGTGGCCCGCGTCCTGGTCGAGGACTCCACCGACGGATCATCGCGCGATTTCGCGTTCTGGGCGGGTGCGGTACGGGCCAGCGTGAAAAGCCACATTCGCGACCAGCAGACCCTCACGCCGGTGACAACCCTGTTGGCCGCGGCCCCGGCTCATGTAACCGCCGACGGAGCCGATGGCCTCGCCGAAAGACTGGCCGGCCTTCGCGACGCGCTCGAACGCCCGGCGCCCGACGGGTCTCTCGGAGACGCCCGCGAAGAGCTCTCGGCCTTGCGAGCGTTCGCCCAGCCGAACGCGAACTCCGACCACGGCGATCTCCTGCCCTGGATCGCCCGACTCATGGATGCGGTCGCGGAACAAGAGCGGGCATCGCGCAAGTTGCGGCAGCGTTCCCTCGCCCTCGCGACGCGAGCCGATCGGCTCGTCGAGGAGATGGATTTCGGCTTTCTCTACGACTCTTCGCGCAAGCTCTTTCCGATCGGGTACCGAGTATCGGACGCGCACTTTGACAACAGCTACTACGACCTCCTGGCGTCCGAGGCTCGCCAGGCCAGTCTGATCGCGATCGCCAAGGGCGACGTTCCTGTCGAGCACTGGTTCCGCCTCGGACGACCCGTAACTCCGGTCGGCCGCGACGCGGCTTTGCTTTCATGGTCCGGATCGATGTTCGAGTACCTGATGCCGCACCTCCTCATGCAAGGCGCTCCCGAAACCCTGCTCGAGCGGACCAAACGACTGATCGTGGAGCGTCAGATTCGCTACGGAGCGGAGCGCGGCGTGCCATGGGGAATCTCCGAGTCCGCGTACAATGCGCGTGACCTCGAGCTTACCTATCAGTATTCCCATTTCGGGGTGCCCGGGCTGGGCCTGACGCGCGGCCTTTCGGAGGATCTCGTCGTCGCCCCGTATGCGACCGCGCTTGCGGCGATGATCGCCCCGCGTTCGGCAGCTCGAAACTTCAAGCGGTTGACTGCCGAAGGCGGGCGAGGCGCGATGGGCTTCTACGAGGCGATCGACTACACACCAGAGCGAGTGCCGCAAGGAAGTCGCTCGGCAGTCGTACGCGCCCATATGGCCCATCACCACGGGATGACGATTCTCGCGCTCACGAACGTGCTGTTCGAGGGCATCATGCGCCGAAGGTTTCACCGCGTGCCGATGATCGGGGCGCATGACCTTCTGCTCCAGGAGCGGGTTCCACGCGACGTCGCGGTCCAGAGGCCGCGCGCCGAGGAAGTCCGCGCCGCGCGCCACGTTCGCGAGGTGGTTCCTCCCGTTCAGCGTCGCTTCTACACACCGCACGAGCGGACGCCACGCACACACGTCCTGTCCAATGGCCGCTACAGCGTGATGATGACCAACTCCGGGGCCGGCTACAGTCGGTGGCGAGATCTTGCCGTCACGCGCTGGCGAGAGGACGCAACGCGAGATCATTGGGGCACGTTCGTCTTCATCCGCGACCTGACGACCGGGTCGACGTGGTCGGCGGGCTTCCAACCCACGACCGTCGAGCCCGACAGCTACGAAGCGGCCTTCATGGAGGACCGCGTCGAGATTCGTCGGCGGGATTCGGCCATGGCGACCACACTCGACGTCATCGTCTCGCCCGAGGACGACGGCGAGCTGAGGCGCGTCTCGGTCAAGAACCTCGGCTCGCGCGATCACGCGCTCGAGTTGACGACCTACTCCGAGGTCGTGCTGGCATCCCCCGCCGCGGATTCCGCCCATCCCGCCTTCCAGAACCTGTTCGTCCAGACCGAGTTCGTGCCGATGTACGGCGCCCTGCTCGCGACGCGGCGACCGCGGGCTTCGGAAGACCAACCGATCTGGGCGGTCCATGTATCCGCCGTCGAAGGGTCCGTGGACGCCGTGCAGTACGAGACCGATCGCGCCCGGCTCCTCGACCGCGGGCGCGGCGTGGGGGCCCCGAGCACGATTGTCGACGGGCGCCCGCTCTCGAACACGACCGGCGCCGTCCTCGATCCGATCTTCAGCTTGCGTCGCACGGTGCGGCTAAGGCCGGGAGAAACCGCGGTGGTCACGTTCTCGACGCTCGTGGCCGAGTCGCGCGAGAAAGCGCTCGCGCTGGCCGACAAGTATCACGACCCTGCGACGTTCGAACGCGAAGCGGCCCTGGCATGGACCCAAGCGCAGGTCTTGCTCCACCATCTCGGGATATCGGCCAACGAGGCTCACCTGTTCCAGAGGTTGGCGAGCCGCATCCTCTACGTCGACCCATCCCTCAGACCCCCGACCGCGGTGCTGGCGCGGATGGATCGCGGCCAGCGTGCCTTGTGGCGGCACGGCATCTCCGGCGATCTGCCGATCATCCTCGCGCGCATCGACCAGATCCGAGACCGCGAGATCGTCCGGCAGCTCCTGCGCGCTCACGAATACTGGGGCTGGAAGGGCCTGGCGGTCGATCTCATCGTGCTCAACGAGCACGAGTTCACCTACCTCGACGAGCTTCAGGATTGGTTGGAACGCATCGTGCGCGTTACTCGGTCGCAAGCCGCTCACCAGACACACGTGGGCCACGGCGAGATCTTCATTCTCCGCGGCGAGCAACTGCCGGCCGAAGATCGCGACCTGATCTGGGCGGCCGCCCGCGCAGTGCTCCTGAGCCACCACGGATCGCTGGCCGAGCAGCTCGAAACGGCGATTCGGGATCAGGCGTATGTGGCGGCACCGGTCCAGCCGCCGGTCCAGCAGGAACCCGCGGAGCCGCCTCCGCGCCTGCGGCTGTCCTTCTTCAACGGGCTCGGCGGCTTCGCCGACGGGGGGCGGGAATACGTGACGATCCTCGGCGAGGGCCAGTGGACGCCGGCGCCATGGGTCAACGTCGTCGCCAACCCGGACTTCGGGTTCACGGTGTCGGAGTCGGGTTCGGGCTTCACGTGGGCCCAGAACAGCCGCGAGAACCGTCTCACACCGTGGTCCAACGATCCGGTCAACGATCCGCCCGGAGAGGTGCTCTACGTGCGCGACGAGGACTCCGGCGTCGTGTGGACCCCCACCCCACTTCCGATTCGCGAGACTCCGCCATATGTGGTCCGGCACGGTCAGGGATACACGCGGTTCGAGCATCAGAGCCACGAGATCGCGCTCGAGCTCCTGCAGTTCGTGCCCCCGGAAGACCCGGTCAAGATCTCCCGGCTCATGATCAGAAACCTATCGGACCGGCCGCGGCGGCTCACCGTCACCGCCTATGTCGAGTGGGTCCTCGGTGTCCTGCGGGAGACATCGGCCCCGTTCATATGGACCGAGATCGACAAGGAGACCCGGGCGCTCATGGCCCACAATCGGTGGACCGAGGAGTTCGGATCTCGCGTCGCATTCGCCGACCTCCGCGGCAAGCAGCGATCCTGGACCGCGGATCGCAGCGAGTTCCTCGGCCGAAACGGCAACTCCACCTATCCGGCTGCGATGGAGCCCGGGCGCGAGCTGTCAGGCTCGGTCGGAGGCGGGTTCGATCCGTGCGCGGCGCTGCGCCAGCCGATCGCCGTGCCGGCGCGCGGATCGGTGGAGGTCGTCTTCCTTCTCGGTCAGGGAACCGAGGCCGAGGAGGCGAGCCGACTGGTCCAGCAATATCGCACGGCCGATCTCGACGCGATCCTCGAGCGCGTCAAGACGATGTGGGACGACGTTCTCGGAGCCGTCAAGGTGAGCACCCCCGACGAATCCATGACGATCATGCTCAACCGCTGGCTCCTCTACCAGACCTTGAGCTGCCGCGTCTGGGCTCGCTCGGCGTTCTATCAGTCGGGTGGCGCGTATGGCTTCCGCGACCAGCTGCAGGACGTCACGGCGCTGATTGTCGCCAAGCGAGAAATCACGCGCGAGCACCTCCTCCGCTGTGCCGCTCGACAGTTCGTGGAGGGCGACGTCCAGCATTGGTGGCACACGCCCTCCGGACGTGGAGTCAGGACCCGGTTCAGCGACGACCGTGCATGGCTTCCTTTCGCGCTGATCCATTATCTCGAGGTGACGGGCGACCGTGAAGTGCTGGACGAGGAGCTCCCCTTCATCATGGGGCCGCCCCTAGAAGAAGGAGAAAGCGAGCGGTACTTCGAGCCGCAGGCGGCCGACGAGACAGGCACGCTATACGAGCACTGCGCTCGGGCGATCGATGTGAGCCTGGGAGTCGGCCCTCACGGGCTCCCGCTCATGGGCTCGGGCGATTGGAACGACGGGATGAACCGGGTCGGCGACGGGGGGAAAGGGGAAAGCATCTGGCTGGCATGGTTCCTCCACCTCACGATGACTCGGTTCTTGCCTCTCGCCGAAGAGCGCGGGGACGACGAGCGAATCGCGCGCTGGCGGGCGTGGCTCGAGTCCACCGGCGCCGCGGTCGAGCGCGACGGCTGGGACGGGAACTGGTATCGCCGTGCCTACTTCGACGACGGTACCCCACTGGGATCGAACGCCAGCCAGGAGTGCAAGATCGATTCGATCGCTCAGTCGTGGGGCGTGATTTCGGGAGCCGCTCCGTCCGGACGAGCCGAGCAGGCGATGCGGGCGGTCGAACAGTACCTGATCCGGCGCGGCGATGGACTGGTCCTGCTGTTCACGCCGCCGTTCGACAACTGGGACGTGGATCCCGGGTACATCAAGGGGTACTTGCCGGGCGTCCGCGAGAACGGCGGGCAGTACACCCACGCCGCCCTCTGGTCGGTCATCGCGTTCGCGGAGCTCGGTGAAGGCGACAAGGCCGCGGAGCTGTTTTCGATCCTGAACCCGATCAACCAGACGTCGACGCGAGCGGGGATCTACCGCTACAAAGTGGAGCCGTATGCAGCGGTGGCGGACGTCTACGCGGAGCCGCCTCACCTCGGGCGGGGGGGCTGGACCTGGTACACCGGATCGGCCGGCTGGATGTATCGCGCCGGAATCGAGTGGATCCTCGGATTCCGACTGCGGGGTGAGATGCTGCACCTCGATCCCTGCATTCCCCGCGACTGGCCGGGGTTCCGGATCTCGTTCGCCTATCACTCCTCCCGTTACGACATCGACGTGGAGAACCCCCTGGGAGTCATGCGGGGTATCCAGCGCGTCGAGGTCGACGGTCTGGAGCTGCCGCAAAGGGGACGCGCCGCACTCGCCAATCCGCGTACCGTGGGCGCCGCCGCATCAGATCCGCCGGACGACGAAGAAGTCTCGCTCGAACCGGGGAGCGGAGCGCGGATCCACCTCGTGGACGACGGCCGGCAGCACGAGATCCGGGTGAGGCTGGGTTGAGGAAGACCATGAGCCCGGAGTACGAGCGGTGGATGGAGGCCGCCTTGGACGAGGCGCGCCGTGCGCTGGCCGCCGGCGAGGTTCCGGTCGGCGCGGTGGCGGTCCGCGCGAGCGAAATCGTCGGCCGCGGTCGCAATCGCAGCGTGGAGCTCCAGGACCCTACCGCACACGCGGAGATGCTCGCCCTTCGGGCGGCGGCCGCTGCACTCGGCTCGTGGCGACTGATCGGGGTCACTTTATACGCGACGCTCGAGCCCTGCGCCATGTGCTCGGGCGCGTGCGTTCTCGCGCGGATCGATCGCCTGGTCTGTGGCGCCGATGATCCGAAGGCCGGCATGAGCGGCAGCCTTGCCAGCATCCCCGACGACCCTCGTCTCAACCATCTCGTGGACATCGTCCGCGGCGTACGCGCGGACGAGTGCGGGGCGCTCCTCAAGGACTTCTTCCGCGCCCGCCGCGACTCATCCGATACCCCCGCGAGCGGTTGAATTCCATTCCCCGGGGTGCGAAATTCACCGCCTTCCAGGAGGGGTGGCCGAGTGGTTGAAGGCGCCGGTCTCGAAAACCGGTATACGTTAACGCGTATCGTGGGTTCGAATCCCACCCCCTCCGCCATCTCCGTTTCCACGAAGCGCCTCGAAGAGGCGCCGGTAGTCGATCTCACGCGAGGAGGCGAGCTCGCTCGCCGGATCTCGTGGATCGGCGACCGTGCGGGCCGAAGGCCCGCCGTGGAAACGGGGATCGCTGGAAGCCCCGCGGCGAGCGGAGCGATGGCGCCACAGGCGGTTCGAAGTGGGTTCCCCCAATGATTTTCCGTAGATTTGCTCCTCGCGGAGAGGTGTCCGAGTGGTCGAAGGAGCGCGACTGGAAATCGCGTAGACGTTAACAGCGTCTCGCGGGTTCGAATCCCGCCCTCTCCGCCATTTTTTCCTAATGGAACTTTTCCCCTTTCGCGAGCATTTCGATGATTGCTTTCATGCGCTTATCACGGGTCTCGGGCTCCTTGGCGGTTTGGAACCTCCAAGCGATGGAATATCGGTTTGCTTTGTTCAATGTCTCAAAAAACGATCGGGCTCTTTTGTTTTTTGAGAGCATTTCGAGAAAATCCTCAGGCACCACCATCTTGCTTGGAGAATCGTAGGCTTTTCCCCACCGACCGTCCGATTTCGCTCTTTCGACCTCTTCGAGTCCGGCGGGCTTCATCTTTCCTTCTTCCATCAGACGCTTGACATGCTGGATATTGCGTTTCGACCATATGCTCTTCGGCCGACGCGGTGTGAATTTGCGGAGCCAGGACCTCTCGTCGTGCTTCGCTAGCTGACCATCGATCCAGCCATAACAGAGCGCCGCATCCAAGGCTTCGGCATGGCTCACCGTCTCCACACCGGAATCCTTCTTGAAGAACCGAAGCCAGATGCCAGGCGATTTCGCATGATTTTTTGCGAGCCATGCTTCCCACCTCTTCTTCGATTCAAACGCTAGGACGGGCAAATCGATTGCACTTTTCTTCGTCATAGGGCTGCTACCTTTTCTCACCGGGCTCACGTCATTCCTCCGGGTCGGGCCACCCCGAGTGCAGGTTCCGTTTGATGCTCCGGGTCGTGTCCTGAAGCCGCCGCGACTGACGGCCCAGCTGGAACAGCCACACGAAAAACCCCGCCCACAGCACGGCATACACGATCGCGAACGTGGCTTCGCTCATTGCTCCTCCCCTTCAGGCGCACTCACCTCGCTGAACCCGTCGGCATGGATCCGCCAGGTGCCGTCCTGCCCCCGCTTCCAGATCACGATGAACTTCCCTCGCGAGTCGCTTCCCGCCGGCGCATCCGACAGGCGAATCGTGTAGTACCCGATGTCGTAGGCGAGGCCCTCGGTGATCTCCCTGTCGACGATCTCGAACTCGACGATGGGACCTGCTCCCGCGTTGAACGACGACAGCCACTCGAAGTGCCGCGCCACGTCGCCCTTGGCGATGTCGTCCCCGGGGGCGAGGTAGAAGGCTTCGGCGGCGTAGAGTCTGGTCACTCCCGCTGGATCGGCCTGGCGATAGGCCTCAGCGAACGCAGCATACGCCTCGTCGAACGCCTGTTCCGCGATCGCTGCGGCATCCTGGCCTCGAGCCTCGCCTCCCGCCAGGGCCAGCGCCGCGAACGTGCCGGCCATGATCGCGAAGGCCTGGATTCCGTTTCGCATCTGCCTCGTCTCCAGTTCTCTAAAGTATTTCTGATGAAGGCCATACATGATATAACATCAAGTACACCATGACACCCGTTATCGACACGTAAAGCCAGATCGGGAGCGTCCATCTGGCCAACCGCGCATGCCGGTCGAACTGCCCACGAAGCGCGAACGACAGCGTCACCAGAGCCAGCGGCACGACCGTCGCAGCCAGCGGGACGTGTGTCGCCAGGACAGCGTAATAGACGACTCTGGGCCAGCCGGACTGCGTGAAGCGGATCGATCCGACCTCGGCGTGGTAGACAACGTACGATACCAGGAACACGAATGAGACCAGCAGCGCGGACACCATGCACGCCCGGTGGCGGCCCACGTGCCCCCGGTGGATGAACGCGTGTCCGGTCAGGAGAAGGATCGCAGCCACACCGTTCAGTGCCGCGTTCAAAGCGGGGAGGTCGCGCAACCCGATCACCGGCGCGCCATGACGACCGCGAGCGCGAACGTGGCGGCCGCGAACGCTGCGGTCACGATCCAGGCGACCGCCGGCGCTGCCGGCCCTGCGGCCGAGCTCGCGTAGAGCGACGCGCGGAATGCGGCGAGGCCGTAGGTCACCGGATTCCCTCGCATCAGGACCTCGAGCCCGCGCGCGGCTCCATCCAGCGGGAACAGCGCGCCGGACAGGAACCACATCGGCATCAGCACGAGGTTCACGATCCCGTGAAACCCCTGGATCGACTCCATTCGCCACGCTAGGACGAAGCCCAGCGCGTTGAACGCGAACGCGGTGAGGAAGAGCGCCACGACAGCGAGCGCCATCCCAGCGGCATGGTACGGGATCCCGACCAGCGGTGCGACCAGAAGCAGGAGAGCCCCCTGGAACACCGCGATCGTCGTCCCGCCCAGCACCTTCCCCATGACGATCGCCGAGCGGGGCACCGGCGCGACCAGGACCCCCTGCAGGAACCCCTCGCGACGGTCCTCGATGAGCGAAAACGTCCCGACGACCGCGGTCAAGAGGACGACGAAGACGATCGTCCCGGGATAGAGGTACTCGATCGAGCTCATCCCGCCCGGCATCCCCTGGGGCGCAAACGACCTCCCGAGCCCGAAGCCGATCAGCACCCAGAACAGCACGGCGGTGACGATCGAGCTCAGCGCGCGAACGCGGTCGCGATAAAATCGCACGCACTCGCGCCACCATAGAGTCGCGGCCGGCAGCGCGAACGCTCTCACGCCTCTTCTCCTTCGCCGGGTTCTGACGGCTCCCAGAAAGCGTGGCCGGTCCGCTGTACGAACACGTCTTCCAGCGTCGGCTTGCCCACCGTGATCGAGCGAATGACACCGGGAAACGCTTCCGCGAGACGCGGTACGAGCTCGGGCCCGTCCCTGCGCTCGATCCGCACCGCGCCGTCGACCACCGAGACTTCGTTGCCGAATCGGCCACGGATCGCGCCCGCCAGCCGCTCGGGATCGTCGGAGGCAAGCGATATCACGTCACCACGGATCTCGCTCTTCAGGTTGGCGGGCGTGTCGAGGGCGACAAGCCTCCCCTTGTCGAGGATCCCGATCCGATCGCACCCCTCCGCCTCCTCCATGAGATGGGTCGTGACCAGGATCGCGATCCCCTCCTCCCGGCGTAGCGCCCGCGCGTACTCCCACAGGTCGCGCCGTCCGCCGGGATCGAGCCCCACGGTCGGCTCGTCGAGGAGCAGGACGGGCGGCCGGTGGAGGAGCCCCTTGGCGAGCTCGACGCGGCGGCGGAGCCCGCCGGAGAGCGTCTTCACCCGGTCCTCCGCCCGATCGGCCACGCCGAGCCGATCCAGCAACTCCGCGGAACGCCTGGCCAGGCGCGGGCCGGCGAGCCCGTAGAGGTGACCCTGGTGCCGCAGGTTCTCCCTCGGCGTCAGCTGGATGTCGAGGGCGGGGTGCTGGAACACGACCCCGATGAGGCGGCGCACCTCGTCGGGCCGAGCCACCACGTCCACGCCCGCCACCCGCGCGGCTCCTCGCGTCGGGCGGCGTAACGTGGCCAGGATCTGGAGCACGGTCGTCTTGCCGCCCCCGTTCGGCCCCAGGAGCCCGAACAGCTCCCCCGCGCGCACATCGAACGAAACGCCGCCAAGGGCCTCCCGCTCGCCGTATCGGTAGGCGAGGTCCTCGACCTCGACGGGAACCGGATCGAACATCGTCAGATGGGGGCGCGGTCGACGACCAGCAGGGCGAGCAGGAGGGGCAGGTACGTGACCGAGGCCAGCAGCACGTGCCGCGCTTCCTTCCCGCGGCGATGCATCGCCATCATCAGTCCCGAGGCCAAGAACCCGAGCCCCAGAAGCAGTGCCCCGAAGAAATAGATCGGCCCGGTCAGGCCGAGGAAGGTCGGGATCAGCGAAACCGGAACCAGCGCCGCGCAGTACAGCGCGACCTGGCGCCCGGTCGCCTCCCCGTCGGGATCGACGACCGGGAGCATGGGGAAGCCTCCGAGCCGATAGTCGTCGCGGAAGATCCAGGCGATGGCCAGAAAATGCGGCAGCTGCCACAGGAACAGGATCGCGAACAGCACCCCTGCCGGGAGGCCAAGCGAACCCGACACCGCCGTCCACCCCATCACGGGAGGGATGGCCCCCGGGATCGCCCCCACGATCGTGTTGAGTGGCGTCATCCGCTTGAGCGGGGTGTAGACCCCCACGTACAGGAGCACGGTCGCCAGTGCCAGCAGCGCGGTCAGCCAGTTGACGATCCCGGCCAGGAGTCCCACGCCGGCAAGCGCGAGCCCGACGCCCACCGCAAGTCCGTGCGCGGCGCTCATGCGCCCGGAAGGGATCGGCCTGCTCGCCGTCCGCCGCATCTTCGCGTCGACATCGCGCTCGATGACCTGGTTCAGCGCCGCGGCCCCACTGGCCGCGAGCCCGGTACCAAGCAAGGTCCAGCCCAAAAGCGCCAGGTCGAGGTCCGGGCCGGAGGCCAGCAGGAAGCCAGCCGCAGTCGTTACCAGCACGAGAACGGTGATCCGCATCTTCGTCAGGATCAGGTAGTCGTTGAACGCCGGATTCACCGCGCCTCGGCTACCTCGAGATGGGGCTGGATCGGAGCGTGCGCCGGTGCTGGGGCGAGCGCCAGGTGACGGCGCGCCCGCAGCGCGAGCGTGAGCGCGGTGGCGAACAGGAGCGCCCCCGTCCCGAGGTGCGCGGTTGTCACCCAGGCCGCCTTGTACGACCAGATCACCCAGCCGCCCAAGGCGATCTGGACCACGATCAGCGCCCCGAGCAGAGCGGCGGGCCGGACGAGCCGCGACCGGCCCTTGTGGCGACGCATCGTCCGCGCGACGACCCACGCGGCGATCAGCGCCACGACGACGGCCCCGACCCGGTGGGCGAAGTGGATCGCCACCGGGAACGACTCGAGGGGGGGCACGAGCCCGCCGTAGGCGAGCGGGAAGGTAGGGATCGCGAGGCCCGCGCCCGTGTGTCGCACGACCGCGCCCAGGAGGATCTGCAGGTAGAGTACCGCCGCGCAGGCCACGGCGAGCGAGAAGAGGGACGGAACGTCGGCGTCCACCGACTCGGCCGGTCCGCCAGCCAGCCACGCGCGCGAGCGGAGCGCCGCGATCGTGACCGTGATGCCGAACACGACCTCCGCCAGGCCCGCATGGCTGACCGAGACGGGATCGGGAAGCCCGAGCAACACGGTCAGGCCCCCGAGAATGCCCTGGAGGACCACGCCGCCGAGCGCGATCCAGCCCAGCGTGCGAACCCAGCGTCGCTCCTCGGCTCGCCAGAGCCAGAGCGCCTCCACGACGATGAGCGCGCCCACGAACGTCGCCACCATCCGGTGGCCGTGCTCGTAGAGGACCCCGCCCTCCATGGCCGGCATGACCTTGCCGAACGAGAGCGGCCAGTCGGGGACCGCGAGCCCGGATCCGGTGCTCGTCACCATGCCGCCCGCCAGGAGCAGCAGGAACGTGCAACCGGCGACGATCTTCGTATAGACGCCGAGCGCGGGCCGGTCGGCGACGCGAATTGTGGTCATGTTCCTCAGATGGCGGAGGCCTTCAAAGAAGCGCGGCCATTCGGAATCTACCGCCCGGGGACGTTTCCACCACCGGAGCGTTCAGACGACTGGAAGAGCGAGCGGATCGCGGCCGGCTCGCCGAAGTCGCAGCCCCCGGCTCGAGCCGGTGACCAGAGCGGTCCTGGGCTCAGGCGTGCTGAGGTCCGGTCTCCCTGCGCAGCTTTTCCTCTCGCTCGTCCGTCGGTAACCCAGCCGCGATCGCGAGGGGCGGAAAGGCGCGCACGAACGTGAGGAAGCACATGGCGAAGGTTCCCATCATCCCAACCGAAACCAGCGCTTCGATCCAGCCGAAGGCGATGAAGTCGGGGTAGGGGCTCGGCGCGAATAGCAGCAGGTGGAACAGCCAGATGCCGAAGAGACTCACGAGCGAGAAGGACGTCAGCAGGACCGGGGTCCGCTTCGCACGGATCCCGAGAAGGCCGAGGAAGGGGATCAGGAAGACGCACACGAACACGGCGATCGCGATCGGCTCGTAGGCCCCCCACAGCCGCAGCTTGACGAACCCCGTTTCCTCCGGCAGCCGGCCGTACCAGATCACCAGGTACTGCGCGAAGAACAGGTACGTCCAGAAGATCGTGAACGCGAACACCATCTTCCCGATGTCGTGCAGATACCGGAGGGGGATGGCCTCGGTGAACGAGCGATACGCCCGGAGGCGGCAGGTCATGATCGCGGTGGCTCCCAGAGCCGCCAGGAAATAGGTCATGAAGATCCAGGCCGGGAACAGGGTCGAAAACCAGTGGGGATCGATCGACATGAGCCAGTCCCAGGTCCATACGGTGACGAAGACGGCGTAGATGACAACGTACGCCGGCGCCAGCTTGGCGCGCGCGGCGGCGGCCCGCTCCAACTCGACGTCCTCGCCTTCCCATCCCCCCGTCAAGCGATCGTAGAGGTTCCGCCTCCACCCATCCACCCGATCGCGGAGCCGCCCCAGGTCGGGTCGCATCGACCAGTAGACGAGCGCCAGCGCGGTTCCGTAGAGGATCGCGAGGCCGACGACCTGGCGTACGGAGAAGAAGGTAGGGTTGAGCCACGCAGCCTTGGCGGGCAGGGGATTGTCGACCCATTCGTAGACGTGCTCGAGGCCGAACAGCATGACGATCATGATCAGGTAGGAGACGGGCAGGAACGCGGTGAGCCCTTCCGCGATCCGCCGCATCGGCCGCAGCCAGTGCCCGTAGGAAATGCTGGCCGCGGCCACGACGGCCGCGCCGCCGACCGCGATCCCGCTCCAGACCGACCAGTTCCAGACGAGCGCCGTCCAGGCCCGCTGGGGATCGCTGAGAACGCCCGCGATGAAACCGGCCACACCCATCAGACAGAGCAGGACCGACAGGGCATAGATCCCGCGCGAACGATCGTCCATGCTCGCGATCAGGTCATCGACCTTGAGCTTCGGAAGGTCGTGGCCGTGGGCGCTCACCGCGCTCCTCCCCCAGTCGTGTCGGCGCCGACAGCCGTCGCGGGCGCGCCCGTGGCCCCCGCGCCGGGTGGCAGCGTCCGCGCGTAGTTGACGATGTCCCACCGGGCCGTCGCCGGAATGCGGCTGTACTCCGGCATGAGGCCGCGTCCCTTGGAGATCAGCGCGAAGACGTAGGGGTCGGTGTAGCCGGCGACCTGCTCGGTGGCGATCGCCGGGATCGCCGGGAAACGCTTGGTCAGGGGGCCGTCACCGCGGCCCGTGCCCCCGTGACACACAGCGCAGAACGTGTCGTAGTACGCCCTTCCGGTCTCGAGCGAGGCCGGGGACGAAGGCTGCGGGTTCGACAGGCGCTGATCTGCGTTGGTCAGGTCGAACTCCGGCAGCCCGTTCAGCGGCACGGCGTGCTCGGCCGCGAGAAGGGGCTGGCGCTCGTGCGGCTCGATCGAGGGCGGGTCGCTCATCGTGCTGAACCACTCGCAGCCCGCCAGCGGGAGGGCCAGGACCGCCACCAGGAGCGCGCTACTGTGCCTCATCGCGTACCTCCAGCGCGCCGAGACCGTCCAGGATGTCCCTGGCACTGCGCTTTCCTTCCTCTTCCGACGTGTGCACGAAGACCCCGAACAGGTCCTCGGAGAAGCGCGGGTGGTATCCGGGCTTGACCGTCAAGGCGGGGATCCGGCTGAAGATGAACACGGCGGCCAACGAGAAAAGACCCCCGAGAAGGACGGTCAGCTCGAACATGATCACGACCGTCACCGGAAACGAGGAGACGGGCTTGCCCCCGACGTGGAGCGGCCAGGCGAAAAAGGTCCAGTACGTCAGAACGAAGCCGGTGATGCATCCGAGGATCCCGCCGGTCAAGGTCATGTACCGCACCGGGCTCCGTGGGCGGTCGAGGCGATCCTCGATCTCCGCGGTCGGAATCGGCGAAAAGATCGTGAGGTCATCCTGCGCGAACCCCTTCTCTTCGAGGATCTCCACCGCGTGGGCGGCATCTTCCAGTGTGTAGAACGCGCCCCGCACGCCGCGCTCCATCACCTCCGCGCTCATGCCGCCTCCAGCTCTTTCTTCTGGCGCCGGAGCTTGGGCGGCAACAGCTCCTTGAGCTCCGCGATCGCCATCGACGGCAGGAACTTGATGAACAGGAGGAACCACATGAGGAACCATGCGAACGCCCCGGCGGTGATCGCCATCTCGACCCAGGTCGGCTTGTAGTAGTCCCACTGATACGGCTCGAACTCGTGGGCCAGCGACTGGACGATGATCACGAACCGCTCGAACCACATTCCGATGTTGACGAAAATCGAGATGATGAACATCCAGAACCATGACGTTCTCACGCGCTTGAACCAGAGGGACAGGGGGATCAGGCAGTTACAGCTGTACATGATCCACCCTGCCCAGGCATACTGCCCGAAAAGGCGATCCCAGAATACGGCACGCTCGAACTCGGATCCTGAGTACCAGGCGGTCCAGATCTCGACCAGGTACGCGTAGAACACGATCGAGGATGTGAGAAGCAGGAGCTTCGCGAGCCGGTCGAGATGGTACTCGTCGATATAGTCCTCGAGGCGGAACGCCTTGCGCAGGGGGAGGACCAGCGTGATGACCATGGCCACGCCGCTGAAGATCGCGCCGGCCACGAAGTACGGGGCGAAGATCGTCGAGTGCCAGCCGGGGACGATCGCCATCGCGAAATCCCACGACACGACCGAGTGGACGGACAGGACCAGCGGGGTGGCCAGACCGGCGAGATACAGGTACGCGCGGTTGTAATGCCGCCACTGGGTGTCGGTTCCCTGCCAGCCTAGCGAGAGGGCCCCGTAGAGCCGGCGGCGGAAGCGCGTGCGGGCGCGGTCGCGCGCGACGGCGATGTCGGGGATCAGTCCGACGTACAGGAACACCGAGCTGATCGTGAAGTACGTGCTAATGGCGAAGAAGTCCCACACCAGCGGGCTCCGGAAGTTGGGCCACAGAAGTCGCTGGTTGGGATACGGGACGAGGTAGTAGAAATACCAGACTCGCCCGAGGTGGATCAGCGGGAAGAGCCCCGCCGTCATGACGGCGAACACGGTCATCGTCTCGGAGATTCGGTACACGGCGGTGCGGAACTGTGCGCGGAACAGGAACAAGATCGCCGAGATCAGTGTCCCGGAATGCGCGATGCCGACCCAGAAGACGAAGTTCGTGATGAGGACCGCCCACATGACGGGCGGCTCGAGGCCCGTCACGCCGATGCCCGTCTTGAGCATGTAGATCTCGGCAACGACTCCGAGCGCCAGGACCATCAAGACCACCGCCATCATGGCCGCCCATCCCACCCCCGGCTTCTCCAGGGTGGCCAGGACGTCCCGGTTCACGCGCCGGAAGACCCCGGCCTGCGCACGTCCGCTCTTCTCCGTCGTCCTCTCGCTCACGTCCGACTCCTCAGTGGACGCCGGTCGTCTCGGCGGCGGCCGGCTCGGCCGCTTCAACGCCGCTGCGATCGGTGACTTGCTTGAGGTAGAAGTTCGCCGGCCGGGTGTTCAGCTCCTCGAGCGCGCTGTACGCCAGCGGTCCCTTGGCAAGCTTCGCCACCCGGCTCTCGGGGTCCTTGAGGTTTCCGAACACGATCGCGTCGGTCGGACAGGTCTGCTGGCAAGCGGTCTGGAACATCCCCTCGGGGATGACCGCGTCCGCACCCTGGTCCTTGACCGCGATCTTGGCGGCGTTGATGCGCTGCACGCAATACGTGCACTTCTCCATCACGCCCTTCTCGCGCGTGGTCACGTCGGGGTTGAGGCCCCAATTCAGCGGCTCCGGCCACTCGTACTGGAACCAGTTGAAGTAGCGCACCTTGTACGGGCAGTTGTTGGAGCAGTAGCGCGTACCCACACACCGGTTGTAGACCTGGACGTTGAGCCCGTCGGGGTTGTGATAGGTCGCGTAGACCGGGCAGACCGGCTCGCACGGCGCCGCGCCGCAGTGCTGGCACAGCATCGGCAGGTGGTGGGTCTCGAGCCGGCCGCCGGGCTTCTCCTCGAAATAGCGCTCGATCCTGATCCACGTCATGAAGCGGCTCTTCGCGATCCGCTCCGGCCCCACGAACGGAAGGTTGTTCTCCGCGCTGCAGGCGGTCACGCACGCGTTGCATCCCGTACACGCGTCGAGGCTGATCGCCATGCCCCAGCGATACGGGCTCTCGATATCGGAGTCCCGCGCCACCCGCTCGACCGTCAGCGGGATGTCCTCGCCCAGGTGGTGCTCCTTCTCGTGGGTCTCGACTGCGCCCGACGCGAGCTTGAGCGCCTCGGCCATCGGCACGGCTTCGGCGAGGTTCCGGCCGAGGTCGGTGTCCGAGCCCTGGTACCTCAGCGGGGGCACCCAGGCGCCGGTCTTGGTAAGCTTGACCCGCACTCCCTGCCAAGCGAAGCCGCCGCTTTCCGGGTCCGCGGTGGGGGGCAAGAGCACGATCGGGTTCACCCCATGTCCGGCGGCGAAGCGTCCCATGCGATCGTGACCGCGTCCGAGCGGCAGGGCGAGCGTGTCGCGCCTGGCGCCCGGGTAGCGGATCACCGGTGCC
>DASQEN010000052.1:0-13148 GCA_035633635.1 Gemmatimonadota bacterium | reverse complement strand
ACTCGTCGATCTCGTCGGAAACGTCCTCGAGGGCAAGGAGGGCCTCGACTTCCGAGGCGAAAGCGAAGATCCGTCCGGGGGTGTAGTGGTAGTAGAGCGGTTTCACGCCGAAGGGGTCGCGGGCGCAGAACAGACGGCGTGTCCGCGAGTCCCATATCACGAGAGCGAAGTCCCCGATCCAATGCTCCGCACATCGTTCGCCCCACGATCGATAGGAGGCGAGGATCAGGTCCGCGTCGGTGATGTCTTCGCGGGGTAAGCCACGGAGCCCGAGCGCCACGATCAGCGCCTCCCGGTTGTCGATCCTGGTGTCCGCCGTCAGAACTAGATCGCCGTCCGCGGTCGCCAAAGGCTGGATCTCGCGTTCGGCTTCCCGAGTCGTGCGAAGCATGCGATGGCCGAGGCCCAAGGGGCCGTCGCTCCACACCCCAAACCCGTCCGGGCCTCGGTGCGCGAGCAGCCGGGACATCTCGTCACAGGCCGCCTGGGCCACGGGGCGGCCGTCGAGGCGCCAGAGCCCGAAGACCCCGCTCAAGGGATGGGTCCATGGATCGGCTGCGGCATTGGGCCGTGGGGTCGTGGACGCCAGACCGCGATGCGCGTAGCCTCAATGGGGTGCGGTTCTTGCATAACTCTAATCGGGTTCCTCATGCCTGAAGACCGTTTCCAGTACGGCCCCCCGATCGGGCTCATCGCACGGAAGGGGTCGCTCGCCACTCGCATCCGTAAGATCGTGAACGAGGGCGGCCTGTCAATCACATTCGAGGCCTCTCCGGAAGAGGTCGAAGACGAACACGCGATCGGGCGGGCCGAGGTTATGGTCGTTGTGGGCCCGCTCGAGCCGCGTGACGTATCGCTGTTGCTACGCGTGCGAGTGCGCCTTCCCGATGCGCGCATCGTCGCATGCTCGGAGCCGGTCGAGGCGTCGACAATCTGGTGGGCAATCCGCATGGGGGTCGATGGTCTGGTCTGGAATACCCGGCTGAAGGAAAGCCTCGAGCTCACCGTCCGTGCGGTCCATGCCGGGCAAGTGGTGGTACCGGGAGGCGTCCTGGTGAGGATGCAAACCCCCGAACTCACGAATCGCGAAAAACAGACACTGAGCATGGTGATCATGGGGCTGACGAATCTGGAGATTGCCCAGAAGCTCTTCATATCGGAGAACACGGTGAAGAGTCACCTGAATACCGCGTACAGGAAGCTTGGTGTCCATTCCCGCGCCGAGGCGCAGAGGCTCATCACCGATCCGGACCAGGGACTCGGGACAGGCATCCTCGCGATCACGGCTCCGGGATTGACCCGGGGACGTCCGCCCAGGAAGGAGAGGGAGTGATCCCTGAGCTCGAGCCGCTGGAAGTCCATTCGGGGATGATCTCCGGCCCTCGACGCACTCCGGCTCCCGAGACCGGGGCGCCATTGCTCGAAAAACTGAATGTCCGCCACTTGCTCGAGGATCTCATGCTTCCAGCGCTGTCGAGACCCCCGTGCAAGGTGGCCTTCTCTGGTGGCCGTGATTCTTCCGCCATCCTCGCGATGGCTACCCACGTCGCCCGTCGCCACGGGCTCCACGACCCGATACCCCTCACGTTTCGGTACGAGGAGCATCCTCGAACCTGGGAGACCGAGTGGCAGGAGTTGATGATGCGCCACCTCGATCTAAGGGACTGGGAGATCGTACCCTTCCGAGCGGAGTTCGACGTCCTGGGGCCGATGGCCCGGGACACGCTTCGTCGCCACGGCCTCTTCTGGCCGCCGAACACCCATACCATGATACCCATGCTCCAGGCGGCAAGGACCGGCTCGCTCCTCACCGGCAGTGGGGGCGACGAGGTCTTCCGCTCACTCGCCAAGCCGAAGAAGATGACGCCGATCCAGATCGTGCGGTCGCTCCCTCCGCATCGCGCGTTGATGGTTGGGATCGTCAGGGCGCTGCCCCTCCGGTGGAAGATTCTGGTCCAGTATCACCACGGGCTCCGCTTTCCATGGCTTCGACCTGCCGCCAGACGCGAGGTGCAGCGTCGTTTCGTCGAGAACTCGGTCCAACTCCAAACCAACAACCATCCCCTCGAGAGGCTGGAGTACAGCCGATATCTGGAGCTTTCGAGGGGGATCGTAGCGGTGCTCACGCACGACGCCGACGTGGAGCTCGTCGAGCCCTTCTTGGATCCCCGTTTCTTCCGCGCGATCCTGTCCGAGTTGCCCGAGGAGGGGTTCCCCAGCCGAAACGCCGCACTCGAATCCTTCTTCGGAGACCTCCTCCCTGCGGCGGTGGTTCGGCGCACCTCCAAGGCTATCTTCACCGAGTCGTTCTGGGGACCGGATAGCAGGGATTTCGCGAACGGGTGGGATGGCACAGGGCTGGATCCCTCGCTCGTCGATCCCGACGCGCTGCGGACCCATTGGCTGCGGCCGAGACCGGACATGAGATCGGCGACACCTCTCCAGGCAGCCTGGCTTGCATCTCAAGCTTCTGACAGCAGGGCGTGATTCAACCCTTTTCCATACCCCAAATAGGCTCTGAGCGGTTGCAGAAGCAGTCGGGAGTCGGGTACAATGAAGACCAACGAATCACAAGTCACTAACCAGGAAGGTGCGCAAATGGACAAGAAACCCTACGAGGCCCCGAAGGTCTTCGAGCTCGGTACCGTGAAGGAGCTCACAGAGACGACAGGGGAGCTCGACAAGTGCAGCGGGAGCGGCGACACGCACACGTTCATTCCAGAGAGCCCGAACTACGACGACGACTGCCCCGACGACTAAGGCAAGTGACCGCGTTTGGACGGTATGAGCCGGGGCGAAAGTCCCGGCTCAGCCGTTTCTGGTGCCGCTGATTCAGGCCCTGCGTTACCTTGATTCCCACCGCCTCTTGAGCTGAATCCTGAAGTAGAGCCAAACTGATCCGAGAGGACCATGGCAGCCGACCCGCCCTCCTCCCGTTTCACGATCTACGATCTGAAGGCTACCAGTGATCGTGGTAGCCAGATCCGTCGTACTCCCTCGCTCGCCTGGGAGGCGCTCCGTCTCGCCTGGCGGGCCGGGCCTCGACCTCTGGTCCTCGTGACGGCACTGCAGTTCGTGAGCGCCGGGCTCATCGCCCTGCAGCTTCTGGTGGGGCGCCACGTCCTCGATCACCTGATGGCTCCGGGAAGTCAGGCCGTGGGATCCCTCGTTCCCGGTCTCGCTCTGCTCGTAGGGGCATCCGTTCTCCTTGGCGCGGTCGTGGCGCTGGCGGCCCACCAGCAGCGATTCCTTACCGAACTGGTGGGCAACCACACGTTCGAGAGGATCATCGACGTCGCCAGCTCCGTCGACCTCGCTTCCTTCGAGGATCCGGATTTCTACGACCAGCTCATGCGCGCGCGAACGTCGGCGATCTCCAGTCCGATCGGGGTTGTGGGCAGCATCAACGTGCTCGTCATGTCCCTGCTCACCAGCGTTGGAATAGGGATTGCGCTAATGACCATGCACTGGTCGCTCCTCCCTCTTGTCGCGGTGGCGGCCGTGCCGGTGCTCATCGCCACTCTCTACAACAGCCGGCAGGCGTACGATTTCGAATACCAGTGGACACCCCGCGGTCGGGAGCGGATGTACCTGCTGGAGTTGCTCGTCGGAAAGGACCCCGCCAAGGAGGTCCGGGTGTTCGGCGCATCATCCTTCCTGCGACGTCGTTTTGACGCTCTTACGCAGGAGCGTGTCTCGCGCCTGCGGGATTTTCTGCGACAGCGACTGAAGGTGGCGTTGACCGGGACGATCGGAGGCGCCTTGGGAGCCGCAATCGCGCTCGGCACGCTCGTCTGGCTCGTCGTCACGAATCGCATCAACGTCGCCACAGCGGTGACGGCTGGGGTGGCGATGCAGCTCCTGATCTCACGTTTCAGCGCCATGACTCGCGGGCTTGGCAGTCTCGTCGAAGCGGGAATGTTCCTGGACGACTACCGGACGTTCCTGTCCCAGGAAGTCGTTCCGACTGCCACACGATCTGCCAATGACCCGGCTCGGCCCGCGCGGGTTCCTGTACGATTCGAGGGTCTCCGGATAGAGAGGGTTTCGTTCACCTACCCCAAGACCGAGGCGCTGGTTTTGGACGACATCTCATTGGAAGTGGATCCCGGCGAAGTGATCGCCCTGGTCGGCGAGAATGGCTCCGGCAAGACCACACTGGTCAAGCTGATCTGCCAGCTCTATCGCCCCCAGGCTGGACGGATCCTGTGGAATGGGGTCGATGCCTCGCAGCTAGACCCGGATATCCTCCGTAACGATTTCACCGTGATCTTCCAGGATTTCATCAAGTATCACCTGACCGTCAGCGAAAACATCGTGATGGGGCGGATCGAACGCCCGCATGGGGTGGGGGAGGTCACGGAGGCAGCGCGACACGCGAGCGCGCACGATTTCATCGCACGACTACCCCACGGCTACGAGACCCGCCTGGGTCGGCAGTTCTATGGCGGCCACGAGCTCTCCGTGGGCCAGTGGCAGCGCCTGGCTCTGGCTCGTGCCTTCTTCCGCGGGGGCAGCTTCCTGGTCCTGGACGAGCCCACCGCCGCGCTCGACCCGCGCGCCGAGTACGAACTCTTCTCGCAGATGCGTGCCTTGACCGAGGGCCGCTCCGTGCTGCTCGTCTCCCATCGTTTCTCCAGCGTCCGCAACGCGAATCGGATCTATGTGCTCCATTCGGGTCGGGTGATCGAATCGGGGACTCACGCGCAACTCATGGCCCTGGGAGGCACGTACGCGGAGCTGTTCACGCTGCAGGCTGCCGCCTACCTCGGGGAAGTGGAGCATGGTCCCTCGAGGCCGTCGCCGGACGACCTCAGCGACGCGACCCTGTCCTTGTAGCCGGCATCCAGCAACAAACCGCCCATGCCTTCCCCCTCGCTCGGTGCCTACGGATTCCGCCTGTCCTGCCCCCATGCAGGCCACCCTTTGCCGAATCTGATCGAGGTGGATTCCTCCTCTCCGCTCGTGACGATCACCTGGCGTCACGCCTCGACGGTCCGGGACATCGAAGAGGTCGAGAAGGATCGAGTGGCCTATGGATTCCGCGGTGCCACGACCTATTACGTGGAGCGGGACCCGCGCGCCATCCGTTTCGACATCCCTTACGTTCCCAGTCCGGCGGCTCTGGTCCATCCGCTGCTTACGATCGGTGTCTCGGTCCTCGCCCGGTGGCGCGGAGACGTCACCCTCCATGCAGGGGCGTTCGAGACGCAGGGGGGGGGATGGGCCTTCATGGGTGCGCGGGAAGCCGGAAAGAGCTCGATCCTGGCGTCGATCGGCCAGCGCGGCTACGCCGTCATCGCCGACGATCTCCTGGCGGTCCAGAACGGATCGGTCTGGGCCGGCCCGAGCTGCGTCGACCTCCGGCCCGACAGCGTAGGTAGGTTTACCAACGCGGTCTCGATGGGGATCGTGGGAGGTCGTCTGCGCTACCGACTCTCGACGGCTCCGGGCCACGCGCAGATTCCGCTGAGAGGCTTCTTCGTGCTGGACTGGAACCACGCCTCCGACATCAGCGTCGAGCCTCTCTCGACCCAGGAGCGACTCCACTGGCTGTACCGTCAGGAGTACATCCGACTGGTGGGGTACTCCGATCCGGCCAAGCTGCTTCCACTGGTGGCGCTGCCCGCCTGGCGGCTGACGCGCCCCCGGGACTGGGCAGCTACCGAAGAAGCAGTAGAGCGGGTCCTGGAGATCACTTCCGGCCGGTAGTCACGGCGATCCGCGGGGGGTCTTCGGCCCGATCCCGATCGAATCCACCTCAACCCGTGCACTTGAGAGGGCTATCGCAGCAGGTCCTCCGCGAAACCTTTCAAACTTTCGCTTATCCGCTGTTCTCGATCTCTCGTCTCGCCTTCACACACGGGGATTGGGAAGGTTTTAGCGCTGGCACGAACTGCGCGAGTGGAGTCGTCGAGAGCGTAAAGGTAGGCGGCCGCTTCGTTCATCCCTTCGTTTCCGTAGGGGTCGGGAATTCGTGCTACTTCGGTACCTATCGTTTCAAGGTAGGAGCGGATCGCAAGCGGCACGCAACGAGGCGAGCCGGTGAAGAAGATCCAGGCCCGGGGACGACCCCGCAACACATCCACCTCCCTCAGGTACGCCCTCGTGTCCCCGCGGTACTTTTCTCCCGCAATCCAGGGCTCGGTCCCTCGAACCTCGCCATAGAACTGCATCGCCGTGTTCGCGCCGTACTGAACGTATATGGCATCGCCCGAGCGCCATTGGGATCGCACTTCCTCCAGCACGAGTCGAGCCGGCTGTCTATGATTCAGTCGTGGGAGTTGGAATGGAAGAATGAGGGCCGGCGCCAGACCCAGGAGCACGACGGCAAAGGGAAACCCCCGATGAAATTTCGGCGATAGCCAACATCGGACTTGCTCGAGGCCGGCCATCGAGAAGAGGAGCAGGGAGGGGCCCATATAGATCGCCAGGCGCCCGCTGAGCGGGAGCAGCCGAAAGATGGACGCGAGAACCGCGACCACCGGAGGCACGAAGAGCAGGGCTGCGGCCGAGGGGTGACGTCGCGCGAGATAGGGGAACCCTATCAGCGCCAGCCCGCCGTATACACCAGCGATGGCCACCTCCAGGAGCGTGTCTGGCCGGAAGAGACCGATGAAGAAGCCGGAGAATGCCAAGAGTCGCCTGGGAAGCCAAAGGAAGTCTCGCCAGCTCCCCCAGGGGATCGGAAAGAACGCGAATTCCCAGGCCCCGGCCATGAAGGCTCGGGAAGCTTGCGAGGAGACCATCAGGGACGTCACGGTCGCGATCAGGGCCCCCACGAACCATCCTGCGCCGAGCGCGGCGATCGGTGCGAGGCGACCCCGGGGTGGCCATCGTTGGACCAACAGAACGGTGCCCAGAGCCGCCGCCACGAGGACAGCGGGCTGAGAGAACAGGATCGCCACGCCCCCCAGGAACCCGAGGATCAGGCCCTGTCGTACCCTACCGGCTCCTTCCTGCATTCGAAGCGCGAGGAGGAGCAGGACGAGCACGACCGCCACGTCGCCCGAATACTGCTTGGCGTTCCTGGCATACCAGAGGAGCGCCGGGCTCAGAGCGAAGAGCGACACGCTCGCGATCTGGCTCAGGCGTCCCAGGTAGCGGACGGAGACCCGCCAGTACAGGCAGAGCGCCGCGAGTGAGGCCAGGTACGGGAATAGCCTCAAGCCGGCCTCGGTGTTCCCGAGGATCGTGACGCCGAGCTTCTCGGCAGCCAGAAACCCGACCGGTGCCACCTGCAGGTAGTCGAGGGGCGTGGTTAGGAGCTCCTTCCACCCTCTCTGGGTCACATTGAGAGCAATGGATAGTTCATCTGACCAAAGAGAATCCAAAGTAAAGAATTGGTAGGTACGGAGAGCCCCACCGGTCAGGAGGATCCCGAAGACCGCGATGGCGTAACGAGAGGGCATTCGGCGGAGCATGGGCGTCTGGTGGCAGATTCCGTGCCGCCGAAGGGCCTATTCCTCGAGCGTCACCCGCGCGAAGCGGCGCTTGCCGACCTGGATGAGGGCGGTGCGGCCCGCAGATAGGGCGAGGTTAGGATCCCTGACCCGCTCGCCGTCCAGCGACACTCCGCCCTGCTCGACGAGGCGGCGCCCCTCCGAGGTCGAGGACGCGAGCCCGGCCTCGCGCAGCACCCAGGAGAGTGTTGCCGCGCTGCCGTCGACCATCACCGTCACCTCGGGGATCTCCTCGGGAAGGTCGTGCCGCACGAACAGGCGGTCGAAGTGGCCCTCGGCCGCTTCGGCCGACTCCTCGCCGTGGTACTCGACGACCAGCGCCCGAGCCAGGCGTCGCTTCCAGTCCCGCGGGTTGTCTCCGGCCGCGAGCCCGCTCGCGACCGCGGCCACCTCGCCTTCGGTGGCATCGAGCCCCAGCCGCCAGTACTTCTCGATCAGCTCGTCGGGGATCGACATCGTCTTGCCGTACATCTCCTCGGGAGGTTCGGTCAGTCCGATCCAGTTGTCGTACGACTTCGACATCTTCTGCCGGCCATCCGTCCCCTCGAGGAGAGGAAGCGTGAGGATGACCTGGGGCTCGATCCCGTATTCACGCTGGATGTCCCGCGCCACCAGCAGGTTGAACCTCTGGTCCGTTCCGCCGAGCTCGACGTCGGCCGCGAGCGCCACCGAGTCGTACCCCTGGGCCAGCGGGTACAGGAGCTCGTGGATCGAGATCGGCGAGCCGGTCGCATACCGCTGATGGAAGTCGTCGCGCTCGAGCATGCGGGCGACCGTGTAGTGAGACGCCAGGCGCAGCACTTCCTCGAACCGCATCGGCCCCAGCCATTCGGAGTTGTAGCGGATGAACGTGCGCTTCTCGTCGAGGATGCGGAACACCTGCTCGGCGAACGTGCGGGCGTTGGCGTCGATCTCCTCGCGCGAGAGTGGAGGCCGGGTGGCCGACCGGCCGGAGGGGTCTCCGATCAGCGCGGTGAAGTCCCCGACCACGAACGCGACCGTGTGCCCAAGCCGCTGGAAGTCGCGCAGCTTGCGCAGCGTCACCGTGTGACCAAGGTGGAGGTCGGGACCTGTCGGGTCGAAGCCGAGCTTGACCACGAGAGGGGTCGAGGTTTCCCGCGACCGCTCGAGCTTGGCGACAAGCTCCTCTTCAGGGAGGAGGTCTACGGCATGACGGCGGATGACCGCTATCTGCTCGGCGACCGGGGGGAAGGCGGGCGTTCCTGGCATGGCGCCCGCAATCTACCATGCGGCCGCCCGGAGTCACCAAGCCCCGGGCAGCCGCGATCTTCCGGGGGCGACTACGAGTCGTCCGGTACGGCTGTTCCGCCCTTGTCCTGACACACCCATTCCGAGGTCCCCGGCGCCCGAGCCGGGGAGAGGCTCCCAGTGAAGCCGCCCGAGCTGTCCGTGTCGGGGGACGTGTTTCCGGGCGCGCGCGTGTAGAGCAGCAGCGCCGCCTGCGTGTCGAAGATGCTCAGATCCGTCTTGCTTCCCAGGGACGGCGCCATGAGGCTAAACGTCGTCCCATTCATGTGGCCCAACCCCATCGCATGGCCGAGCTCGTGTCCGAGGATCCCCCTTCGCTTGGAGGCGTAGGCACTCCCGGAGTAGCGAAGGTACCGCAGCCAGACGGCGGCGCCGGAGATGGCGCGATTTGACGACCAGGATATGCGCGCGTACCCAATCGTGCTCGAGCTGTTGCCGTAGCGCGAAGCGTCTTCGCTGAAGTGGATCACGATCGTCCCAACGCTGAAGTCCCGGGGCGGATTGGAGGTGACGATCACAGCCGCGGGGCTGATGGTGGTGCCCGTCCACTTCGAGACGAACTCTGCGGCCTGGACCTGCACCTCCGAGATCCACGTCTGGAGATCGGTGCCGCCATCGAACCCCTCTGGGCTTGTATCCACGTAGACGGTGGGAGGCGCTACCCAGCGGACGGTGCTGGTCCCGAACTCCTCGCGCGCGACGTCGTCGAACGCCGTCATTTCGAAGCTGGCCGGGACAACGCGCCAGAGAGCGTCGCCGCTGTTGGCGAACGTGACCCGGCGGTAGATCCCCGACCCCGACAACGTGAGCTGGCTCAGCGTGCTCGTAGGCGAGCCGGGAATTGTGAAGCTCCCTGTGCCATCGGTCGTCGCGGTCGAGCCGTCGAACTGCACGGTTAGTCCGGCCACCCCCTGGCCCCCGACCTGATCGATCAGCCGGCCGGATAGCAGGACCTCCCAGGCAGTCGAGGACGATGGCACTGTCATGGACACCGATTCCGTCGCCGAGCCGGCCGTGCCGGCGGAGACCATTACACTCGTCGTGTACGTTCCCGCCGTCATGCCGCTCCGCTGGGCCGAGAGCGACAGGGTCTCACTGGACTTACCCGCGAGAGAGCCCGACGTGGCGCCTAGCGAGAGCCAGCTGGCGTTCTCGCTCGCCGTCCACGACAGCGAAGCATCACCCGTGTTCGTCAGCGTGATCGAACTGGTCGTGGCGCTGCTGCCGAAGTCGACCTGGAGCGGCGAGACCGAGAGCTGGCCTTCCGAGGTGCCGGTGGAAGAAGGAACCGTCAGCGACACCGACACCGTCTCGGAGCCAGCCCCGTGGTCTCCCGAGACCGACACGTTCGTCCTGTACGTCCCCGCCGCCAGCGATCCTCGTTGCGCCGAAAGCGAGATCGTGCGTGTGGAATTCCCCCACAGGGTTCCCGACGTCGCCTCCAGTGATAGCCAACCCGCGCTCTCGCTAGCCGACCAGGACAACGCCCTGCTGGTGGTGTTCGTCAGCGTCACCGACGCAGTGCTCCCGTTGCTCCCGAAGTCCACCTGGAGCGGCGCGACGTCCAGTTTGGTGGGTTTGCCGGCTTCGGAATCGACCTCGGTAGGAGAGGAAGAGGTGCACGCGGTCGCGGCCACCATGCACAGCGTGGCCAGGGCCGCCTGTCGGACCCGCATACGAATGGGTAGCACGGCAAGTCTCCCGGTGGATTGCGTTGGACTGGTGGAGGCGAAGCGGGGGCTACGGCTCCCTGATCATCAGGTGTGCGGGTAAGGCCGCAATGAATGTGCCGTCTGCAGAAATGGAGCCGCGAGGTCAAAAAACCATGAAAAACGGAACTTCGTTTCCACGCTGATGGCAGGCGCCTACCACTGTCGCCACTACCCGCACAAGACCGAACCGCGAATCGCCAAGGGTCCGGCCGAGCGCGTATATTGGGTCCGGTGAACGGCCCTCCCAGTCATCCTCGCTTCTGGCGCGGCGCCAACATCTTGGCGCTGATCGCGATCTTCTGCATGTGCCTGGGGGTCGGCACATTCCTCGGCATCTACGAGAAGTTCCGCGCCGAGCTGCCTTCGATCGCCCGGCTCGAGCAGTGGCAGCCGAACCTGGTGACCAAGGTCTACGCGACCGACGGCGAGCTGATCGCGGAGTTCGCCAGCGAACGGCGCGAGATCATCCCGCTGGAGCGCGTCCCGCCCCAATTCATCCAGGCAATCCTCGCGACCGAGGATCGGACCTTCTTCGAGCACGACGGGATCAACCTCCGCAGGCTGGTAAGCGCCGCGTGGCACAACCTTGTGACCGGCAGCAGGGGACAGGGCGGCTCGACCATCACCATGCAGCTCTCGCGCAATCTGTTTCTCTCTCCCGAGAAGCGGTTCGTGCGGAAGTTCAAGGAGATGATCCTGGCCCACGAGATCGAGGAGGTGTACCCGAAGGACTTAATCCTCGAGATGTACGTCAATCAGGTGTACTTCGGCAGTGGCGCTTACGGGATCGAGTCCGCCGCGCGGATGTATTTCGGCAAGCCCGCGACCGACCTGACGCTCCCCGAGGCGGCGCTCTTGGCGGGGATCGTCCAGGCCCCTTCGCGGCAGAGCCCGCGGGTCAGTATGCAGGCCGCGCTGGACCGGCGCGCGACCGTGCTACAGAACCTCGTGGAAGTCGATGCGATCGGACGAGACGCGGCACGGCAGGCCGCCGCCACCGGGATCGATCTTTCTCCCCAGCGACGGGTCGAAGGGGCGGACAGCTACTTCACCGAATATGTCCGACGCCAGCTGGAGCAGCAGCTCGGCACCGACGCGGTGTGGCAGGGCGGCTATCGGATCTTCACAACCCTGGACCCCAAGCTCCAGCAGACCGCCGAGGAGGTCGTCGCGAAGCATCTGGACGCGATCGAGAAGACGCTGGGGGCGGACAAGACCAGGCGTGCGACGTGGCTGGCCGCGCGCGAAGAGGCGCTGGCGGCCGGCGATAGCACCGCGTTCCTCGAGCCCGATGACGGTCCGGTGACCCCGTACCTGCAGGGGGTCCTCGTGTCGGTCGACCTCGACACCGGCGGGATCGTCGCGATGGTCGGCGGCAGATCGTTTGAAGAGTCGAAGTTCAACCGCGCGACCCAGTCGCTGCGCCAGCCGGGCTCGGTGTTCAAGCCGTTCGTCTACACCGCCGCCGTGCGGAACGGCTTTCCCGTCTCGTACGTCGTCGATGACAAGCCGCTCTCGATGCCGATGGGCAACGGAGAGACGTGGACGCCGGAGAACTTCGACCGCCGCTTCCGCGGGCCGGTGACCCTGCGGCACGCGCTCACGAACTCGATCAACGTCCCCACCGTGCGGCTCATGTTCGATGTCGGCATCCAGGCCGTCATCGACTACGCGCGCGACGCCGGCATCACCTCCGAACTGCCTCCATACGGCTCTCTGGCTCTAGGTGCGGCCGATCTGAACCCGATGGAGGTGTTGCGGGCGTACACTGTCTATCCGACCTACGGGACGCGGGTCACGCCGATCGCCATCACGCGCGTCGAGGACAGGAACGGGAACGTGATCCGCTCCTACACGCCAGCCCGCACCCGCGTCCTGAGCGAGCAGGAGGCGTACATCATCACGACGATCCTGGAGGAGGTCGTGGACAAGGGGACCGCTCGCTACGGCGTGCGGGGCCAGGGGTTCGACTGGCCGGCGGGGGGCAAGACCGGCACCACGAACGAATCGACCGACGCCTGGTTCGTGGGATTCACGCCAAAGTACATCACGCTCACCTGGGTGGGATTCGATCGGAAGCAGCGGATCCGGTACAACGGCACCGGCGGCGTCCTGGCCGCGCCGGTCTGGACCGATTTCATGAAGGTCGCCCACGAAGGGCTCGAGATCCCGGAGGAGGGCTTCCCGGAGCCGCCGGGCCTGGAGCACGTCGACGTGACCACCCGCACCGGCATGCTGGCGGCGGGCTTTTGCGGGATGGCCGCCTACAACGAGATCATGATCCCCGGCACCGAGCCCGAGCACTACTGCAACACCCCGCGCGCGGGCATTGGCGTCCCGCTCCTGGAGGGGCCGCTGGGCGGGCGGACGGGTCGCGGCGGACGGGGCGGCGAAGACGAGCCCCCTCAGGTGGACGACGACTTCCTGTTCTGATAGCCGGAGGCGTGAGATGGGCGCCCACCCACGTTCCTGGCAGGACTTGATCCCGTTGGCACCGGCGGTTCTGCTGTGTCTCGTCGCGGTGGCTCAGTTGCGCCTGACTCGAACGGATGGCCTCACTCCCTGGAAGGGAGGGGGCTTCGGGATGTTCTCGACGAACGACGATCCGTTGGGACGTCCGATAGGGATCCGGATCTCCGGCCCGTGGGGTGATCGGGAGATCCCCGTTCCCCGTTCTCTATCTTCCGAGACCTATCGCGCCACG
>DASQEN010000051.1:0-2177 GCA_035633635.1 Gemmatimonadota bacterium | reverse complement strand
CCAGGCGCCCACCTGCTCCGGACGATCGGCGGCCATAGCGGACGACGACGTCCGCGCTTCCGCAATCTGACGAGTCGGGTGGCCGGGGGCGTTGCAGCCCCCGGCTCCCTCGGATCCCGGCGTGACAGTCTCCCGTCACCGGGCTCTTCTGATCAGCCGTAGGAGCGGACGGCGCTCCAGTGGGCGAATAGGCCGGGCTGTCGTTGGAGCAGCCCGGCCCACCACCTGCTGAACCGTTGGTGGGTCCGTAGTCGTTTGTACTTTCTCCCGGCCCAGCGCCTCAGGTAGGTGTTGACGCGCTTGAGGAGGGGATCGAGCGCGGTCCGGTAGAACCGGCCGTAGTAGCGCATCCACCCGGCGATGATGGGGTTCAGCCATCTCGCCAGGCCGTCCAACGACAGGTCGGTGCGCCGGTGGATCCGCAGTTCGCGGAGCCGGGCGCTTCTGGCCTTGAGCGCCTCGGGACTGATCGCAGGCAAGAATCCGGTGAAGCATCCGCCGTACTTGCTGCGCGCCCCCCGTGCCCGGAAGGCGTACCCGAGGAAGGTGAACGAGGTGTGCTCGTGCTCTGCCCGGCGCCGACCGTCTTTGCAGTAGACGATCCGCGTCTTGTCCGGGTGAAGCCGCAAGCCGACCTCGCTCATCCGCGCGGCGATCCCGGCAAGCACATCCTCCGCTTGCCGCCTGCTCGTGCAATGCACGACAGCATCGTCGGCGTAGCGCTCAAACGGGCAGCCCGGGAAGTTCCGAGCCATCCACGTGTCGAACGCGTAGTGCATGAACAGGTTCGCCAGGATCGGCGAAACCGCCGACCCTTGCGGAGTTCCCCTGCTTCGCTGCTGTAGGGAGCCGTCTGGGTGCTCGAGCGGGGCCGCAAGCCACCGCTTGACATACAACAGCACCCAGCGGGCGTCGGTGACCGTCGTGACCGCTTTGACCACGAGGTCCCACGGCACCTCATCGAAGAACTTCTGGACGTCGAGATCGATCACCCAGTCGTCCTTCCAGCACCGCTGCCGACATGCCGCGAGCGCGTCATGGGCCGATTTGCCCGGCCGGTAGCCATAGGAGTCCGGGTGAAACCGATGGTCCGCCCGTTCCCCCAGATACATCGCCACCGCCGTCTGCGCGACCCTGTCTGCGATCGTCGGCACGCCCAGCATTCGGACCCCGCCGCCGTGCGGCTTGGGGATCTCCACTGCCCTGACCGGGGGCGGGAAGTAGGTCCCCGAGCTCATCCGATTCCAGATCTTGTAGAGGTTGTCCCTCAGATCGGCCTCGAACTCCTCGAGATCCTGCCCGTCCACTCCCGGCGCTCCCTTGTTGGCCTTGACCCGCCGCCACGCCTCCCAGACCATCAGCCTGGGAATCACAAACGACTTCTCATCGGGCCTTGGCATGTTGCTTTCGCCTCCTCCCGGAGCCCAAACGACCCCGGTTGAACGAATCGACATTCCTGATCAGCCGGCCCCTTCGCTCCACCCCCACCCCAGCAAGCAGGGATCTCTCAGCTACTACGGGCCGGTCCGCCAGCGAGCGCCGCGACTGGTACTCAATGCCTCCGGTTTCCGCCGTTGGCACGCTCCCTCTCGCGACCCTTGGAGGCCTACGACCCCGGGTCGACGCTTTCGCCGCTCGCCTTCTCACGTTCCATGCCAGAGCCGCAGACCAGGATCACGCCGCCTTCACGCCGGGCACCACCTGGCCAATAATCGGGACCCCGCCAGGCTCATCACGAGAGAACAGCCAGACCCCCCGCTTTCGATGCCACCTCAATTACGCTAACGACGCCTCAACAGCGCACGCCCACCCCGGGACACCCCAGGCCGGGCGCTTTCTGGAACGTCTTCCTGGTCCCCACCTGACGCGTCAAGCGCGCCTTCTCCCCGATCGCTCACCACGACGGTCTTCAGCCAACGCAGCACGGGGTGGTTTAGCGCCCTCCCCCGAAGGACGACGCTGGAGGGCCAACAAGCCTCCATCTCCGGCACAGCACCGCCTATGAAAGATGCCTCCTACATGACGTCCTCCTCAGCGTTCGTGACACACGGCTGTCGCGTAAATCGGCCGAGAGGCCCGGGTCGCAGAGTGGTGGGAGACGAGCTACCGATTCGCCGGTCTGACGGGCTGTCGTCCCATTCAGACGTGCTGGTGGCCCCTGCTGAACATGGGTCGTC
>DASQEN010000050.1:0-6968 GCA_035633635.1 Gemmatimonadota bacterium | reverse complement strand
ACGGGATTGGCGAGATCCAGCGGCCCGCACGTCGTCGCCAACCGGCTTACCACGCCACCTCCCGGGGATCGACCACAGGCCCGTCCATGCACAGGAGCCGATAGGTCGGCGTGCGGGAGCGATTGGGTACGATGCACGCCTGGCACACGCCGAACCCGCACGCCATCCGCTCCTCCAGCGAGAACTGGGCGCCCGTCACGCCAGCCGCTTCCAGACGGTTCGCCAGCGCCCGCAACATCGGCTGTGGGCCGCACCCGTACCACGCTGCGTCATCTCCGTCGAGGCGCCCTTCCAGCGCGCCGACGACCGTCGTCCGTTCCCCGAGACTGCCGTCGTCGGTGAAGCGGGTGACGAAGTCGAACAGCGTCCGCTCGGTCTCCGTGAACCGCGCGTGGGCGTCCGCGCTGCGCTCGCCGTAGAGGAGCTCGATCCGCGCATCTGGCTGGGTCTCCCGCAAGCGGCGCGCGAGATAGAAGAACGGAGCGAGGCCGATCCCGCCCGCCACCATCCGGTGTAGCGCCCGCTCCGGCGGGGCGAACGGCCGGCCGAGCGGCCCCACCAGGCGCACGGGCGAGCCTGCCGGCAAGGTGCGGAACCAGGCTGTCGCGCGCCCCAGCGCCCGCACGAGGAAGTGGAGCCGGCCGGCCGCCACGTCGCCGATCGAGAGCGGCCGGCCGAGAAACGGGTGCCCTCCGGGCGAAGCCCCAGAGAGCATGAAGAAGTGGCCCGGATCGCACTCGAGTCCTGCGGGGCGGTCGAAGCGCAGCCAATACGTGCCGGCAGCGACGTCCTCGACGTCCGCCAGAGGGAGCGTCCAGACGGCTCCCCGGCTCAAGGGTCGATCACGCGGCCGGAAGGCGTGACGAGGGTGTCCGTGGGCTGTTCCTCATCCTGGCCCGGGGGCTCGACGCCCTCCGCGGCCTGCGGCTCCTCCCCGCGCTCCGCCTGCGCCCCGAGCCTCCCCTCCGGCCGCAGGCCCGCGCGGCTAGATTGACCCCGGGCCCCGTACCGGTTCATCTGGTCCTCGATGTCGAGCATCGGGTCGTCGGCCGGAGGCAGCACCCCGGTCAGAACCGCGAGCGTGGGGTCGGTCGCGTAGAAGTCGCCGGGGCGGGGGGGGACGTCGAAGCTCATTTCGCGCCTCGCGGAGTCCGCCGCCTGATGGTCCGGGTACTCCTCGATCAACGACAAGAGCCGCCCGACCCCGGTCCCCACCGCATCGCCACCGTCGCTCAGCAGCTTCCCCGAGGCGAGCATCGCCCACGGGCGCCACGGCGAGTCGGGATACCTCTCGGCCAGCTGCCAGAACATCTCCGCCGCCGCCTCGCGGTCCCGTTCCACCTCGAGGATCTCCTCCGCCAGGCGGTACATGGCCGTCGAGCGGGCGAGGTCCTCGCCCTCGAGCTGGGGGACCGGTACCTGGCCGTCGGCGATTCGCTGGTAGTGGAGCAGCCGCGTCACCGCGCGCGACTCGGTCCGTGCGGAATCGCCCCACGCGCTGGCCGGCGAGTGGATGAACGCGTCGAGAAGGACGTCCAGCGCTGTTTCCCGCTCGCCCAAGACCTTCCAAACGATCCGGCCCCGATACAGGGTGGCGCGGCTCGCCGCGACCGATCCCGGCGCCAGCTCGGCAGCCCGCGTGTAGGCCTCCTCGGCCACGTCCCATTCCCCACGCCGCTCCAGGATCACGCCGCGCTCGACCTCCACCTCGGCGGCCAGCGAGTCCGGGATCGCGCCGTCCAGCACGCGATCGTAAGCCTCCAGGGCCTCGGCCCCGCGGCCCTCGAGACCCAGCGCCCGCGCGGCCCGGATCTCGATCTCGCGCCGGTACTGGGGCTCCGCGATCGCCCCGGCGAGCGCGCGGTAGGCGGCGAGCGCGGATTCGTACTCCCCGGCGTCCAGCTCTGCGTCGGCGAACTCGAGCATCAGCTCGCGGTCCTCGGCGAACTCGGGGTGCTCGGCCAGCAAGCGGCTGTAGGTCTCCATCGCGCGCTCGCGCTGCCCTGTGGCCAGCAGGATCAGCGCATGCTCGTAGATCACGTCGCTCGCCGCCAAGCCGCGGGCGTCCTGCCCGAGCAGCGGGGCCAGCGCGGCTTCGGCCGCGGCGTGGTCGCCGATCCGCCGCTCCGAGCGCGCCCAGCCCAGCCGCGCGGCGGATGCGCGCTCGCTCTCCGGGAAACGGCTCACGTAGCGCTCGTAGGAGGCGGCCGCATCCACCCACCGACTCATCTGGTAGAACGATTCGCCCAGCAGGAACAGCGCGTCATCGACGTACTCGGAGTCCGGGTATCGCTCGATCACGATCGCGCTCTTCTCGGCTGCCGCCTGGAACGCGTCGAGGGCGGCCTTGGGCAGTGAATCCGAGCCGGCACTCAGCCGCACACCTTCGTCGTACGCCTGTTGTGCATTGTAAAACGTGTTCAGGTACGCGCACCGAGGCGCGAGGATCAGCGCCGCCAGCAAGGTCCAGGTCAGCCGGACGTCAGCGCGCCGCTGTGGCCGGGTACACCATGCGGCTGTAGCGGTCGAGGTGGGCGAGGAGGGTCTCGGAGAGCGCCTCCGCGATGCGGCTCTGGAACGAAGGATCATCGAGCAGGGATTCCTCCCTGGGATTGCTGATGAACGCCATCTCGAACAGGATCGCGGGCATGAACGCCCCGTTGAGAACGAAAAAACCGGCCTGCTTGACCCCTCGACTGCGCAGGGCAAGCCGCCGGTTGATCTCCTCCTGCACCGACTCCGCCAGCGTGCTCGACTCGCGGAGATACTCGTTCTGCGCCAGATCCCAAAGGATGAAGTTTAACTCTCCCAGGGATTCGGGGTCAATCGACGGGTTCTCGTACTTGACCGCGGAGTTCTCCATCCGCGCGACCCGCCGGGCGTCTTCGGTCTTGGCGGCCGAAAGGAAGTACGTCTCGAACCCCTCCGCCGAGCGGCTCTCCGCGGAGTTGGCGTGAATCGAGACGAACAGGTCGGCGTGCTCGCGGTTGGCGATGCGCGTCCGCTCGCCGAGCGCCACGAACTCGTCGCCGTCGCGGGTCAGCACGATGCGCATCCCCTTTTCGCGGCCCAGCCGCTCCGCGAGCCGCCGCACCACCGCCAGCGTGACGTCCTTCTCGCGCACGCCCGTCGGGCCGGTCGCTCCTGCATCGCGCCCGCCGTGACCGGCATCGAGCACGATCGTCCAGCCCTCCGGGTGGGCGGCGTGCGCCGGCGTCTGCGCCGGACTCCCGGGCGTCGGGCGCTCCAGCGCAGGTGTCTCCACCGGACTCCCGGCCACATCCGCGACCCGCGCGGGCGCTTCGGCCACCGACTCCCTCGAGCGCGGGACGTCCGCGCGGCGAACGGATACATCGGAGGCGAGGAGCGTCGCGACCTCACCGCGCGGCGCGGCGAGCAGCACGACCTCGAGGCCACTCGGGCGGCGCAGCGGGGAGACCGCGTAGACGGTCGCCTCGGGGCTGAGCCAGAACGTCATCGCGGTGCCGTCCCCCCCGGGGGAGACCGCCACGCTGTCGACCAGGCCGACACCGGCCAGCCCGCGCGCGACCTGGGCGGGAATCGTGACGCCGGCCAGCCGGAGCTGGAGCGTTCCCGGAAGGCCGTCGTCGACCTCGACGCCGGGCACCCGTTCGATGCGGAAGTCGAGCCGCGTGCGTCCCGGCTCGACCCATACGTCCACGCCCCGGAGGTCGCCGATCATCCCACTCTCAGTGCCGCCGTCGGGCGACCGCTCCTCGTGGGGCTCTGCGCCTTCAGGCGGCGGGCCCAACCCCGGTGAGAGGGTCGGGAAGCGGCCCGGCCATACGACCGGCAGGAGCTGGGTGAGGCTCGAGGCCGGGAGCCAGAACCCGCGGGCGTCCTTCTGCGCGGGATCGACCATCTGGTACCACTTCCCCTGTGCTTCGACGAACGGCAGGCGCCGCCGGATGACCAGCTCGAGGCCGTCGACGTCGAGCACGGTCCGCTCCGGCCCCGCCTCGGCGATCCGGCCGCCCAGGAGCGCGGCGACGTCCTCGAGAGCCACGAAGCGGTGACCCTGGCGCTCGATCAGCGGCACCGTGCGGGGGACCCCGTCGACCGCCACCGTCACCGTCTGCGCGGCGAGCGGCGCGGCCGCGCCCGCGAGGGCCGCGCAGAGCGCCAGCAGTCGAGCCACGCGCGCGCTCACCGGCGTCCCACGTGGCGATCGGCCTCGCGCTCCATCTCGCGCCGCTTGATCGCCTCCCGCTTGTCGTACTTCCGCCTCCCGCGCGCCACCGCGAGCGTGACTTTGGCGAACCCGTTCCGGAAATGGAGGTCGAGAGGCACGAGGGTCAGCCCTTTCTCGAAGACCCGCCCGGCGAGATCGCGGATCTGATCCCTGGATAGGAGGAGCTTGCGGGTGCGGACGGGATCGACGTTCCAACGGCTGGCCGGATCGTAAGGGCTGATGTGGACGCCGTGGAGCCAGGCCTCTCCCCGGTCGATCGTCGCCCAGCCGTCCTGCAGGTTCACCTTGCCCTCGCGCACCGACTTGACCTCCACGCCGTGCAGGACGAGACCCGCCTCGAGCGTTTCCAGGATCTCGTAGTCGTGCCGCGCCTTGCGGTTCTGCGCCACCTTGTTTTCGGCGCTCATGTCGCTCACCGGATGGGGTCGTGCGGACGGGAGGAGAAAGATGGGGCAAGGAAGGCTGATTCGCAAGCCGGAAACGTTGCGCGCCGGCCCCTTCCGCGGATATTTTGCCGTCCCGCTGCACCCGGCCGTTTCGCGGCCCCGTGCACCCGGCCGTTTCGCGGCCCCGCATGATGCCCAAGTGGCGGAACTGGTAGACGCGCACGATTCAGGGTCGTGTGGGCTCACGCCCGTGGGGGTTCAAATCCCTTCTTGGGCACCATGCGGGGTTGGTCGGTCGATGAAAGCGGCCGATTTCGTCGCGCACCTAGAAATCGACTCGTTTTGGCTTGATCCCTCCCATCACGCATCTCGGGCGGCGTTGTTTTTTGGGGTGGGGGTCAGTAGACTGATCGCATGCTCAAGGTCGTCGTCATCGTCCTCGTTTTGTTCTGGATCGCGCGGGCGATCGGACGCTGGCTGCCGCGAGTCGAGATCTCATTCGACAAGAGTACCGGCGGCGACGACGTGAGGATCTACTCGATCATGCGCGAGCATTTTCCCGACGACTACGAACGGTACAAGCACGGGCTGCTGAGCGAAAGCGAAGAGCGCCGCCTGTACCTGGACTGCGTGGAAATTCTCGGCGCCCGCCGGGAGATCGAGCGGCTGTAAGGTGTCGAGCGCGCTGGGCCAGGGGATCCGTCTGTTCGACGTGGCCGAGGCCGAGCGGATGCTCCCCCTCATCCGGGTGATCGTCAAGGGGATGATGGACGACCACGCCGAGCGCCAGGCGTTCCTCGACCGGCTGGAAGGGCCGCCCGACAACTTCTCTCCCCGCGAGATTCGCGCGCTGCGCTCCGACATCGACACGCTGACCGAAAAACTCTCCGAAGCCGCTTCCGAGCTCGAGGATCTGGGAGTCGAATTCAAGGGCATCGACCTCGGCCTCGTCGATTTCCCCACCACCATCGAGGGTGAGCTGGCCTACCTCTGCTGGAGCTACGGGGAGGACCGAATCGGGTTCTGGCACTCTCCGGACGGCGGATACGCGGGCCGGCACCCGCTAGAGCGAGACTGACCCCCCCGATCTCGCGTGAACACGGCTTCGCGGGTTGGCTGCGCAGGGCCGTCCACGTTCGTCAACCCGAATGGCCGCTCGTCACCACGCTGTTCGGCTACTTCTTCCTCCTGATGTCCACCCAGCATCTACTCAAGCCCGCTCGGAATGCGTTCTTCCTCAGCACGGCCGGGTCCGAGAACCTGCCCTGGGCCTACATCGCGAGCGCGGTACTGAGCGGCCTGACCACGATCGTCTACGGGCGCTGGGTGGCCCGGCTCGAGCGGAAACGCCAGATCATCGGCTCCCAGATCTTCGTCGTCGGGACGATCGTCGTCTTCCGCCTGCTGCTCGTCGAGCCCACGGCGTGGAGCGCCGGCGCGTTCTACGTGTGGTTCAACGTCTTCACGCTCCTGCTGCTCAGTCAGTTCTTCCTGATCAGCGGCGACCTGTTCGATCCTCGCCAGGCGAAACGGATCTTCGGCTTCATCGGCGGTGGCGGCCTGGCCGGCGGCGTGGTGGGGAGCGCGGTCGCGGGCTTCCTGGCCGAGCCGCTGGGGACCGGGAATCTGATGTGGCTCGGCTGCCTCCAGCTACTGCTCTGCGCGCTGCTGGCCACGCGCATATTCCGGATCGGCCAGTTCCGCGAGACCATACGCTCCGGCCAGCCGAAAGCGGAGCGCGGCAGCCGCAGCGTGGCGGGCGGCTTCGGGGTGATCCGCCGCATCCCGCACCTGCGGATGATCGCGGTCATGCTGTTCACCGCCGTCCTGGTCTCGACGTTCGTCGACTGGCTGTTCAACGCGGCCGTCGAGGAAGCGATTCCGGGCCGGCCCCAGCAGGCCGAGTTCTTCGGCCAGATATTCGCGGCCTACAACCTGATCGCCTTCCTCGTGCAGCTGTTCTTCGTGAGCTGGGTTCTGCGGATGCTGGGGGTCGTGGGCGCGCTGTTCGTGCTGCCGCTCGGGATGGGCGGTGGCGTGGCCTGGATGCTGATGGCGCCAGGCCTGTGGGCGGCGTCGGCCGCCAAAGGGGCCGACCAGGCGCTGCGCTACTCGATCGACCAGTCCGCCAAGGAGATCCTCTACCTGCCCGTGCCCACGATCCTCAAGCAACGCGCCAGACCGTTCATCGACGTGGTCGTGGCGCGCGGGGCGGACGCCCTGATGGGCGTGCTGATCCTCGTGTTGAGCGGGACGGCCGCGCTGGCGGGCCGCGGCCCCGCTCTGATCGCGATCGGCCTCGTCGTCGTCTGGCTGGTCGCGGTGCTGGGCGTCCGCCGCACCTACCGGCAGGCGCTCGAGAAACTCCT
>DASQEN010000049.1:0-19951 GCA_035633635.1 Gemmatimonadota bacterium | reverse complement strand
GATCCTGGCGCTCAAGGATCTCGCGCTCGAGGTGTTCGCCGTGGGAGCCGAGGGGTCGGCGAGCCCGTACGGCTTCCTGTTGGAGGCCGACCTGCCGCGCGTTCGGGAGGCCCAGGACCACGTGTTCGAGTTCCTCTGCGGGATGGTCGAGGACGCGCTTGCGGTGGCGCTCGAGCCGGCCGAGGAGGGTACGCTGGCCCTCCACCATCCCGAGCTCCTGCCGCGGTACCGCGAGGTCGCGCAGCGCCACGGGGCAGTGCGGCTGGCGGCGATGGCGCGCGGGATCCAGCGCGCGCGGGCGCGGGTGTGGAGCAACCCCTCCCCTACCCTTCTCTACTGGGCCGCACTGCGCGCGCTCGTCCCGGCGTCGTAGATTGCCGGGGTGGCACGCTACTACCTCACCACGCCGATCTACTACGTCAACGACCGGCCGCACATCGGCCATGCCTACACGACGATCCTGGCCGATGCGGTGGCGCGCGAGCGACGGCTCACGGGCCAAGACGTCCGGTTCCTGACCGGCACCGACGAGCACGGCGACAAAGTCGAGCGGGCCGCCGCGGCGCGGGGTCTCTCTCCGCAGGCCCACGTCGACGACCTGGCCCCGGAGTGGAAGGCGGAATGGGACGCGCTCGAGATCCACTACGACCGCTTCATCCGCACGACCGATCCGGACCACCTGGCCGTCGTCCGGATCGCGCTCGAGCGGCTGAAGGAGAGGAGCGCCCCGGACGGCAGACCACTCCTCTACGAGGACGCCTACACCGGTTGGTACTGTGTCTCCGACGAGCGGTACTGGACCGAGAAGGACCTCGTCGACGGGCGCTGTCCGGAGTGCGGGAAGCCGGTCGAGGAGATCGAGGAGCGCAACTGGTTCTTCCGCATGAGCGCGTTCCAGGACCGCCTCGTCGATCACATCCGCGCCCATCCGGGGTTCATCTATCCGGACACCCGCGCGAACGAGGTTCTCGGTTTTCTGCGCGAGCCGCTCGCCGACCTCTGCATCTCGCGGCCACGGGAGCGGCTGTCGTGGGGGATCCCGTTCCCGTGGGACGAGGGCTTCGTGACCTACGTGTGGGTGGACGCCTTGCTCAACTACGTGACCGGAGCGGTCGACCCGCGGAAGGAGGAGACACCGGAGGAGACCGCGCGCCGGGCGATCGGCTCCTGGAACGACCACCCGGCCGACGTGCACCTGATCGGCAAGGACATCCTGACCACGCACAGCGTGTACTGGATCACGCTCCTCATGGCGCTCGACTGGGCGCTCCCCCGGCAGATCCTCGGCCACGGGTGGTGGCTCTGGGAGGGATCGAAGATCTCCAAGTCGGTCGGCAACGCCGTGCGTCCCGCCGACCTGTCCCCCATGTTCGGCGTGGACGGTGTGCGGTACTATCTCTTGCGGGAGATGACGCTGGGGCAGGACAGTACGTATTCGTACGACTCTCTGGTCAGACGGCTCAACGCGGATCTGGCGAACGACCTGGGAAACCTCCACTCGCGCGTAACGAAGATGGCTGTGAGGTACCTGAGCGGCCGCCTGCCGGCCCGCGCTGAGGCGTCGGGAGCCGCGGACGAGGCGTTCCTCGCCGGGCGCGCGGAAGCGCTGGCGGGCGGACCGGGGGTGACGAAGGTGACCCGGGCGTGGCGCGAATGGCGGATCCACGCCGCGCTGGCCCAGGTGATCGAGTTCGTGTCGGCGACCAACGAGTACCTGGAGAGACAGGAACCGTGGAGGAAGGCGAAGGACCCCGGCGCGGCCCCCGTGGTCGCCGCGACCCTCCTCCATGCGGCCGAGGCCGTGCGCCTGGCCGCCGCACTACTGTGGCCGGTGGTCCCGGAGCTCTCCGGCCGGATGCTGGAATCGCTGGGGCAGCCGTCCGTTCCCCGACCGGAGGATCTCGTCTGGGGGGTCCTGGACGGCAACCCGGTCGAGGCGGGTCCCGCGATCTACCCGCGTCTCGAGGCGCGCACGGCATGAGGTGCCCGCGATGAGCCCCCGGCGGAGCGAGCCTTCGTGGGCCGAGCTGCGCCTGGGGATCACGGTGGCGTCGGTAGGGGTCCTGGCACTCCTCCTCGTGGTCGTCCTCGGGTCGGGCCGCGGCCCCTTCCGGCCGGACACCTACACGCTGTACGTCAACCTCGACGACGCCGGGGGCCTGAGGGTCGGCTCGCCGGTCGAGGTGGGCGGCGCGCCCGCAGGGCAGGTCGTCGACGTCACGATCCTCCCGCCTCCAGAAGCGCGCGGGGTCGCGGATACGGTCGTCCCCGCCCCGCTGCCCGCCCGCTTGCGAGACATCCGAATCGAGCTGTCGATCGAGGAGCGGTTCCAGGGACACATCACGACGAGCTCGAGGGCACAGCTCGCGAGCCTGGGGATGGGGGGGGAGCGGTACGTGAAGGTCGTCGCCGGCGACGTGCGTCAGCCGGCGCTGGAGCCGGAGTCCACGATCCCCATCGTCGCGTCCGTCGACCTCGACCTCGTACTGGCCCAGGTCGGACGCGCGGCCAACGAGGTCCAGGAGCTTGCGTTCATCGGGACCGAGCTGCAGGAGAAGATCGCCTCGGGCGCCGGAACGGCGGGGAAGCTGGTCGACGTCGAGTCGCCCCTCTACGACCGGGTGGACCGGTTCGAGAACCGCGCGCAGAGCCTGCTCGGCGCGCTGGACGGCGGGGCGGGGATCGTGCCGCAGTGGAAGGCGGACGGGCGCCTCGATACGAACGTCGAGGCGCTCCGCGCCGACCTGGCCGCACTGTCGGACTCGGCCCCGGCGCTCGCGAAGTGGTCGGACCCGGTCGAGCTCAGGCAGGCGATCGAGGGGCTACGGGCGGAGGCAACGGCGCTCTCCCGGAAGCTCGACGCCGGCCAGGGTACGCTGGGCCGGCTGCTCCACGACGAGGAACTGTTCGTTCAGCTCCGGGTACTGCGTCAGGGCCTTCGCGACATGATGACGGCTATCCAGGAAGACCCGGTCGGATCCGTCAACATCGAGCTGTTCTGACCACATTTTCGGGCAGGATTCGGTTGACAGAGATCCCGGGAGATGGTAGGCTTCTCCAGCTTCGCACTCTCCCGAACAGCGTCGTTTCGACATCCATACTCGGGTCCGACGGCCCGCACTCATAGATAGCCCCCCAGGAGGACCCCAGGTGTCAGATCGGTTCGGAACCTTCATGTTCATCCCCCACGAAAACAGCAATGTCCGATCCCTCGGCACGACCCGACGCACGATCGTCGGAGGGCTCTGCATCGCCTTCGGCGTGATCTCCATCGCGGTCGGCGCCGGCGCATGGGCCGCGTCCGGTGGGGGCCCGGGAGCCAAGCCCGCGCTGGCGCACGAGAACGAGCGGCTCCGGACCGAGCTCTCCACCCTGCAGGGAAAGACCGACGAGCTCGGCCAGCAGATCGAGACGCTCATGGGCCGTGACGAGGAGCTCCGCCTCGTGGCCGATCTGCCGGCCGTCCCGGTCGAGGTCCAGGCAGTGGGCGTCGGAGGCCCCGGCCATCCGTCGCTCGACCTCATCGAGATCGCCGGCGACCGGGAGCTCGGCAACCGAGTCACCGAGATCTCGAGCTCGCTCGACATGCTGCTCCGGCGGAGCGAGCTGGTGGCGTCCAGCATGGAGGACGTCCGCAAGTCGATCGCGGCGAAGCGAGCACGCTTCAGCGCCACGCCGTCGATCTGGCCCGCCTCGGGATTCCTCTCCAGCACGTTCTCGCTCCACCGCCGCCATCCGATCTTCCACGACCTCCGGCCCCATTACGGAATCGACATCTCCGCTCGGCGTGGTAGCCCAATCGTGGCGACGGCGGCCGGCACGGTGGTCGAGGCCGGATGGAAGAACGGGCACGGGAACTACGTGGAGGTCGATCACGGCCACGGGATCCGCAGTACCTACTCTCATGCCTCGCGCGTCCTCGTGAAGGCCGGGCAAAGAGTGAACCGCGGTGACACGGTTGCGCTGGTCGGCTCGACGGGGTTTTCGGTGGCGCCCCACGTGCACTACGAGGTTCACGAGAACGGCGATCCCATCGATCCGCTGCGCTACATTTTCCCCGACGCTATCGCTGATTAAGGTCGGTCGCTGAGGGCGGCCCATCTGCGGCGTTGGGCTCCTCGGCGCTCGCTGCGGCGTACTTTGCAGTACGCCTCACTCGGCCGTCGTCGCCCGCCTTGCATCTCGGCCACCCTGAGCGACCTCCTCTAGAGCGATTGGAGCGTGGAATGCGGCTAGCAGAGGTCGCTCGAAACGGCTCATATGCAAGGCGCGCGACGAGGCTCTTCCGAGGCGTGGTGAATCCCACGCCGCAGGAAGAACGAGGAGCGGAACGCCGCAGATGAGCCGTTTCCAGCGACCGAATACCCTACAGTGGATTGGGGGGGCGGGGGAGGTTAGCCCCGCGCCGTTCGCGCGCGCGCGCCTGGAGAACGGGGTCCGCGTCCTCATCCGCCCGAACTCAGCCATTCCGGTGGTCGCCGTCGACTGCTGGATCGGAGTGGGAGCACTTCAGGAGACCGACGAGCACGCCGGGATCTCCCATTTCCTCGAGCACATGTTCTTCAAGGGGACGCGGCGCTTCCCGCTGGGGTCGATGGACCGCCTGGTCAAGGAGATGGGCGGCTACAACAACGCGGCGACCTCGATGGAATATACCCACTACTACATCGTGGTCCCCGGCGAGCACGTCTGGCAGGCCGCGGATCTCCTCGCCGACCATCTCGCTGACCCCGCCCTCCCCGCGGAGGAGCTGGAGCGCGAGCGGGTAGTCATCAAGGAGGAGATCCGGCGCAAGGACGACTCGCCCCACGGCAGGCTCTACACGGCGCTGACCGATGCCGCCTACGGGACGAGTCCCTACGCACGCGAGGTCCTGGGGAAGCCCGATTCACTGGACCGGATCGACCCCGCCGCGATGCGCGAGTGGTGGCGATCGAACTACACCGGCGACCGGATCGTGGTGGCGATCGCGGGCGACGTCGACGCCGAGCAAGCCATCGTCGAGGTGGCGAGCCGTTTCGGAGGTCTGCCGCCCGGCTCTCCTGCGCCCGCCGCCCCCGAACCCCCGGCCGTCGTGCCGAAGGGGGTCGACGTGGGCATGGACGTCGCTCAGGGATACCTGGCCTGGGGGTTTCCGATGCCCGGCCGCGACGACCTGGAGGCCCTGTGCGCGCTCGAAGTCGCGGCAACGATCCTCGGCGACGGCGAAACCTCTCGACTGCACCGCCGGCTGATCGACGAGCTGCGTCTGGTGACGGAGATCGGTGCCTGGACGTACGGCCTTGAGCGTTCCGGTCTGCTCGGCGTCTCGTCGGTCTGCGGGCCCGACCGTCGCGAGGCCGTGGAGGGAGAGATCGCCGAGGCGCTGGACGCCGCGGTCCGCCACGGCGTCAGCCTCGAAGAGGTGCGCCGCGCGCAGACGATCCTCGCCGCTGATTTCGCCTACGACAACGAGACGAATGCGGCGCTCACCGGAACGCTGGGGGAGTTCGAGACCCTCTACGGCGCGGCGGAGGCATACCGGGACGTCCTCAGAGGGGTCGCCGCCGTCACGCCGGAGCGCGTGGGGCAGGCCCTGAGCCGATGGGTAAGCTCGGATCGCGCGGTGCGCGCGTGGGTAGGGCCGAATGGGACTTGAGCACGAGCGGCACGCGCTGGCCTGCGGCACCGTCGTGCTGACCCGCCCGCTGGCGGCCAACGACATCGTCGTCGCGCGCGCGCTCGTGCCGATGGGCCCGCTCTACGAAAGCGAGGACGAGGCCGGGCTGTCGTCGGTCCTTCAGGCCGTCCTGACGCGGGGTACCGCGAGCCGGTCGGCGTCCGAGATGCAGGACGCGCTTGCGGATCTCGGCTCGGAGATCGACGCGTCGACGGGTAACGATGTGGGCAGTGTCTCGATGCGCGCCACCATGGCCACGTGGGAGGCGACGCTGGACCTGTTCGTCGAGACGCTGACCGAGCCGGTGTTCGATGCGCGGGAGGTGGAGACCGAGATCAAACAGACGCTGGGCGCTCTCGAAGCGCGCGAAGACCAGCTCATGGCCAGGGCGACCGACCTGTTCCGCGAGCTCTTCTACGACGAGCACCCGTTCCACAAGCGGGTGCTGGGATACAGCCACACCGTGGCCTCGTTCGATCGCGAGCGGGTGGCGGCCGCGGCGCGGCGCTTCTACCGGCCCGTTCCACCGATCGTCGTCGCGGTCGGACGGTTCGATCCCGAGACCCTGCTGGCGCGTCTCGAGACCGCCTTCGGACGCACCCCCCTGGTACCACCGCCGCCGAGGCCGGCCCCGCCCGAGCCGAAAACGGGCACGCGGCGGCTGGAGCTCGAGCGTGACGCGGCTTACCTCGTGCACGGCTTCCCGGCTCCTTCGTGGAAGGACTCCGACTATCCAGCCGCGCGCGTGCTCGACGCGATCCTGGGGGGATCGATGTCGAGCCGGCTGTTCATCGAGCTGCGCGAGAAGCAGGCGCTCGGGTATCAGGTCTCCTCGATCTACAACGATCAGCTCGACGGGTCGTTCCTGGCTGGGTACATCGTGACCGACCCCGGGCGGGCCGACCAGGCGGCGGCGGGGCTGGCCGAACAGTTCCGTCGCGTCGTGGAGGAGCCCGTGGAGGAGGAGGAGATCCTGGCCGCCCGGCGATATCTGCGCGGCTCGTACTTGATCGGCGCGGAGACCAACGCGGCGCAGGCGATGCGCCTCGCCCGGCACGAGGCGTACGGCCTGGGACAGGACTTCGGCGACCGCTGGCTGGCGGCCATCGAGGCCGTCACGCCGGAAGCCATCCAGGCGCTCGCGCGGCGCTGGTTCGATCGCGAGCCGACCTGCGCGTACGTGGTTCCGCGAGGGTCCCCCGTCTTCTGATCGGCGCGGTCGTCGTCCGTTCGACGCGTTGGTCGCCCCCGGCGGCCGCGCGTACACTTCCAAGGACCGCAAGCGAAACAGGGAGGGGAAGATGAAGCGAGCGGAACGGTGGCACCACGCTCGCAAGGTAGTGGTGGTCGACGGCGTCCGAACGCCGTTCACCAAGGTCGACACGGCGCTCTCCGAGGTGACTGCGGTGGAGCTCGCCCGGACAGCGGTCCGCGATCTCCTCGAGCGCACCGAGATCGATCCCGCGTCGATCGACGAGGTCATCATGGGGAACGCCGCTCCGCCGGCGGACGCGCCCAACATCGCGCGCGTGGCCGCGCTCGAGGCCGGGATCCCCGCGGAGGTTCCCGGCTACACCGTCCAGCGCAACTGCGCCTCCGGCTTCCAATCGATCACCGACGCCTACAACGAGATCGTCATCGGTCAGGCTGACGCGGTCGTGGCAGGCGGGGTCGAGTCGATGTCGAACGTGCCGCTTCAGTTCCCGGACGAGTTCGCCGACGTGATGTCCGACATGACCCGCGCGCGCAGCATGGCCGGGAAGGCGACGGCGGCCGCACAGCTCAGGCCTTCGCACTTCAAGCCGGTCGTCGCACTTCTCGAGGGGCTGACCGATCCGGTGTGCGGCCTCAACATGGGCGAAACCGCCGAGGTCCTGGCTCGCGAGTTCCATCTATCGCGCCGCGCCCAGGACGAGTACGCGCTCCGCTCCCATCAGCGCGCGGCCGCCGCGTGGGCAGAGGGCCGGTTCGCGGACGAGGTCACGCCCGTGTTCGTGCCGCCCGCCTTCCGGGACGTGGTGGCCGAGGACGTCGGCTATCGTCCGCAGCAGACGCTCGAGGCGCTCGCGAAGCTGAAGCCCGTCTTCGAGCGCGGAGGCACGGTCACGGCCGGGAACGCCTCGATGGTCACCGACGGGGCGGGGGTGCTGCTCCTCATGGAGGAGGGGCGGGCGCGGGCGGAAGGGTACCAACCGCTGGGGAGGATCGTATCGTTCGCGTACGCCGGGCTGGAGCCGAACCGGATGGGCCTCGGACCGGCGCTGGCCACCCCGCTCGCCCTCTCCCGGGCCGGCGCGTCACTCTCGGACATGGGGCTCGTGGAGCTCAACGAGGCGTTTGCGGCGGTCGTGCTGGCGAACATGGAGGTCTTTCCGTCGCGAACGTGGGCCGAAGAGCGTCTCGGACGCACGCTGCCGATCGGGACGCTTCGCGAAGAGACGCTGAACGTCAACGGCGGGGCGATCGCGCTCGGCCATCCGATCGCGGCGACCGGCAGCCGGCTGGCGCTCACCCTGCTCCTCGAGATGCGCCGGCGAGACGTCGAGCTCGGGCTCGCGACCCTCTGCGTGGGAGGAGGCCTGGGGGGAGCGATCGTCTTCCAGCGGGCCGCTTCCGGATGACGGGCGCATTCCGCATCGAGGTCGATGGTCGGGGGCTGGCAAGCGTCACCTTCGATCTGCCGGGACGCAAGGTCAACGTGTGGTCTCGTGCGGCGCTGGAGGAGTTCGACGCGCTTCTCGACGAGCTGGTCGGGCACGGCGACCTGACGGCCGTGATCTTCCGCTCCGGCAAGCCCGACACCTTCGTCGCCGGCGCGGACGTCGAAGAACTGGCCGGTATCGATTCGCCCGAGGAGGCGCGCGAGCTGTCGCGCCGCGGCCAAGCAGTCTTCCAGCGCGTCGCCGACCTGTCCCTGCCGACCGTGGCGGCGATCCATGGGGCGTGCGTGGGGGGCGGGCTCGAGTTCGCGCTTGCGTGCTCGTTCCGGGTCGCCAGCGACGACGAGACGACGCGCCTCGGGTTCCCGGAGGTGCAGCTCGGGATCATCCCGGCCTGGGGCGGAACGCAGCGTGTCGTGCGCCTCCTCTCGCTGGAGGACGCGCTGACGCTCGTGCTCACGGGAAATCGCGTTACGGCCCGCAAGGCGGAGCGCATGGGCCTCGTCGACAAGGTGGTGCCCCGGGCCCGGCTCGAGGCGGAGGCAGCCGTCATCGCGCGCGCGGCGGCGAGCGGTGAGCGAGCGGTCTCGCACGGCCGCGACGGCCTGGCCGGCTGGCTGGTCAAGCGGAACCCGCTCGGCCGCAAGCTCGTGCTGTCCCAGGCGCGGCGCCGCGTCGAGGAACGGTCGGGTGATCACTATCCGGCCCCCTACAAGGCCATCGAGGCGATCGAGGTCGGGCTCGCGCAAGGGATGTCCGCCGGGCTGGCCGTCGAGGCCGAGTCAGTCGCCGATCTCGCCGGCACGCCCGTGGCACGGAACCTGATGTCGCTCTACGGGCTCCGCGAGGGGGCCCGGCGCCCACCCGTCCCGGCCGAAGCGCGCCGGGTCGGCACGCTCGGAGTCCTCGGAGCCGGGGTCATGGGAGGCGGGATCGCGGAGGTCGCCGCGTACGCCGGGATCCGGGTGCGGCTCAAGGACGTCGACCTCGAGCGCGTGGCGGACGGCCTCGAGCACGCAGCGCGGATCGCGCGCACGGCCGAGAGGAAGGGATCGCTCGACCGGCGCGGGGTGCGCGACCTCATGCACCGGATCTCCGGCACGATCGGCTACGACGGCTTCCGCCGTCTCGACGTGGTCGTCGAGGCGATCGTCGAGGACCTGGAGATCAAGCGCCGCGTGCTCGCCGAGGTCGAGCGCGAGGTGCGGGAGGGAACGGTCCTGGCGACCAATACGTCCTCGCTGCGGGTGGACGATCTCGCCACAGCGCTCGCCCGTCCCGAAGACTTCGGCGGCCTCCACTTTTTCAACCCGGTCGAGAAGATGCCGCTGGTCGAAGTCGTGCGCGGCGCGCGGACGTCCGACGAGGCGCTGGCGACGCTCCATCGCCTCGCGCTCGATCTCGGGAAGACACCGGTCGTCGTGCGGGACGGGCCGGGGTTCTGGGTGAACCGCCTGCTCATGCCGTACCTCAACGAAGCCGTCCACCTGTACGCCGAAGGCGTTCCGATCGCGGCGCTGGACGGAGCGCTCGAGGAGTTCGGCCTGCCGATGGGTCCGCTGGCGCTCCTGGACGAGATCGGCCTCGACATCGCCGCCAAGGTCGGCAAGGTGATGGCGGACGCGTACCCGGACCGCATGCGGCCCCACGCGCTGCTCCACCGCCTGCAGGTCACCGAGCGGCTGGGGAAGAAGTCCGGGGCGGGTTTCTACCGCTACCAGGGCGGCGAGCGGAAGGGGCCTGACGAGAAGCTGCGCGGCGAGCTCGGGCTGCCGCCGACGGGCGAGGGCGAAACGCCGGTCTACGACGACGACTACCTGGTCACCCGCAGCCTCTATCCGATGGTGAACGAGGCCGCGCGCGCGCTGTCCGAGGGGATCGTAGGCTCGCCCGGCGAGGGCGACCTCGCGCTCGTCATGGGCATCGGCTGGCCGCCCTTCCGCGGGGGGCTCATGCGCTGGGCGGACGCGGTAGGCCTGCCCGAGATCGTCGAGCGTCTGGGGCACTGGTCCGCGCTCGTAGACCCGCGTTTCGCGCCCTCGGCGGCGCTCCGCGAGCGTGCCCGCGGAGGCGGCGGCTTCTACGACGAGTCCGCGGCAACCGCCGCAAGCAGCGCCGTCGGCCACGACGGCCAGGCCATCTTCGGGTTCTAGTGCGATTCGGCCCGCTCCTCCACAGCTCGGCGTTCTGGGGGCTGGCGGTGGTCGCCGCAGGCATCCTGGTCGTCTATGCGGTCGGCTCGCGCTGGCGCCTGCCGGGAGCGGCGGTGGCACTACGCCTGCTGTCGGTGGCGGGGCTCGTGATCCCGGCCTGGACGCTCGTCACGTGGTATCGCGATCTGTCCAAGTCCCGGGAAGCGGCCACACGGATGGCCATCCAGGCGGAGCCGATCGTGGAGCGCGTGGTGGTCAACGGCATGGCTCTCGTGTGCCTGGGATTCCTGGTCATGGTCGGCGGGATCTGGCTTGCCCGCCGCACGCCGTGAGCGTCTGCCGGCCGTTCTTCACCGGACACCTGGATCCGGAGGCGCTGTTCCCGTTCCCGGAGGTGTCTGCCGACGAAGCCGAAACGCTGGAGATCCTGCGGGACAGCCTGCGCCGGTTCGCGCGCGAGCGGGTGGACAGCCGCGCGATCGACCAGGAGGCGCGGCTGCCACGCGAGGTTCTGGACGGGCTGGCGGAGCTCGGCGTGTTCGGCATCATCGTGCCGGAGGAGTACGACGGGTTCGGCGCCTCGATGACGTTCTACGCGAAAGTGTTCGAGACGCTGGCCACGATCGACGGCGCGATCGTGGTGACGGTGGGCGCTCACGAGTCGATCGGCCTCAAAGGCATCCTCCAGTTCGGCACCGAGGAGCAGAGGCGCAGATTCCTGCCGCCGCTCGCCCGCGGCGAGCAGCTGGCCGCGTTCGCGCTCACCGAGCCCACATCGGGCTCCGACGCCGCGTCGATCCGCTCGCGCGCGGCGTGGAGCGAGGAGCGGGGCGCGTGGATCCTGGACGGGACCAAGATCTGGATCACCAACGGAGGTACCGCGGAGATCTTCACGGTGTTCGCGCAGACGGCCGTGGAGAGGGACGGGAAGACGGTGGATCGGATCACGGCGTTCATCGTCCCTCGCTCGCTCGAGGGCGTCTCGAGCGGCCCCGAGGAGCACAAGCTGGGAATCCGCGGATCGTCGACCACAGAGGTCCACTTCGAGGGCGTAGCGCTGCCGCCGGACTTGGTGCTGGGGGAGATCGGCGGGGGCTTCAAGGTCGCGATGGAGGTGCTGAACTCCGGACGCCTCGGGCTCGCCGCCGGGTGCGTGGGCGGGATGAAGCTCCTGCTGGCGGAGGCCACCAGGAACGCGCTCGAGCGCGAGCAGTTCGGCCGGCCGATCGCGGAGTTCGAGCTGATCCAGAAGAAGCTCGCGGGGATGGCGCTCGAGATCTACGGTGCGGAGTCGATCGTCTACCTGACGACCGGCCTGGTGGATCGCGGCGCGGACGACTACTCGCTCGAGTCCGCGATCTGCAAGGTGAAGGCCTCGGAGGCCGTGTGGAGGGTGGTCAACGAGGCGCTCCAGATCGCCGGCGGGATGGGCTATATGAAGGAGTACCCCTTCGAGCGCTACCTCCGTGACGCGCGCATCAACCTGATCTTCGAGGGAACGAACGAGATCCTGCGGCTCTACACGGCGCTATCCGGCCTCGAGGGGCCGGGCGAGCAGCTGAAGGCTGTGGCGCGCGCGCTCAAGGACCCGATCAAGCAACTCGGGCTCCTGACCGACTACGCGCGCGACCGCGCCCGCCGGGCGATCCACCGGCCGGATCTGCCCGAGCTGCACCCCGCCGTCGCCGAGATCGCGCGACCGCTGCCGGTGTGGGTGGCGGAGTTCGCGGGCGCGGTCGAATGGGCGCTGCGGAGGCACGGGAAGGAGATCGTCGAGCGGCAGATGGTGCTCGAGCGACTGGCCAACGCGGCCGGCGACCTGTTCCTCATGGCCGCGGTGATCTCCCGCGCCGAGCATGAGCGGCGCACGGAGCCGGGACCCGCCGGCGATGCGCACGTGACGCGGGCGCGTCTGATCGTCAACGAGGCCTGGCGACGCGTCCGCCGTGAGCTGGCGCGCGTGCGCGAGTATCCCGACAACGACGTGCGGGTGGTGGCGGCGGAAGTGCTGGCGTCGGGAGGCTCCTACCTCCCGGTGGCAGGGCGTTGAAAACGGCCCATCTGCTTCGTTCCGCTCCTCGTGTCTTCCTGCAGCGTACCTTTCAGTACGCCTCGGAATCCCCTCGTCGCGCGCCTTGCATCTGAGCCGTTTTGAACGCCCTGCGGTTCTAAATGCACCAGCCAAGCGCTCGATAGAGAGAGTGGCGGAATGAACCGCGATCCTGCGGGTACCACTAAGGACGGAGCCCAGTCCGCCGAAGAGGCGGAGTCCGCCGAGGAAGCCGCGCTGATCGCGCGCATCGCGGGCGGTGAGTCGCACCGCTACGGCGTGCTGGTCGATCGGTACCAGCGGCGGCTGTGGTGGATGTGCCTCCGCATGCTCGGCGATCCGGACGAGGCGGACGAGGTCGTGCAGGAGGCGTTCATTCGCGCCTGGGAGCGGCTCGGCGAGTTCGATCCGGGCCATCGGTTCTACCCGTGGCTCTTCACGATCGCCAGGAACCGCTGCCTGAACGTGCTCCGCCGCCGCCGGACCTGGGGCTTGTTGTCCCTCTCCGGCGACGATCCGACGCCGGTCGCGTCGCGCGACGAGGCGGGAACGCGGGTCGAGGACCGGGAGCTGGCGCGCGCGCTCGAGGATTGTCTCGCGGGCCTCCCGGACGACCAGCGGGAAGCGTTCGACCTCCGGCACGGCGAGGGGTTCCGGTACGCGGAGATCGCCGCCGTGCTCGAGGTCCCGGAGGGGACCGTGATGTCGCGACTCCACCGCGCCCGCGAGAAGATGCAGGACTGCCTGGAGGGAAAGGGCCTGAAGCCATGAGACGGGACGACGACGCAGGAAATCGGGGCCAGGGGCGCGACGCGCACGTCGGTGAGCACCTCGACGCGTATCGCACCGGCGAGCTGGACGAGGCCGGGCGCGCACGGGTCGACGCGCACCTCGCGGAGTGCGAGCGGTGCCGCGAGGAGCTGGCGGCGCTCGCTTCGTGGACATCGGCGATCGAGCGGGGCTACGAAGCGCGCCGCGCGGGGTCTGCCGGCCTCGAGCCGGACTGGGCGGCCCAGCGCGCGGCGATCGTGGCGCGCACTTCCTGGCGCGCCCCCGGGGGAGGGAGAGCCTTCCGACGCTGGGCTCCGCAGATCGCGCTCGTGGCAGTGGCGGCGCTGATCGTCGGCATCGTGTGGCGCGAGAACCCGCGGGAGCCGACCGACGTGAACCGGCCGGCTGAGAGCGGGCGCTTAGGAGCAGAGTCCGAGCAGAAGTCGGACGCTGTCGAGACCCGGGAACCTGGGGGCGCGGAGGAGGCTGTCGAAGGCGAGGACGCGCTAGGTCGCGCCACGGCGCGGACCCGGCGCGCGGACGAGAACGCCGCGGCGCTCGAGAAGGAGGCGGGCCGCGATGCGGACGAGGGCGGGATGGACCGCCGGGAGGCGCTCGCCGATCGGGTGGCAGAGCCGACTCCCGCGGCTCCCCTGGGAGCCTACCTCGCTGACGTCGAGCGATTCGAGCGCGAGGCTCGGGCGGCTCTGGAAGCGCGCGACACGACGGGTGCGCGACGGGCGCTCGCCCTGTGGGGCGACACGCTGGCCGCGCGCGGCGACCTCGTCGGCGGGCGGGCCGCCCTGGCCGACAGCCTCCGGAAGTTCCTCGAGGCCGCGGAATAAACCGGGCTTCCGGTTGTACAGGGGGACGAAGGCAACGTCCACCCAACGACACGGAGGATCTCATGAAACGTCCCATCATCGCATTCGGCCTGATTGCCGGCGCGGCGCTCGCGCTCGGCGCCCTGCCCGCCGCGCACGGCGACGATCCCGAGCCTCGCTCGGTGGCCGTCACGGTCTACAACGGCGACCTGGGTCTCGTCCGCGACGAGCGCAGAATCGAGCTCGAGAGAGGGGTTTTCACCCTGCCCTTCCGCGATGTGGCCGCCCTCATCGATCCCACTTCGGTCGCCTTCCGCGCGCTCGGCTCGGGCGGCGCGGTCGACGTCCTCGAGCAGAACTACGAGTACGACCTCATGACGCCCGAGGCGCTGCTGGCCAAGTACGTGGGTGAGATGGTCACGCTCGTGACGACCGTCGACGGCGAGGATCGTGCGATACAGGCGAAGCTCCTGTCGGTCCAGGGTGGCACCGTGTACCAGATCGGCGATTCGATCGCGCTGAACCCTCCGGGCCGAGTCGTACTGCCGGCGCTGAAGGGCGACCTCAAGGCGTCGCCGACCCTGGTCTGGACGCTGGCGAGCCAGCGCGCGGGGACCGAGCCGGTCGAGGTCTCGTATCTGACCGGAGGGCTGTCGTGGAAGGCGGACTACGTCGCCACGCTCTCCGCCGACGACCGGACCCTCGATCTCGGCGGCTGGGTGACGATCGACAACCGGAGCGGGACCACGTACCCGGACGCGAAGCTGAAGCTCGTGGCCGGTGACATCCACCGGGCTCCGCAGGGCGGTCAGGACATGATGGCCCGCCGCGCGCTCGAGGCGGCCGACGCAGCGCCAAGCGGAGCGGCGTTCGAGGAGCGCACGTTCTTCGAGTATCATCTCTACGACCTGCCGCGTCCGACCACGATCAAAAACAACCAGACCAAGCAGATCCGGTTGCTCGAGACGGCATCCGTGCGGACCGCGAAGGTTTTCCGGCTCGCCGGAGCATCCTGGTACTACACACAGCAATACGGCGGCGAGCAGGGCCTCAAGGTCGGCGTGTATCAGGAGTTCGAGAACCGCGAGCGGGACGGCCTCGGCGTGCCGCTGCCAGCCGGGACCGTGCGGCTCTACAAGGCCGACGCCGACGGGACGCTTCAGCTCGTGGGCGAGGACCGGATCGACCACACGCCGCGGGACGAGAGGGTCGTGCTCAAGATCGGCGAGGCGTTCGACGTCGTGGCGGACCGCCGCCAGACGGAGTTCGAGGTCGTGTCGAGCGGACACGTGTGGGAGGAGGCGTTCGAGGTCGTGATCCGGAACCACAAGCAGGAGGACATCGTCGTCCAGGTCGTCGAGCCCTTGCCCGGCGACTGGCGGATGCTCTCCAACAGCCACGACTTCGAGAAGCTGGACGCGTTCACGGTGCGCTTCGACGTGCCGGTGAAGGCGGGCGGCGAGGCCAAGCTCCAGTACCGGATCCGGATCACCTACTGAGCGGCGGATCGACTCGGGGCGGTGCACCGCTTCCCGCGGGGGAGGGCTCCGCATCGGTGACGCGGCGAAGGATCGACAGCTCGCGGAAGTCGTGGATGCGGACATACTTGACTCCATCGACAGTCTGGTGCTCCCCCCCCCGCGAGGTGACCACGACCGCGGGTGGCGGGGGAGCCGGTCCTTCGCCCGACTTTCGAGGGACCCCGACGTGACGGATAAGCGGCGGACCGGCGAAGTCGTCCTTGATCGCGATCCAGAATGGGTACTCATAGTCGTCGCCGTCGAACAGAAGGCCGAGCTCCGGCTCCGCGATGTCGCGGAGTAACGCCGCTGTCTCGGAGTAGGGAAGCCGATACGCCTTGCGATCGGCATAATACAGGTCGGTCCGCGACGTTACGAAGATCGAGGGGCTATACCGCGGAACCAGAGGTCGGGACTGGTTGATGAGCAGGAACGGGATCGCGCCTATGAACAAGAGGGCTAGCCCGCCTCGCTCGATCCAACGGCCGCGCGCGCATAGCGCGATCGCGAGTGGCACCGCGGCCACGACGAAGCATGGGGTCTGGAGACGGCTCGCCCAGGGCTGCCATTTGAGCGCGAGCGAGTACGCCAGGAACCCGGTCACGGCGGCCCCGGCCCAAGCCATCGCGTTACCGCGGCGGAGCCGGCGATCGGCTGCAACCGAGACAGTGCTCGCCAGGAAGAGGAGCAGGAAGAGTGTGTTGCCAGCCTTCCCTTCGTGGAAAGAGAAATGGACAACGAAGCGAGTGGCGGGCCACGTGGTGGCGGGATCGTCGAGATCTACGGGCGAAAGGAAAGCCACCGCGCGCGGGACTGCGCGGCGAAGCCTCGGGAGACCCACGTGGACCGCCGCGTTGCGCAGGACATTGGAGACGATATCGCCGGGTGTCAGCCGCTCGACGAAATACTTTCCCCCACAGCAGATCGGAGAGCCGTGCGCGGAGATGCTCCGACTCCAGATCCCGAGGCTCAGGCTGGCCGCGAGGGCGAGGGCGACGACCAGTCCCCGGGCCGGTAGCGACCGCCCCCGCTGAGCCGTGGCTGCGTACGCCACGACGAGCGCCGCTCCCATCGCGGGCGCATAGAGGTAGGCCGTCCCCTTAGTGGCCAGCGCGAGCCCGAGCGCGAGGCCGCATAAGATCGAGCTCTGCCAGGAATGATCCGACATCGTTCGCCAGAGATAGAAGAGGAACCCGAGCAGCCAGAGGGAGACGACGAGATCGGTCTGCGCCCCTGATGCCTGGAGGATCGCCATCGGGACCGTGAACGCGATGATCGCACCGGCCCACTGTACCCGCGCGGGTTGCCCGAGCTCGTGGAGGACGAGCGACACGAGAACACCACTCAGCAGAAACGATCCCCACTGGACGAGATTGGCCCACCGGTCCCCGCCGGAAAGGAGCTGGAGGTGGAGGATGAGGAACTCGGCAAAAGGCATCTGGTAGTTCTGCCGCGAGTCCCCGGTAGGATACCAGTCGACGCTTCTCGCCTGAATCCAGTGCGCGACGCGCGACATGTGATAGGTCATCGAGTCGGGATAGTTGGGCGGAGCGACGATCGCGGTGAGAAGGGTCAGGCCGAGAATCGTCGCGCAGGCTGCGGCGGGAAGCAACGGGGTAGGAGAGCGGCCGCCACCGACCCGCTTGTCTCCAGCTTGTCCGACCCGGACACGTGCGCCGATAGCCGCGATCCCGGATCCCACTCCGAGCGCCAGCCAGAGCGCGGTCACATTGGAGGCGGTAATCGCGTCGAACAGGGACAGAATCTCGGTCGCGATCAGGACGATCGCGCCGAAGAACAGGGCCGCGCGGACCATCGACTCGCGCACGCCCTGCGGCGAGGGCCAGCCCGAACACGTGATCGCGAGCCCGACGTAGAAGAGAAGGACGAGCAGCGCTACGGGTGGACCTCGCCTTCCGGTGCGGCGTCCCCGACCGGCTTCTTCAGCGCCTCACCTTCCCTCGAGGGGGGGACGACCAGGACGGGTCCCTCGGAATGACGCACGACTTTTTCGGCAACGCTTCCGAGGAGAGCGCGCGCGAAGCCCTTGCGTCCACGGGTCGCGATGAGGACAAGGTCCGCTTCCCGGGCGGCGTCGAGGATGGCAGCCGCAGGTTCTCCGAGAACCACCCGGGAGCGGACCCGCTCGGCGCCGAGGTCGTCGAGGAATTCGCGCAGCCGCGTCGCCGACTCGGCGTCGTCGGGAAGCGCGTCCGCGAGCTCGGGCTCGATCATGCGCGGGAAGCCGATCACGTGAATGGCCTCGAGCTCCACGTCCTCCCCGACTCGCTCGAGCGCGTAGCGAACGGAGGCTTTGGACCCCTCGTCCATGTCGACCGGCAGGAGGATCCGGCGGATTCTCTCGAGCGGCGCGTGCCGCACGATCAGGACGGGGCACGACGCGTGCCGCACGACACCCTCGGCAGTGCTCCCCAGGAGCAACCGCTGGATTCTGGAGAGTCCCGTGCTGCCAAGGACGATCGCGTCGACGTCCAGCTCTTCGGCCAGCCGCACGATCTCGCTCCAAGGCTTCCCGGCCCGCACGAATCCTCGTGTCTCGGGCAGGTTCGGTCGCAATCGGTTCAGGAGCTCGGCCATCGAGCGACGAGCCTCGCTCGGGTCCGCTACGCAGACCACCGCAAGGGAGCTCTCCCCGCGCTCGGCGAGCCATGCAGCGGTCCGCACCGCGTTCTCGCCTACGGTCGAGAAGTCGGTTGCCGCGAGAATGCTCTTCCAGTCGAACATGTCCACCATCGTCGTCAGGATACGGCGGTCGGTTCCGGGTCGCCAGCACAAGGTGACGATGACCAGGGCGACCTCCAGCGCGGGCCAGAATGAGCAGTCGCTTGTTCGCTCTGGCGACGCTGGCGGGATGTGCCCTCGCAACCTCGCGTCTGGTCGCCCAGGTCCCCGAAGGTCCTGCTCTCCTCCCGGATTCCCGAGAAGTCGCGTTGCGAGACGAGACAGCGTTCGCACCCCGCTTCTCAGTCTCCGCCATCGCAGGAGGGCTCCGAATCGACGATCGAGGATTGGGCTTCTCGTTCGAGTCCAGCGACGGACCCCGTTACGAGGGTCGCAGCGATCTTGCGCCCCTGGTGGGAGCGGTCGTGGGATTCGATGTCGTTCCCGTCCTCTCGATCGAGGCCCACTATGCCCGTGCCTCGGCCTCCCTCGGCATGGACGCCTGGCTCGGAGGCGCGCCCTTGCCCGACCCCGTGCTGGAAGAGAGGCAGGTGGTTGTGGACCTCTATGCGCTTCGGGGACGGCTGAACTTTCCTCCCCGATCGCCCGTCCGAGGCTCAGTAGTCCTGGGGCGCGGTACGATCAATGTCGACGTGGACGTTGCCATCCTGGAGTCAGGCGAGCCGTTCGGTCCGTCTGGATCCACCACGCGAGAGCCAATGTGGGAGTTCGGAGGCGGGCTCGAGTGGCGCTCGGGAGAGCGATGGGGCCTGCGAGCAGAGGTCATCGACCATGTCCAGCGATGCTCGGGAGAAACACACACCGAGATCAACATCTGCGGTCGCGATGGCAGCATCGATAACCTCCACCATCCGGCGCTCACGGGAGCCGCTACGCTGTGGTTCTGAGGGGTGGATGGCACAGAGCCCCTCGAAGGGGGTATATTATGTCCACACCCACCCTTAACTTCTCGCCTGGACCGGGAATACCCATACCATGCTGACCCAGACCATCCAATTCGACGCCGAGAACCATGACGACATCGTGTATCCCTCGGCGATCCCGTTCCTGATCGTGCATCTCGCCACTCTGGGAATCCTTTGGAGCGGCGTGACGTGGACGGCGGCGGCGATGTGCGTCGGCCTCTATCTCCTGCGCATGTTCGCGATCACGGCCGGTTTCCACCGCTACTTCTCGCATCGATCGTACGACACCAGCCGGGTGTTCCAGTTCGTGCTCGCGTTCGTTTCGCAGATGTCCCTCCAGAAGGGCGTTCTCTGGTGGTCGGCCAAGCACCGCCATCACCACAAGTACTCCGACACGGTCGAGGACGTCCACTCGCCGGGGCTCCACGGCTTTCTGTTCTCGCATATCGGCTGGGTTTTTTCCAGCCAGCGTGGCCAGGCGGACTACGAGCTGGTCCGCGACCTCGCCGAGTACCCGGAGCTCAGGTGGCTCGACCGACACCGACACCTCCCGGGGGTCTTGCTGGCGATCGCCTGCTTCCTGTTCGCGGGGTGGCCCGGCCTGTTCGTCGGGTTCTTCCTCTCGACCTCGATCCTGTACCACGGCACATTCTCGATCAACTCGCTGGCCCACTGCTACGGCCGTCAGCGGTATCTGACCGGTGAC
>DASQEN010000048.1:0-2041 GCA_035633635.1 Gemmatimonadota bacterium | reverse complement strand
CTCCCGCGATGGGTGGTGGCGGCGGGATGGACTACTAATTGATGCGGCAGGGCCGCATCGATTAGCTGCACCGCGCGAAAGCGCGTGGTGCAGACACTAGGCACGGAGAGCCCCGCTGAAAAAGCGGGGCTCTTCTTTTGTCCGATGCCCGACTGGGCTATGGCGTAGGCGGGACGATCCTCGACTCCATGACGACCGGCCCGGCCCGTCGACCCCAGGCCGAGTTCTCGATGGTCACCGCGCAGCGGTCGAACCCCGCGATGGCCGCTGTGACGTCGACGGCTTGCACGCCCCTGCCGTCGGGGCGGAAGGTCGCGCCGCGGACCCAGGTGTTGTCAGAGCTCACGAGCCAGATCGTGTAGAGCTGCTTCGGATCCGCGAGCGGCTTGAGGTCGTGGAACACGACGAACGGCGGTCGGCCTTCAGCCCGCGGTGCGATGAGCGTGCCGCCCATTCCGGCCCAGTCGTCCTTTCCGCCCATGTACCACCATCGGCCACCCTCGCGGATGCCCTCGACGATCCTTTCGAGCGAGGCGCGCTCGCGCTCGAGGACCGCGATCTCGTTCGACTTGTTCACGTAGTCGCCCGCTATCGCGGCGGCGCCGACGGCGAGCCACAGGACCGCGGCCAACACGAGCCCCGGCCGCACCAGACGCGCGACCCACGAGGTGCCCCGCTGGGGGGCTCGGTCGGTGGTGAGGTCAGCCCGGGCCGAGGCGAGGATCCGCTCGCGCAGGCGCCCAGGGGCCTCCCGGCTGGGAAGAGTCTCGGGCAGCTCCTGGACGACCTCATCGATGGCGCGGGCCTGCTCGCGGCACGCGGGGCATTCCGCGAGGTGCGCGGCCACGCGCGCGCGGTCGATCGGCGTCAGCGCGCCCAGCGAGTAGAGCTCGAGCTCGTCTGTGACGTGGGTCATCGCGACTGCTCCCGGTAGTTCCCCTGGAGCTCGAGCGCGCGCCGGAGCTTCTGCAGCCCGATGCGCATCCGGCCCTTCACCGTCCCGAGCGGCACGCCCATGAGCTCGGCCAGCTCGACATGGGTGTACCCACCGAAGTACGCGAGCTCGATGGTGCGGCGCTGCGCCTGCGGCAGGCCCTCGAGCGCCGCGCGCACGGTCTGGTGCTCGACGTTCCGCTCGGCCGCCTCCGCCGTGTCGTCATCCGCGGCGCGCTCGGCAGCCGCCTCGAGGGGAGCCGGGCGGAAGGTCGTCTTGCGTCTGAGCACGTCGACCGCGCGGTGGTGGACGATCGACATGAGCCAGCCTCGTACGTTTCCGCGTTCGCGCCGGTAGGTCGCCGCTCCCCGCCAGGCCGAGATGTACGCGTCGTGGACAACGTCCTCCGCCGCCTCGCCCTCCCCGAGGACCCGGTAGGCAAGCGCATAGGCCAAGCGGCCGTAGCGGTCGTAAAGGGTCGCGAGCGCGCCGAGATCGCGCTCGGCAAGCGCGACGATGAGGACGTCGTCAGGCGGGTCGGATGTGTTCGCCACTGCGACGACTGTACGGACGGCGTCCAGTGCCGGATGAAATGGACAAAAAAGCGTCCCGAGCGAACTGCCTCCGTGCCCTACCGCTGCATCGATGGTCAGCGGCCTGGCCGTGGAGCCGATCCTCGATATCCTCTCGGACCGCCTTTGATGCTATCTCCGGTTGCGCTCCCGGGGACCGGTGTCCTTGATGGAATCTCGGACCCGTTCCCTTTGACAGTCCCCTCGGGACGAGAGGAAACATACTTGGCGAGGCGGAGGGCAGGCAACCCGCTTATCCACCGATAGAAGCCGAACTCGTCCACAAACGCAGTGCGCTTTTCAACACATCATCGACAGCGCAAGAAACATCCCGAGGCTCCGGCGTCGGCGGATCTCTCCCCCAGACGCAAGCTCCCCGGGAATGGCGAGCAATCTGATGGCCGTCGCGCCCGCGGAGAAGGCCCTTCTCCACAATCGCGCGCCCATCTTGTCCACGGGCTCGCGGGAATTTCCACGGGCCGTCCACAAGCCGCCATCGCACATACCACCGAAACGGTGCCCGACCCCATCCTCG
>DASQEN010000047.1:0-8462 GCA_035633635.1 Gemmatimonadota bacterium | reverse complement strand
CACCCTGGAGCGGGTCGATTGGAACGCGGAGCTGATCCGGGGATCTGGGCGAGGCCGTTCAGCAGCTGAAGCAGGAGTCGGGTAACGAGAAGGTAGCCATCGGGGACTGAAGTCCAGGTTGGTGCCAGCGGTGCTTCAGCTCGGCGGCGAGCCCCGTCCTTGCCGTTATAGCGCCCAGGCATAGCTTGAGCAGGAACACGGCCAGGGCGGAGTTGCCGCGTCCACCGTTGAATCCCTCCCGAGCAGGAGCAAATCATGAAGACCATGGTGGTGTGGCGGACCGTCCCCGGAAAGTACAAGCCTGCGATTGACCAGTTCCTCAAGACCGGAGGGCCCCTCCCCGCCGGCGTCCAGCAACTCGGCCGTTGGCACGTCCCAGGCTCCATCCTCGGTTGGCATCTGATGGACGGCGATCCCGCGGTCATCGCGGAACACGTCGCCGAGTGGGCCGATCTCCTCGAGCTCGAGGTGTATCCGGTGATCGAGGATGACGCAGCGGGCGCGGCCGCGAAGAAGGTCTACGGAAAATAAGCCGCAGCTTCGGAGCAGAGGCGGCCGGCACCGGGGAGTTCTTCGGTCGTCAAGCTGCTTCAGCGCTGCCGTAATGAAGCTGTCGCGCAGCTAGCCCGACGCCCTCCTGCGTCCGTCAGGTCAACCACGACACACGCAGCATCGCGCTCTTGAGGCGCGCAGCTTACCTCTGATCCGTTCGGTAGCGGCTTCAGACGCAGCGACGGGAGAATCCGGATGTCGGATATGAACGGTCGAGTCGCACTGATTACCGGAGCGAGCAGTGGGATCGGAAGGGCAACCGCCGAGGCCTTTGCAGCGAAGGGCGCGAGGGTCGTGCTGGCCGCGCGACGGCAAGAGGAGCTCGTTTCGCTGGCGACCGAGATCGAAGCTCGGGGAGGGGAGGCAACCGCCGTCAAGACGGATGTGTCCGCGACCAAGGATGTGGAGCGCATGGTCGCCCATGGAATTGAGACGTTCGGCCGCCTCGACTATGCCGTCAACAATGCTGGCATCGAGGGCCGGTTCGCGGGGATTACTGACCTGGATGAAGAAGACTGGGACAGGGTTCTGAACATCAACCTGAGAGGCACCTTTCTCTGCCTCAAGTACGAAGCCAGGGCCATGCTGAACTGCGGCAACGGCGGGGTCATCGTCAACGTCGGCTCAGTAAACTCTTTCCTCGGTTTCCCGTCCGGCTCGGCGTATGTCGCTTCAAAGCACGGCCTGATCGGACTGACGACGAGTGTGTCCGCGGAGCTGGCACCGCAGGGAATCCGAGTAAACCTGGTATGCCCGGGGATCATTGATACGCCCATGCATCAGCGCGCGCGAAGGCTGCTCGGGGACGAGGTATACGACACAGCGGTGCTCCCAAGCGTTCACCTTCGGCGCGCCGGTCGCCCGGAGGAGATCGCTCGATCCATTGTCTTCCTGTGCTCCGATGAGGCCAGTTACATCACGGGCGCGACGCTGACTCCGGATGGTGGATTCACACTGACTGTATGAGCTCACGCGATGCGCGGAGGAGTACCGTGCGCTCAACCCTTTGGGAGTGGAGTATCCCATGAGCCTGCTCGCCTTCCATCCCGGGGCTGATCGATTGCGGCCCTTTTTCCTCCATGCGATTGGCCTGCTCCTCCTGGCTGCATGCGGCTGTTCACCGATTGCGAGCAAGGGGGAATCCGACGGCAGCACTCACCTCTTCGTATGGGCCTGGGACGTCGATCATGACGCCGGGGCTTTCCTGGCGGTTGTGGACGTGGATCGTAGTTCGGCAACCTACGGTCAGGTGGTCAGCACTTTGCCCACGCTGACCGGGAGCGACGCGCACCACATCGAATACGAGATGACCACGAGCCAACTTTTCGCCAACTCATTCGATAATGGGCAAACGTTCGTGTTCGACCTCCACGACCCGATTCACCCAAGCCTGGTCAGTGACTTCGGCGACGCGGGACCCTATACGCATCCACACAGTTTCGCCCGCACGCCGAGCGGTACCGTTCTCGCCACCTATCAAGGTCTCGCGGCCGATCACAACGCATCTGGCGGGCTGGCTGAACTGGACAATCGTGGGCGAATGCTTAGGGCCGCGAGCGCCGCAGATCCTCGCGATCCGGACATTCGTCCCTACAGCTTGGCCTTGATCCCCCAGCTTGACCGCGTTGTGACAACCTCGGCCGACATGCACGGAATGAAGACGGGGCGCTCGGTTCAGGTCTGGCGGCTTTCGGACCTGGCCCTGCTGCACACCGTGCTGCTGCCGCCCGGACCGCGCGGCGACGAGCACCTGCATCCCGCAGAAGCGCGACTTCTTGGCGATGGGAAGTCCGTGATGATCGCGACGTTTCGCTGCGGGATCTACGTGCTCTCCGAACTCGACGGAATTCCTGTTGCCAAACTTGCGCGTTCCTTCCCGTGGTCGCCGGTGACGGGAGAGGACACGGATTGCAACGTACCCGTGCGGGAAGGTCGTTTCTGGGTCCAACCCGTCGGCACCACCGGGTCGCTGGTGGTGCTGGATGTGTCCAGGCCGGAGCAGCCGGTGATCGTGGAAGAACTCGCTTTCGGCGTCGACGCCCGCCCACACTGGCTCGCGCTCGAACCCGGAGGAAGGCGCATCGTGATGACCGGCGGAGGAACGCTGGCCGGTGGGGTTTACCTGATCGACATGGATCCGGAGACCGGAAAGCTCCGGCTCGCGGGCGATCTTCCAGCCACCGGGTCCGGGATTCCCGGAATCCGATTTGCCCGTGACGAGTGGCCCCATGGCAAGTCCGGTCCGGCTTTCGCGCATGGAGCTGTGTTTAGTCCGAGGAAATGAACAGAGCGGCGCTTCAGTCCTGACCCTGCAGTGCAGGTTAGCCGGCGTCCCCAATGATCCACAGGAGTGTTCCTATGCGTCCGAGTCTCTGCACGCTGCTTGCACTCGCGTCGGCTCTTCCGGCGACCCTCTCTGCGCAAACGCCGGTAGTCGACTACCACCAGCATCTCTTCAGTCCGGGGGCCGCAGCCCTCGTCACAGGCGATCCCGATTCGCCGGGCATCAGCGCGAGCGACGTCGTTGCCCTGCTCGATGCCGCAGACATTCGGCGCGCGCTGGTGCTATCGGTCGCGTACACGTGGGGCAAGGCGAGCCGGGCGCCGGTCGATTCCGAGTACGAGCACGTCAAGGCCGAGAACGACTGGACGGCGCAGCAAGTCGCGCAGTATCCGGACCGACTGCGCGCGTTCTGCAGCTTCAATCCGCTCAAGCCCTACGCGCTCGAGGAGCTGGCGCGCTGCAGCGGAGATCCGCTGCTGCATAATGGCCTCAAGCTGCATTTCGGAAATTCTGATGTCGATCTCGACAATCCCGAGAACGTCGCGCAGGTCCGAGAGGTCTTCGAAGTTGCGAACGGCTTAGGGATGGCCATCGTGGTGCACATGCATACGTCGATCGACAACCAACGGAAATACGGCGCGGACGAGGCACGTGTGTTCTTGAATGAGCTACTGCCAGCCGCGCCCGACGTGCCGGTACAAATCGCGCATCTTGCCGGTGCGGGTGGCTATGACTCGGCGATAGACTCGGTGCTGAGCGTTTTCACGGATGCGATCGCGGGGCGGGATGAGACTCTGGCGAATGTATGGTTCGATGTGACGGGGGTGGTCCAACCGGAAATGTCGCCAGATGAGCTGCAGCAGATCGCGGCGCGCATCCGCCAGATTGGCGTCGAGCGCGTGCTATACGGCTCGGACGCAGCCGCGAGCCCTCTCATGTACCCCGAGGCGGGCTGGGCCGCGTTCCGGCGAGTCCCACTGGATGAGGCCGAGTTCCGTGTCATCGCAAACAACATCGCGCCGTACATGGGTGATTCGAGGGCGCCGTAGTCCCTCCAGCTAAGAAGCCGATGAAGCTGACTGTCGACCGCTAAGGGACCGGGGGAGAAAGAATCTTGAAGAGAATCCAACTGCTTCCATGGACGGCCATCGCGGCTGTGTTTCTTGCCGGCTGCGAGGCGCCAGCAGATAACCCGCCGGCAAGGAGTGCCGACTCCGACGCGGCCGAACCCATCGCGGATGCGCCGACTGCAGATGCACTGCTGGCTCTCGACAGGCAGGCGAACGAGGCCTTCTTCCGGGGTGACGCGGCGTTTTTCGAGGGTCTGTTGAGCGACCAGTTCGTCATGCTCGGGCCGGGCGGCGCGCGCATGGACAAGGCCGCGACGACCGGGATGGTTGCTGGCGTCGCATGCGACGTGAAGGATGGCTGGACGCTCGATGAGCCGCGTCTTTCGACCATCGACGCCGACACCTACGTGCTCACCTACAGGGGCACATTCGATGGTACTTGCACCATGGACGGAAGGACCGAGAAGGCCCCGAGCCCCGTCCGGGCCGCCACGGTTTGGGTGAGGGGCGGCGAGAAATGGCAGGCTGCATTCCATGGCGAGAACCCGATCTTCGACCCCCGAGTGACACAGGCGCCGCCCGCTGAGCCCGCTGCCAGGGAGGAACCGCCGAACCAGGACGACGAGGCCGCGCCGGACGCCAGGCTCGCAGCTCCGGCCGCCGATCCGAGCACCGACGCGATGGTGGCGATCGAGACATCGGTCTGGGAGGCCTGGAAGGAACGGGACGCCAGAGTTCTCGAAGAGCTGACGGCAAGGGACCTTGCTTTCGTGGACATCTTCGGCAACGTCACCTCCGGCAAGGGAGAAACCATCAAGTTCTGGACCGAGCATCAGTGCGAAGTACAGAGCGTTCGCGTGGCCGACGGTACGGGAACATCCCTCTCGGCGACCGTTGGCATACTGACATTCAAGGGAATCCTCAAAGGAACCTGCGGCGGTCAGGAGTTCCCCCTGATCTATGGGACATCCGTCTATACAAGGGATGGCGACGCCTGGAAGCTGGCGTTCACTTTGAATCACCTGACGAACTAGCTGTCGGGGAGGGGCCGGCCCTACCATGCGCAAACTCATTGTCTGCAACATCGTCTCGCTTGACGGTTTCTTCTCCGGCCCGGGCGGGAACGTCATGGGTATGCCGTTCGACAACGGTTTCTCGGACTACAACGCGGAACGCCTCCGAGCGGCGGACACACTGCTTCTCGGGCGTAAGTCGTACGAGGGCTTCCGGTCCTACTGGCCCGCGATCGCCGAGGACGTGAGTCAGCCAGCTGTAGAGCGTGAGATATCGCGTCTCAACGCCGCCGTCGAGAAGGTCGTGGTTTCAAACAGTCTGAAGCCCGACGAGGTCGAGGGGTGGGGCTCGACCCGCGTCGTGCGGCGCGCGGACGCGTACGCGGAGGTCGCAGCGCTCAAAGAGAAGCCGGGGCGGGAGATCCTGATATTCGGCAGTCACATTCTTTGGAACGACCTGCTTGCCAATGGCTTGGTGGACGAGCTGCATTTCATGATCGGCGCCGGCGTGGTCGGCGAGGGCGTGCGAGCTTTCGAGACCCGGCCGCCCGGCTCGCTCCGCCTGCTGGACACCCGCACCTTTGACGGCTCTAGCTTGCTCCTGGCCCGGTACGCCGTCGAACGCTGACTGCTGCATCGCGTCCGGTATTCTCTTAGCACGGTCCGGACACGTGCAGCATAGGCCTAACAATTCATTCAAGCCGAACCCGCTTCGCGGGTCGGCTTAATTCAGGCGTTAGATGGAATCGGGTCTCAGGCCAACCTACTCCCCGTCGAGACCGGCTTGATATGCAAACTGAGGACAGCATCGTGCAGCAGCGCAACCGAACAGTATGAGGGACAAACCGATGGCAGCCATCGACCACCTGAGTTCTCAGCGGTTTTTCCATGGTACGAAGGCCGACCTGAAGCCGGGGGACCTGATCGAGCCCGGCTATAACTCTAACTACGGGAAGAGGAAGAAGGCGGCCTACATCTATCTGACCGCAACCTTGGATGCGGCCACCTGGGGGGCCGAACTGGCCCTCGGCGAAGGACCCGGCAGAATCTACATGGTGGAACCGACCGGCCCGATTGCAGATGACCCCAATCTGACGGACAAGAAGTACCCGGGCAATCCGACGAAGTCATACCGCTCCCGGGATCCGCTTCGGGTCACGGGTGAGGTCACGGATTGGAACGGGCATTCCCCCGAAGAGCTCAAGGCCATGAAGGACCACCTTGAGCGACTTAGGCGACTTGGCGTTGAGGCAATCGAGGACTGAGTCCGGCGCGTCCATCTAACAAGTCGTTCAAGCTGACGTCGCTACGCACCGATGCTTGACTCCAACGTTAGGTGACACAAGACGCCTGGGTGCGGTTCGGGCAGGTCTTCGACAGGTCACGGATGACGAGATGCATGGATCGACTCCGGTTGAGGAATGGGAGGGAATCGACGCGGCGTCTAGGTGTATCCGAACAGCGGGGGGAAGACCGTCACGACGATCGCCGCCCATATCCCGTAGACCGGCAGGTAGTTGGTCTGCCAGCGCTCGAGGTCCGTGAACGGACCGCGCCCGCGCAGGAAGCGGACGTAGAGCACGGCGGACCACGCGAGGTTGACCAGCAGGATGATGTTCTCGCCCAGCGCGGCCACGCGGTTCGGGGTGAAGCCGAGCTCCGAGATCCGCGACGCAATCGTCCACAGCGCCAGCGCGTCGACCAGGAGGGCGCTGATCACGAGCACGACCTGCATCCAGTCGAACACGTTCCGCGGGGCCCGCGGGTCGCGGGCGGAGATCGAGTACAGGAGCAGGCCCAGGACGACCACCAGGAGCAGGTCGAACGCGATCAGGAGCTCGCGGTTGAATTCGATCATGCGCCCGGTGAACGTCATCGTCGCCAGATAGACGAGAAGCACGATGGCGAACATCGGCGTGAACAGACGCGTGAGGACCGGCGCCATGTTCTCGATCACGCTCTGCTTCGCCTCCACCAGCCAGGAGGCGATCACGACCGCGCCCAGAGCGCCGCACGGGATCATCCACCGCTCGAAGAAGGGCTCGGGATCGATGCCGATGGCCTGGAACAGCATCGCCGTGAAGCCGGTGAGCACGCCGCCCCCGAGCGCGATCAGGACGTAGTAGATGAAGAGCTCGCCCGAGAAGCGGACGAAGTCCATGCGGACCCCGGGCTCGCCCCACCGGCCTCCCGCGTAGGCGACGCCGACGACCATCCACAAGGCGATCGGGAGGTGCATCGCCGTGAGGATCTCCGTGGACCCCTCCGGCCGGAACGGATAGATGTTCGCGAAGACGGCGGCCGCGACGAATCCCGCCGCCAGCCAGCGCTGGGTGGCCGGGCCCGCTCGGCGCTTCCAGACGAAGAAGCCCGCGAGGAGGGGCAAGACGAACAGGCTCACGTTGCGGACGTAGAAGCCTTCGTCGCCGTCCAGCGTGAGCCCGAACAGCTCCGGGACCTTGACGGCGACCGCCGCGAGCACCGCCAGGCAGAAGGCGACCACGGCTTCGCGCCGGGTCGACGTGCCCGTCTCGCCCGCATCGTCGGGGCTCACGACCAGCTGCTTCCAGAGGCGGTCCGAGTGCTCGCGCGCGAACTCCCGCGACAGCGAGTCGAGGTCGCCCAGGCGCTTGACCGCGATCAGGAAGGCCTCGTCCTCGGTGAGATTCGCGCGGAGGAGGGCCGAGACCTGCTCGCGCAGATGGTCCTCGAGCTCCTCCACGTCGACGGGGTGGATCGCCTGGCGGTGGCGGAGGTAGCTCCGCCACTGCTCGATCTGCTCCTCGAGCCGGATTTTGCGCTCCGGTGATTCCATGGGTCAGCCTCTCCGTGTCAACGGCACGGGCAGAGGGCCGCGGCGGGCGGGAGCGTGAATATCAGGAGAGCCCGGGCCGCGTTGAAGGGAAGCGCGAGGGCCGACCAGATCCCGCGCAGCGTATCGTCCACGGCCTGCCACTGCTCGCGTTCCTCGGCGAGCTGCTTCCTGCCCCGGCGCGTGATCCGGTAGTACTTCCGCCGCCGGCCGGTCTCCGAGACCTCCCAGTGGGCCTCGATGAACCCGAGCCGCTCGAGCCGGTGCAGCACCGGATAGAGCATCCCGTCCGTCCACTCCATGCGGCCCCGGGACAGCTCCCGGACGCGCTTCAGGATCGCGTAGCCGTAGCTGTCCTCCGCGGCCAGGATGGCCAGGACGAGCGGGGTCGAGGAGGCGGCCACGAGGTCCTTGTTGATGGGCGCCGCGTCATGCATAGGACCACTATACATTGAAGTTCTAGGTATGTCAAGGCACCTGTGCCGTGCCACTCGAGGGCGCGCGCAAGTCGTTGCCACACAGCACAATCAAATGAAATTGGGAGCTCGGCGACACGTTACGATGCGACCGGTGCAGGTGCATTGGACCATCAAGTTCGAACGACTGGCGGTCAGACAGACGGATCATGAACAGTTTGCCCTGACATTGGGATACGCGGAACCGGATAATTCCAGTTAGGCGGCGATGCACATCGTAGTGGAGATTGAATGCCCTTCACTTAACGCGCGTAC
>DASQEN010000046.1:0-4292 GCA_035633635.1 Gemmatimonadota bacterium | reverse complement strand
CGCGCCTCGCGGGAATCGCCGATCCCGAAACCCACGACCACCGGTAGATCCGTGTTCGCGCGGATCACCTCCACCTGCTCGGCCACGCGGCGATCGGTGCCCGCACCCCTGCCGGTGATCCCGGTCCGCGCGATCAGGTATACGAACCCCTCGGCGCCCCGGGCCAGCTCCGCCAGTCGCTCGGGCGGAGTAGTCGGAGCCGCGAGCCGGATGAGCGGAAGCCCACGGGCGCTGAGGGCGCGCTCGATCGCCGGGTCTTCGTCGAACGGCAGATCGGCCACCAACAGCGCGGCAAAGCCAGATTCGGAGCACGCCTCCGCCACGCGCTCCGGACCCAGCGACGCGACGGGGTTCAGGTACGTGAACAGGACCAGCGGCGGCCGGTCTCGTTCCCGACGGGAGTACTCGGCCCCCAGCTCAAAGGCGTCGTGGATCGTCGTCCCCCCCGCGATCGCGCTCTCGGAGGCGGCCGCGATGACCGGCCCGTCTGCGAGCGGGTCACTGAACGGGACGCCGAGCTCGATCGCGTCCACACCCGCCCCCGCGAGACCGGCCAGCGCCTCGGCCGAGCGAGCGCGGTCCGGGTAACCGGCCGTCAGATAGGCGACGAGGAGCTTTCTCCCCCGCTCGCGAGCCTCCGAGAGTCGCTCGGCGATCCCGACCGTTGCGGGCCGGCTCATCCGGCCAGGAAGTAGCGGGCGGAATCGATGCCGTAGCGCTCCGGCTCCAGCACCTTGATCACCGTTCGGGCGAAGTCGCCCGATCTCGCGCGCTCGGCCAGGCTGACGATCAAGCCGTCCACGTGCAGGCCGTCCGAGTCGACGACGAGCTTGACGCGCGGCCGGTTGATGCTCCGTGGATCGGGATCGGCCGCCATCACGACCGCGATCTCCTGGGTGTCGAGCAGCAAGACGCACCCGGGCGGATAGATCCCCAGAAGGCTGACGAAGGCCTTGATCAGGATCGGGTCGTAGCGGACCCCCTTCCACCGATCGAGAGCCTGCAGCATCTCTGCCGGCGTGATCGGATCGGTCTTGTAGACGCGCGGCGTCGTACCGGCGTCAAAGGAGTCGCAGATCGCCACGATCCGGGAGTAAAGCGAGAGCTTGCGCGGATACCGGATCGCCGGATAGCCCGACAGATCGACGTTCAGGTGATGCTCGAACGCGGCGAGCATTTCGCGCGCGGGGACGCGCCCGCGTTGCCGCCCGGCCATGATCCGCCACGCGCCGAAAGCCGGATGGCGCTGCATGGCCTCCCACTCCTCCTCGCTCAGCGGCTCGCTTTTCAGCAGCACGTCGCGGGGCACGTCGACCTTGCCGAGGTCGTGCAGCAGCCCGGCCATTCCGAGCTCGTAGAGCTCGAGCCGCGAAAGCCCGATCCGCTGCCCCAGGGAGACCGCGAAGATGCAAACGTTCACGCTGTGGGTGAACGTCGGTTCGTCGTAGTCGCGCAGGTTGGTGAGGCCCACCAGCAGGCTCTCGTCGTCGAACACCTGATCGACGATCGACTGGACGGCCCGACGCATCCGGGTGAGCCGCAGAGTCTGGCCGGCTCGCAGGCTCTCCATGAGCTGCCGTGTGACGGCCACCGTGTGTCGATACGTCCGCTCCGCGCGCCGCCGCTTGTCCGGGTCGTCGAGCAGCGCTTCGGTTTCCTCCTCCCGTGGCTCGAGGACCCTCATTCCACCCAGGCCTTCGTCGACCAGCCGCTGGCGAAGGCGGAACACGGGGTCGTCGCTTTCGTCCTCGAGCTCCATCCGACCGACCACGCTGACGAATCGCGCGGCTTCGCCCACGTCCGGCGCACCATCCCACTCGAAGCCGCCGATTCCCATCTCGCGGAAGAAGCGCAGAAGGTTGGCGTGGACGCTGTAGCTGCGAAGCTCGCTGCGGATACGCACGTCGTTGACCAGGATCAGGTCGCCTCCCACCTCGAGCCGGGCGCACCGGTCGACGAGATGAAGCTCCTCCAGCGTTCGCGCGAAACGCTCTGCCGCCGCGCGGAGCGTGTCGTTGCGGGCGTCATAGAGCTGCGCCGACCGCAGCGCCACGAACAGGTTCTGCACGAGCTCCCGCCCTAAGCCCTGGATGGGTACGGTGGCGGCGACCTGCGTCATGCTCCGGCCCCCACGGCGCCCCAGGACTGAAGCACCTGGCCGGCGACGCGCGCCACCAGCGGATGGCGGTCCGCGCTGGCCTCTTCGACGAGCTCCCGCGCGGCAAGCGAGCCCGTCGCGCCGAGGGCGATCAGCACGCAGGCCGCCTCCTCCGGGTCCCGCTTGCGGAACAGGCCCTTTCGGCGACGGAAGCGGGAGACCAGCTCGCCCACGACCTCCTCTCCTCCGAGCGCGCCGTAGGCCTCGTAGAGGAGCCGCTGCTCGGTGAGAGATCGCTCCGCATCCTGGCGCGCGATCCGCTCGACCACCCTGGGGAGAGCGGGCGCATACCGATGGCTCACGAGATGCCGCAGCGCGTAGAGCCGGACGGAGGGATCGCCGTCGTTCACCGCCCGGCTCACGAACTCCAGCGCCCGGCCTCCCCCAAAACCCTTGAGGGTGAGCAGTGCCTCGCGTCTCACCTCCGCATCGTCGGAGGAAAGTGTTTCGCCGAGCGCTTCGAGATGGCGGCTGTCGCCGGTCAAGCCCACGATGAAAGCGGCGGCCACCGCCTCCTGGGGATTGTCACTCGCCAGCGACCCACGCAGGGCGCCCTCGTCCGATCGGGCGAGCTCGCTGAACGCCTCGGACAGCGCAGGATGCTGGCACACGCGCTTGATTTCCGACAGGCCGGTAAGCAGGGCGCGCAAACGCCCGGCGCCGAACGCGCGGACGAAGCGGCCTGCCTCCGCTTCGTCGAGCTCCCCCGCCAGGAGCCGCTTTCCGAGTTTGGTGAGCGTCGCCTCGCTGAGCGCGCTCTCCTTCATGCGAGCGAAGGCTTCCCGCGCGACCTCGGTCGCTGCCTTACTCTCCAGGTACGGCACGAAGATCTCCTGAATCTCGATCACGCGGCGGTAGATCTGGTCGCGCAGGTATTCGGCGTGGATGTCCTCGATCATTTCCACGGCGGGAGAGATGTCATCCACGACCGGCTCCATCAGCAGCTCTCGCACGCACGTCAGGACCTCGACGAACAGGGCGCGCCCCTTCTCGTCGTCGAGGCCGCCTTGCAACTCGGCCATGTCTTCGTCGTCGAGGAAATACAGGGTCGGATCGGCGAGAAGAACGGTCGGCGGTCGATCGAGCGCGCTCAGGTCCTCTTCGCTCAGATGGACCTGCAGCGACTTCAGGTCGCTCTCGCTGAGCCGCTCCTCGGCCGGCGGGCGCCAATCTTCGTCGGAGAGGGCCTCGACGAACAGGTAGCGGATGTGCACGAAGCGCTGCTCCCAGAGGCGGGCCACGAGATCGAACTCTTCGTCGGCGCGCTGCTGGGAAGCCAGCCAGACCTCGTCGAGGAAACCGCCGAGCTCTTCCGCGGTGAGACCGTCGTGGAAGACGAGCTGCCGGAGACCCTCGCGGAACAGGATGTTGGCCAGCGATTCCGGTCCCGCCGACTGCTCGTATACCACTTCCCCGCCCGCGTGCAGCGAGGTCTCGTGGATCTCGAGCTCGACCGCGGTTTCCTCAGCCAGGAGCGAAGCCAACCGTCGGGCGGCCACCGTTTCGATCTCCATGCGCTGCGGGTGCCCCGGACCGTACAGCCGTCTCACTTTGAACACCCGGACGAGTTCCTGGACGAGCTCGGTCGCGGCAGCCGCCGCCATCTGCGGATTGGACACGTTCATCGGAGCCCCCCCGGCGCGGCTTCCAGCGCGGCGATCGCATGGACGTCCTTGTCCCCGCGGCCCGACAGGCAAACGATCACCCGCGCTCCGGTCGCGAGGAGGGGCGGCCGACGAAGGAGCGCGGCGATCGCATGGGCGCTCTCGACCGCCGGGATGATGCCTTCCAGCTCGCTTGTCCGGTGGAAAGCCGCCAGCGCCTCGGCGTCATCGACCGCGAGATAGACCACCCGGCCGCTGTCCTTGAGCGCCGAGAGCTCGGGCCCGACGCCCGGGTAGTCGAGCCCGGCCGCGACCGAATGCGCCCCCGTCACCTGGCCGTCGGAATCCTGCAGCAGATAGCTCCGCGCCCCATGAAGGACTCCCGGCCGCCCGCGAGTCAGCGTGGCCGCGTGCCGGCGTTCGAGCCCCTCCCCCGCTGCCTCGACGCCGTAGAGCTCGACGGGGTCCTGGAGGAACGCATGGAACAGGCCGATCGCGTTGGAGCCGCCGCCCACGCAGGCCACTGCGGC
>DASQEN010000045.1:0-19539 GCA_035633635.1 Gemmatimonadota bacterium | reverse complement strand
GCGCGATCGACATCGTAGGTCTGGTCGTCGAATCTGTCGCCGACCTTGTCGACGAGCGCATCGGTGACGTTCGGACCCTCCGCTCGCGTGTCGACGTAGATCAGCGTGTGGTCGCCCTTGAATCGTAACCTCGCGGTGACCTCGTCGAAGTGGGAACGATTCGTGAGCTCGACGGCGCCTGTCCGGTTCACGACGTTGAACGTGCGGGTCGTGCCCAGTGCGGGATCGTCGGAGAGCTGGAGCCTGCGGCCGCGCGAACCGCGGGGCAAGGTAGGCATCACCCGCCGCTCGAGTCCGCGAATCTCGCTCTCCAGACCCGCGGGCGTCTCCACGATAGCCGACGGAGCCAGGACACGGACCTCGGCGGTCCTGTCTCCCGTCACGGTCAGCGGAAACGACCCGCTGCCGGGGTTCAACGACTGAACGATCAGCGTATAGCGCTCGGTGCCGCCCGTGAACGGCAGGTTGAACGCGCCTTCGCCGGACGTCAGCGTGAGCAAGTGGTCGTCGCCCCGGTCGACGACCGTGAGGGTCGTCGGCGTGGGTCCCGCCCGGAGCGTGAGCGCGCCGCTCACATTGCCGGCGGCGTCGGCGGCGGTGACCTCGAGCTGGTCGCCGAGCTGAGCCGGTACGCTGACCGAGAACGCCCCGTCGGAGGCGGCGGTGGCCGTGGCAATCACCGGCTGGCCGGTGCGCTGGGCGGCGCTCGAGTTGGAGAGCTGGACGGCCGCATTGTTCTCGACCGCTCCGGCCGATCCTGTCAGCCGCGCGAGCGCGGTGGGGATCGGCGGATCGACGACGATTTTGGCCGAGACCGGCACCCCGGGCGGGGTGACATCGGGCCCGGGGCCCACGGGCCCGCCGCCCCCTCCGCCGCAGGCGGCCGCGAGGCCGGCGATTGCCGCCAGCCCGAACGCGCGCTCAGCGGCTGCTCGGAGCCGCGTCACTGTCGGGCGTCCCGCCCGCGACCCACAGGTCCTCCGCAGTCGCACGCCTCCCTGCGGATGGACCGTCGGCAGCCGCGTCGATCCGGACGCGCAACCCGTCGCGAACCGCTGCGAAGCGGCCGAGCTCCTCGCCTTCCAGCGGGGTCCCGGTCGGGAGGTCGGTCGAAAGCGGATCCACATTCCTGCCATCCTTGATGAAGCGATAATGAAGGTGGTCTCCCGTCGCCATGCCGGTCGACCCGACGTAGCCGATCACCTGCCCCTGCGAGACCTCCGCCCCCGACCGCACTCCGCTCGCGATCCGCGACAGATGAGAGTACGACGTGATGTACTCCTTGCCGTGCTTGAGCTCGACGTGGTTGCCGTATCCTCCCCGTCTGCCGGCGAACCGGACTACGCCGTCGCCGGAGGCCTGCACCGGCGTGCCGGCGGGAGCCACGTAGTCGACTCCGTCATGGTTCCGCGGACGCCTCAGGATCGGATGCATGCGCACGCCGAACCGCGAGGAGACCCTCGTGAACTTGAGCGGCGAGCGCAGGAATCGGCGTTTCAGCGACTGCCCGTCTCCGTCGTACCAGTCATCCCGCGTTCCGTCCGCCGAGAAACGATACGCCTCTTGGGATTTCTTCGATCCCTCGAGCCGCACGGCCTCGAGCGAGACCAGGCGGTACGAGCCATCGGGGCGCACATCCGCGGTGAACACGGCTCCCACGCAGTCGCCAGCGCGGATGTCGTCATAGAAGTCGACCTGCGCGGCCAGCGCCTCGGCCATCAGGACCGCCAGCGAGGGATCCTCGCCGGCCTCGGAGAACGTCTCCCAGAGGCTCCCCTCCACGCAGGTCGAGAGCGCGCGTCTGGCGCGCGTGAACTGCGTCTCCTGGAGCGAGGCCGAGAACCGGATCCCGGCGCGACGGATCACGAGTCTCCGATCGCGGTCGATCTTGAGATCGACCCCGTCCAGCCGTCCGTCGGGCCGGAAGGTGAACTTGTACACCGCGCCCGGTCGCAGGCTCCGCCACGGGAAGAGGTTCATCCCGGCCTCTACGACGGGTGTCAGGTCGTCGGGGGCCAGATCGTGCTCCGACCACACCTCGGAGAGGGTCTGGCCGGGATGGAGGGTGTCGACGATCGCGGGCGGCGCCGGGGGCGCCGCCCCGATCGTCGCAGGTGCGGGGGGCGTCGGATCACCTGCCACCCACCAGGCCAGCGCCGCGCCCCCAAGCGCGAGGAGAAACGCCGGCCGTGGCGGTCTCTTCTTCCAGTCCTCCATCAGCTCATTTGCCTCCGGATGAAAGCGGGGATCTCCAGGTCGTCCTTGCGCCTGTCGGCCTCCAGCTCGAAGACGTCCAGGAGGTCGTCCAACCGGTCGCCATCGTCCTCTCGGTCGTCCGTGTCGTCCGGTACGGCCGACTCCGACTCCTTGATCGGCACGACCTGCGGCCGCGCGGCCGCCATGCGCGGCACGTACGTCGCGACTTGGGCGGCCTCGAACACCGGCCCGTGAATCCGTTCACGCTCGACGGGCCGAGCCGCGACGCGGTGACCACCGATGCCGGTGGCGATCACGGTGACCCGGATCTCACCCTTGAGATCGGGATCGATCACGGCGCCGAAGATGATGTTCGCATCCTCTCCGGCCGCGTCGTGGATCACCGACGATACCTCGCTGACCTCGTAAAGCGAAAGGTCCGGGCCGCCCGTGATGTTGATCAGCACGCCGCTCGCGCCCGCGATCGACATGTCCTCGAGGAGCGGGCTGGAGATCGCTTCCTGCGCGCTGTCCATGGCGCGGTTCTCGCCCACGCCATAGCCCGTTCCCATCAGGGCCTGGCCCATCTCTGTCATGATCGTCTTGACGTCGGCGAAATCTACATTGACGAGGCCCGTGACGGTAATCAGGTCGCTGATCCCGCGGGTCGCGTTGAGCAGCACCGAGTCCGCCACGCGGAACGCCTCCTGGATCGTGGTCCCCTTCTCGACCACGTCCCGCAGACGCTCGTTGGGGACGACGATCAGCGTGTCGACGATCTGCTTGAGCTCGTCGATCCCTTCCTCAGCCACCTGCATGCGGCGGCGGCCTTCGAACGTGAACGGCTTGGACACGATGCCCACCGTCAGCGCCCCACCCTCGCGTGCGATCTCGGCAACGACCGGCGCCGCGCCGGTTCCGGTGCCTCCGCCCATGCCGCCGGTGATGAACACCATGTCGGCGCCCTGCAGGGCCTCCGTCACGTCGTCGCGGTTCTCGACCACGGCCTCGCGTCCGACGTCCGGCTTCGAACCCGAGCCGAGCCCGCGGGTCAGCGTTCGGCCGATCTGGATCTTGCGGTGCGCCTCGGAGCTCGAGAGCGCCTGCACGTCGGTGTTGACCGAGATGAACTCGACCCCCACCAGCCTTTCCTGGATCATGCGGTTCACCGCGTTCCCGCCTGCACCGCCGACCCCCACGACCTTCATCCTGGCGAACTGCTCTTCTGCATCAGCCAGCTGGAACAACATGGGCGTCTCCTCCTGCGCGTCTGGTTTCAGGTTTACTTCTCTTACCTTCGGTCCCGGTCATGCGCCTAAGAGGTCGCTGGAAATGGCCGATTTCGTTGTTGCGCTCCTCGTGCGATCCTGCGGCGTACAGATCGTACGCCTCGCACCCACCTTCGGTGGGTACCCGCTCTCGTCGCGCGCCTAGAAATCGACTCATTTCGAGCGACCTCACATCTAGAAGAAATCATGCAACCATTCTTTCATTCGCTCAAAGACGCGCGTCCACAGCGCATCGTCATCCCCACCTGTGAACCGGTTCTCGTCCCGTCCGGCGTCCCTGCCGTAGATCACGAGCCCGACGCCGGTCGCGAAACGCGGCTCATCGACCGAGTCGACCAGGCCGGTAACCCCCAGCGGGTGACCGATCCGGACCGGCATGTTCAGGATCCGTTCTGCCAGCTCAACGGTACCCGGCAGCGCCGAAGCGCCGCCGGTCAGGACGAATCCCGACGGGATCTTGTCGTGCCACCCGGTCTTCTTGATGTCGGCCTTGGCAAGCGACAGAATCTCCTCCATCCGCGGCTCGATGATCGATGCCAGTAGTTCGCGGCTCACCCGACGCTCGCCCTGGCCCGCCATGTGGGGTACGACGATCTCCTCGTCGGGATCGACCATCGTGGCCACGGCCGCGCCATAGCGCTCCTTGATCCGCTCGGCGTCACGCGCTGGGGTGCGCAGGCCGATGGCGATGTCGTTGGTCACGCTGTTGCCACCGAGGCCGATCACCGCCGTGTGTCGGATCGAGCCTTCGTGGAACAGCGCGATGTCGGTCGTCCCGCCGCCGATGTCGACGAGTGCTACGCCGAGCTCGCGCTCGTCTTCTGTGAGCACACCGTGAGAAGAAGCCAGCGGCTCGAGCACCAGGTCGCGGACCTGGTAGCCGGCCTGTTGGATCGCCTTCACCAGGTTCTGGGCGGACGAGACCGCCCCCGTGACGATATGGACGTCGACCTCGAGCCGGATCCCCGCCATCCCGGACGGGTCCTTGATTCCTTTCTGGTCGTCGACCGTGAACTCCTGCGGCAGGATGTGCAGGATCTCCCGATCCATGGGAATGGCGACCGCCTTGGCGGCGTCGACGACGCGACCGATGTCCGCGCGCGTGATCTCGACCCCGCCACGCGAGACCGCGATCACTCCGTGGCTGTTGATCGACCGGATGTGGTCCCCGGCGATGCCCGCATACACGTTCCGGACCTCGACGCCGGCCATGAGCTCGGCCTCCTCGATCGCGCGGCCGATCGAGACCACTGTCTTCTCGAGGTTCACGACGACACCGCGGCGCAACCCCTCGGAACGGCTGGTCCCCACGCCGACGATCTTGACGTTCCGGTCAGAGTCGAGCTCCGCGATGATGCAGCCGATCTTGGTGGTCCCGATATCCAATCCAACAATGATGTTTTCCTTAGACATCTAACCCCCTGGAGCAGGACGTTGAAAACGCCTCATCTGCGGCGTTGCACTCCTCGTTTCTTCCTGCGGCGTACTTTGCAGTACGCCTCGGAATCCTCTCGTCGCGCGCTTTGCATCTGGGCCGTTTTGAACGTCCTGCCGCTCCTGAACACCGAACCCAATACACTCTTGAAGAGATCGCAGGACGATCAAAATGAGTCGATTTCAAGGCGCGTGACGAGAGGATTCCGAGGCGCACTGTTTGTGCGCCGCAGGAAGACACGAGGAGCGGAACGCGGAAATCGGCCATTTTCATCGTCCTGTCGCCACGACGATCTGGTCGGGAAATCGCAAATCCAGGCGCGTAAACGTCACGCCCTTCTTCTGAAGGTCCTGCAGCACCTCGTCGACCCACCCCATCTTGTCTACCGGCGTATCGCGGGCCAGAAGCACTTCACCGGCGGCGTGCACGAACCGCAGCGTCAGCATCCCTTTGGAGTCGATCTCCATGCTGGAGATCTCGCGCGCGAGCTCGGGGTAGCGCCGTCCGACCTCGGTGATCCAGGCGATGGCCCCGGCAACGACCGTGTCCCTCACCATGCCCCCGTGCACGACCTGCGCGCCGCTCGAGCGCTGCTCCACCTTGAGGACCGGAGCATCCCATCCCGCGTGGAACGGGTTGACGGGCAGCACCATCCCCGTGCTGTCGACGGGCGTAAGCCGGTCGAGCGAGAGGAGCGCAATCGGGCGCCGTTCGGTGATCTCCAGCGTGATTCGGTTCGGAAACCGCCGCCGAAACCGCGCGCGCTCGACAAGCGGGTCGCGACGCACCCGCTGCACGTAGGGATCGAGTACCGACCAGTAGTGGAGCTCCTCCCCTATCAACCCGGCCTCGGCCACGAGCACTCCCGGATCCGCCACCTCGGCACCCACGACCCGCACCTCGCGAACCAGGAACGGGCTCAGCCATCCGCGGGCGTCCGCCATGCGCACAACGTGGTACCCGCCGAAGCCGCAGACCGCCGCCAGGAGGGTCAGCCTCACGGCCCGCACGGCCTTGCCGCGGCGTAGCGCCACGAGCTCTCGGTCCACGCGCCGGTTGCTGCGCGGGTGCGGGGCGCGCTGACGGCGCAGGCGCCTCATGCGCGCTCCAGGAACGCGAGATCGGCGGGCGCGAACCCGATCAGCCGGACCTCGGACTCGAGACGTACGCCGTGCCGGTCGCGCACCGCCTCGTAGGCAGCGCGGATACAGGCCAGTGCGTCGGCCGCCGTCGCCGCGCCCAGGTTGACGATGAAGTTCGCGTGCTTCTCCGAGATCGCGGCGTCGCCCACCCGGTACCCCTTGAGCCCCGCCGAGTCGATGAGCGCGCCTGCCGTCACCCCATCGCTGGACGCGCCGGAGGGGTTCCTGAACGTGCTCCCCCAGGATGGCCAGCGGAGGGGCTGGGTCTCCTTCCTCGAAGAGGCGAGCTCGCGCGCCTTTCTGTGGATCGCTTCCGCGTCCCCCCCGCGAACGCGGCATTCGACGACCGTCACGATCAGGTCGGGCGGCAGGTTCCCCCGCCGGTAGGAAGGGCTGATCTGTTCTCGCTCGACCCGGACCCGGTCCCCACCCCACGTGATGCCCTCCACCGCCACGGTGAGGTCCCACGTGGAGAGCTCCCGCACCCCCGCGTTCATCGCCGCCGCTCCGCCGAGAGACCCCGGGACGCCCGACAGGAACTGGAATCCCTCCCAGCCGCGCCGCCCTGCCTCGCGGACCAGACGCGGCGTGTAGATACCGGCCTGGATGCGGGCTGTCCCCCCCGCCTCGTCGACCTCGATCGCGTGGAAGTGCTCGCTCAGCTTGACCACCAGCCCATAGTCTCGCGCGTCGTTGATCAGCACGTTGGCGCCGCCGCCCAGGACGAAGGCCTCGTCGTCGGAGAGCCCGGCGCGCCGGCGATACTCGACCGCCTCGAGCACGTCCTCCTCGCTCCGGGCCTCGCACAGGACCCGCGCGGTGCCACCGATCCTGCAGTGCGTAAGCGGGGCCAGCGGCGCGTCCGCGCGACAGCCCGCGGGGACTCGCTTCTCACGCGCCGGCGCCGACACGACCCCTCCCTCCGGCGTCCGCGCTCCGGGCCGCCAGCCGCCGCGCCAGCTCGCCGATGTCGCCTGCTCCGAGCGTCACGACCATGTCCCCGGGCCTGAGCGCCGCACCAACGACGTCGGTGGCCTCGCGACCGTCGGCCGTCTCGTCCGGCAGATACGTCACCGGCGCACCGGCCTTCCGCGCCGCTTCGCTGACCAGCCGGCCGTTCACGCCTTCGATCGGCTGCTCCCGGGCCGGGTAGACGTCGGTCACGAACACCAGGTCGGCGCTCGAGAGCGCGACCCCGAACTCGCCCGCGAAGTCGCGCGTGCGCGTGTACAGGTGGGGCTGGAACACCGCCACCAGGCGCCGCCCCGGCCATGCCGCCCGTGCTCCTGACAACGTGGCCAGGATCTCCGAGGGGTGGTGCGCGTAGTCGTCGACAATCATCAGGTCCTCGCTGCCGAACACGATCTCGAACCTGCGCTCGACGCCGCGCATGGCCTCGAGCCCCTCGCGGATCGCATCCGCCGACGCATCGAGGCGCCATCCGACCGCTGCCGCACCCAGCGCGTTTCGCACGTTGTGGACCCCGGGCATCGCGAGCCGGACCCTTCCCGCCTTTGACCCGTCCAGCAAGAGATCGAACGCGATCCCCTCGGGTCCCGGCTCGATCTCCGCCGCCCGAATGTCCGCAGCGGACGAGGTGCCGAAGCTCACGACCCGCACACCGTCGGGCATCGTGAGGCTCCGCGCGCCGGGGTCGTCCACGCCCACGAACAGGGTCCCTCCGGGAGCGACGCGGCGGGCGAACTCCGTGAACGCTTCCCGCACCGCCTCGAGCGTCCCGTAGATGTCGAGATGGTCCGCTTCGACGTTGGTGATCACCGCGAGCTCCGGCGAGAGCGCCAGGAACGAACGGTCGAACTCGTCGGCTTCGGCGACCAGCCAGGACCCGCCCCCGATCCGCACGTTCCCGCCCCGCCCTCGGATCCGAGCGCCTACGATGACGGTCGGGTCGAGGCCAGCAGCCTCGAGGACCGATCCGGTCATCGTGGTCGTGGTCGACTTGCCGTGGGTGCCGGCCACCGCGATCCCTCGAAAGCCGTCCATGATGGCCCCCAGCAGCTCGGCTCGTCGGATCACCGGCAGCCCGCGGTCGACCGCCGCCCGCCGCTCTGGGTGGTCGGCCGCGATCGCCGACGAGACGACCAGCGCGTCGATTCCTTCCACGTGGGAGGGGTAATGGCCAACGTCCACCCGGGCGCCGAGCTCCTCGAGACGACGGGTAACGCCCGACCCCCTCGCGTCGCAGCCGTCGACCTCGTGGCCGCGATTCAGCAGCCACTCGGCCAGGCCGCTCATCCCCGCACCGCCGATGCCCATGAGGTGCAGCCGGCGACGGCTGGAGAGAAGGGCGGCGCGCTCCGCGCTCATGCGGCCTCCGCCAGCTCGAGGACACGGTCGGCGATCACGCGCGCGGCATCGGGCCGCGCAGCGTCCCGCGCGGCGGCGGCCATCGCCGCGCGGCGCTCGGGGTCGAACAGGAGCCCCCGGATCAGGTTCGACAACCGCCGTGGCGTCAGCTCGATCTCGGGGAGGACGATGGCCGCGCCCTGTCGCTCGAGATCGCGGGCGTTCTGGGTCTGGTGGTCGTCGGTCGCGTGGGGATAGGGCACGAGAATCGACGGCAGTCCCCACGCGGTGACCTCTGCCAGGGTCATCGCCCCGGCCCGGCAGACGATCAGGTCGAGGTGCGGATAGACCGCGGCCATGGGCGAGAAGAAGGGCTCGATCACGATGCTCCGCGGCCACTCGCGAGCGGATGTCACGCGAGCGTGATCCGCAGCGCCCGTCTGCCAGACGAGGTTGAAGCGCGGAGCGTCGGCGTCGTTCGAGAGATCGAGGAACACCTCGTTCAGCGCCCGTGCGCCCTGGCTGCCCCCGAAGACCCCGACGGTCGGAAGGGACGGAGCGAGGCGCTCAGCGAATGGGGCCTCCACGGGGATCTGCGGGGCGATCGGGCTGCCCGTCACCTCGACCTCCGTCTTCCTTCCCAGCTCCTCGGCGGCGCTTTCGAACTGGACGCACGCAAGGTCTGCCCAGCGGGCGAGGAAGCGGGTCGCCAGGCCGGGCCGGCTGTTCTGCTCCTGCAGGAGTATCGGTCGGCGAGCGAGCGCGGCCGCGATGACCGGCGGCGCCGAGGCGTAACCGCCGGTGCCGACGACCACGTGAGGATCGAGCTCGGAGATGAGCCCGCGCGCCGCGGCGACCGCCGACGCGAAACGCGCCGGGAGCGACGCGTTCCGCCACCAGTGCGCACGCTCCAACCGCGGCGCCGCGAGGATCCGGTACGGCAACCCCGATCCGCCGTAGACCTCGCGGTCCGGCCCCCGGTCCCCGCCGATCAGCGTCACCCGTGCTGGGCGCGGCCGCGACACGAGCTCGCGGGCGAGCGCCAGCGCTGGCATGAGGTGCCCTCCCGTGCCGCCGCCGGCGATCACCACGCGCACCTCCTCGTCTTCGTCATGCGGCGTCACCCCACGCCCTCCTCCCGAAGAACGCACGCGCCGGGCTCTCGCGCCGGCGGGGCGCGACGACGGCATCGCGCGATACGCTCATCACGATGCCCATCCCCGCTAACTGCACGATGAGCGCGGTCCCGCCGTACGAGATGAAGGGCAGCGGAAGGCCGGTCGTGGGGAGCGACGCGGTGGCCACCCCCAGGTTGAGGAGCGCCGACAGCAGGACCATTGTCGTGATCCCCGACGCCAGCAGAAACCCGAAGCCGTCCGGGGCCCGGCGTGCTGCCCGGCAGCCGAGCGCGCCCAGATAGAGGAACGCTCCCAGGAGGAATAGTGTGCCGAGAAGGCCCAGCTCCTCCCCCACGATCGAGGCGATGAAGTCCGTGTGCGCCATCGGCAGGAACGCGAATTTCTGCTTGCTCGAGCCGAGCCCGACACCAAACCAACCGCCGGAGCCCAGGCTGATCAACGACTGGTTGATCTGGTACGAGATCCCCTGCAGGTCCTCTCCGCGGTCGAGGAACACGCGTATGCGCTCCATGCGGTACGGCTCGAGGACCATCACCAGGATCCCGAGCGGGATCCCCGCGGCCGCCATCCGGAGCAGGAACTTCGCCCGCACGCCCCCCAGCCACAGCATGGCGCCGGTCAGCATGACGAGGACGCTGGCACCCTTGAAGTCCGGCTGGAGGACTGCCATCCCGGCCATGAGGAGAGGCGGCACGAGCAGCGGCGCGAGCCCGCTCCAGGCGTCGTCGAGTCGGGCGTCCTTCTTCACGATCGTCGCTGCCAGCCATACGATCAGGGCCAGCTTGGCCAGCTCGATCGGCTGGAACGTGAACCCCTGCACTGCGAGCCAGCGGCTGGCGCCATTGATCTCCGGCGTGAACCGCTCGGGAAGCGGCGCGATCAGCGCGATCAGGAGCGCGATCGAGACCCACAGCATGGGCTTGGCGAGCCGCCCCCAGATCCGGTAGTCGACACGCGCCAGGACGAACATCAGCGCGAGTCCCACCACCGCCTTCGAGAACTGGCTCGTGAAGTACACGGTGCTCTTGCCGAAGTGCGCCAGCGACAGGACCGAGCTCGCGCTGTACACCATGAGGAGGCCGAAGCCGACCAGCACCAGCACGCACGTGCGCAGGCGCCGGTCGACCGGGCCCCTGCGAGGGGCCGGAGTCTGCCGGACGCCGTGCGCGTCGCCGCGAGCCCGCCGGGCGCTCACCGGGCGACCTCGACGCGGGGGCCGAGCTCGGCGACCAGTTCGCGGAACCGCTTCCCGCGCTCATCGTAGCCGGGGAACTGGTCGTACGACGAGCAGGCGGGCGACAGGAGGACGACATCGCCAGGACGCGCGATCTCGAAGGCGCGCCGAACCGCGCGATCGAGTGTGGCGAGCTTCTCGACCGCGACTGTCCCGCCGAGCTCCTCCGCGATCCGGTCCGCGGCCTCGCCGATCGCGAGCACCCGCTTGCCGCGCCGCGCCAGCGCCGGCGCCAGCGGCGCATACGGCGCCTCCTTGTGGCGCCCCCCGAGGATCACGACCAGCGGTGCATCGAACGCCTCCAAGGCGACCAGCGCGGAGTCGACGTTGGTCGCCTTGGAGTCGTTGACGAACAGCACACCGCCGACCTCCGCGACGGTCTCCAGCCGATGCGGTACGCCGCGGAACTCCGCCAGAGCGTCGGCGATCGCCGCGCGAGACACCCCCATCAGCGATCCGGCGAGCGTGGCCGCCAGCGCGTTCTGGATGTTGTGCGCGCCCGGGATTCCCAGCGACTCGGTCGGCAGGACGCGGCCGGCATCGCGCTCGCCCGCGAGCGCGATCCAGCCACCCTCGACGTGCGCGCCGCGCTCGACTGGACGCCACCGATGAAAGTGGTGTCGTTCCAGCGGCCGGGCCGCCCCGAACGCCTCCAGCGACCGGTCCTCGGCGTTCAGGCACAGGTGGTCTCCGTGGCCCATGTTCTCCGTGATCCGCTGCTTGTCGGCGGTGTAGTCGGCCATCGATCCGTATACGTCGAGGTGGTCCGGAGTCAGGTTGAGGACGACCGCGACGTTGGGCCGAAAGGCGGCGATCCGCGCGAGCTGGAACGACGACACCTCGATCACGTACCATTCCGGCGCGGGATCTTCGAGGACCGCCTGAGAGAACGCGCGTCCGATGTTACCCGCAACGCTCGCAACGATCCCTCCCGCACGCGCGACCTCACCGAGGAGCGCGGTCGTCGTCGTCTTGCCGTTCGTGCCGGTCACGGCGGCGATCGGGGCGGCGGCGAACCAGCTCGCCACCTCGATCTCGCTGTAGATCGGCCGCGCGGCGACACCGGGGTCCCGCAGCACGTCCGCGCGGGGCGGGATCCCCGGGCTCGTGACGATCCAGTCGCAGGTCGCGAGCCGGGCCGGGTCGTGGCGCCCGGTCTCGACCTGCACGCGCGGGCCCGCGATCGCCGCAGCCGCCGCGGTGACAGCGTCAATGGAGGAGATGTCCGAGGCGTAGACCTCCGCCCCTCGGTCGGCCAGGAGGCGCGTCACGGCCGTGCCCGACTTCCGGAGTCCCAGAACGCCGACACGCGCGCCCGCAACCTCGACCGGCGCGCGGCTCATCGGAGCTTCAGCGTGGTGGCAGCGAGCAGTGCGCACAGGACTCCCAGGATGTAGAAGCGCATGACGATTTGCTCCTCGGCCCATCCCGAGAGCTCGAAATGGTGGTGCAGTGGGCTCATCTTGAACACGCGCTTGCCGCGCCACTTGAACGAGATCACCTGGATGATCACGGACAGGGTCTCGACCACGAAGACGCCGCCCACGATCACGAGCACGAACTCGATCTTGAGCAGGATCGCAAGCGTGCCGAAGGCGCCGCCCAGCGCCAGCGAGCCGGTGTCGCCCATGAACACCTGTGCCGGGTGGGCGTTGAACCAGAGGAAGCCCAGCGCCGCCCCGAGCAATGCCGCGCAGTACACGGTCAGCTCGCCGCTTCCCGGCAGGTATGGGATCTGGAGATACTGCGACCAGTCGGCGCGCCCGATCACGTAAGCGAAGGCAGCGAAGGCCGCCGCCGCGATACCGGCCAGGCCGATCGCCAGGCCGTCCAGCCCGTCGGTCAGGTTGACCGCATTGGTGGCGGCGATCACGACGAAGATGATGAACGGGATGTAGAGCCAGCCGAAGTCGATGAAACGCTCCTTGAAGAACGGCACCGAAGTCATGGTCGTGAGGTCCCCATGCACCGGTTGGAGGTAGAGCCACGCGCCGAGCACGATGCCGAACAGGGCCTGGCCCACGATCTTCTGCATCGCGATGAGTCCCTTCGAGCGTCGCTTGATCACCTTCAGGTAGTCGTCGAGGAACCCGAGGCCTCCCATCCAAAGGGTCGCCACGAGCACGATCTGGATCCACGGCTCGCTGACGTCTGCCCACAGGACGGTCGGCACGACGATCGCGACGATGATCAGCACGCCGCCCATCGTCGGCGTGCCGGCCTTCCTCTGGTGGGCCTGAGGCCCCTCCTCGCGGATCATCTGGCCGGCCTTGAGGTCCTTGAGCTTGCGGATGACCCAGGGCCCCAGCACGAACGCCAGCAGGAGCGCGGTCACGGTCGCGTACGCCGACCGGAACGTGATGTAGCGAAAGACGTTGAAGAACGCGTGCTGGTCGGCGAGCGGGAACAGCAGGTGGTACAGCATCTAGCGGGCCCTCCCGCCGCCCGGCCCGTTTGCGGCCGGAGTCGCTTCCAGGCACGCGTCCCGGACCGGCTTGACCACGGTCTCGAGCTCCGCTCCACGGCTGGCCTTGAACAGGATCGCGTCCCCGGGGACGACGTTCTCGACCAGCCACTCCTCGGCCTCTCGTCGATCGGCGAAGCGCCGCGTGGCGAGCCCGGCGGCCTCCGCTCCGGCCGCGATCGGCGCGGCCCCCGGACCCACCACGACCACCAGGTCGACCGCTCCCTTGGCCAGCTCCCGGCCCACCCACTCGTGCCACTCGCCGCTGGTGGCGCCGAGCTCCAGCATCTCGCCGAGGACCGCGATCCTGCGACGAGCGCCGGACAGGGTCGACAGCGTGGCCGCGGCGGATACCACGCTCTCGGGATTGGCGTTGTAGCAGTCGACCAGCGCCACGACCTCGCCCCACCGCTCCAGCTGCATGCGCAGCGGAAGCGCGTCGGGCTCAGCCACCCCACCCGCGATCGCCCCAAAGGGAAGCTCCGCTTCGCGCCCGACCGCCACCGCGGCCAGCGCGTTCACGATGTTGTGCTTGCCGGTCAGCCGCAGTCGGAACGTCCGGCCATCGAGCCGGAACGTGCCGCGGCCGTCCTCGTCCAGCGACCACTCATCGGGCGCCAGGTCGTTCGACGGATGGAGACCGTAGGAGATCTTTCGGCACAAGATGCTGCGCGTAGCCTCGCGGAGCATCGGCTGGTCACCGTGATAGACGAGAAGGCCGTGCGGCTCGAGCGCGCGCGCCAGCTCCAGTTTCTCCGCCAGAACGGCTTCCACGCTCCCCAGCCCCTCAAGGTGACTGGCCGCCACGTTGGTGACGACCGCGATGTCCGGCGCCGAGATCCGCGCCAGTGGCGCGATCTCGCCGGGCTGGTTCATGCCCATCTCGACGACCGCCCAGCGGTGCTCCGCGCTTATCTCCAGGAGCGTCAGCGGGACACCGACCTGGTTGTTGAGATTGCCCACCGTGCGGGCGGTGGGAAACCCCTGGCTAAGGACAGCCGCAACCAGCTCCTTGGTCGTCGTCTTTCCGTTCGAGCCGGTGATACCCACGACCCGCACGTCGAGCCGGCGGCGGTGGAACCCGGCCAGCGACTGGAGCGCGGCGCGCCCGTCGGTCACGGGCCAGAAGGCGATCCGATCGCGCCCGTCAAACAGGCGGTCCTCCGCCACCGCTCCCGCGGCGCCGGCATAGACGGCCGCGGCTACGAAGCGGTTTCCGTCGTGGCGCTCCCCGCGGATCGCCACGAGCAGGTCGCCGGGCGAGATTCGACGGCTGTCGATCGACACACGACCGAAAGCGGTAGCCGGGTCCGTGGGGCGTTCGGGACCCCTCCCGAGCGCAGCGCCCACGTCGGCCACGGTGAAGCTCGCGCTCATGATTCGACCACCCTCTCGGCTAGCGCCTTCCTGGCTTCCTCGCGGTCCGAGTAAGGATGCTTGACGGTCCCGACCAACTGGTACCCCTCGTCGCCCTTGCCCAGCAGACAGACCACGTCGCCGGGCCGGGCCTCTTCGACGATCGCGCGCCGGATCGCGGCGCCTCGGTCGTCGATCCTCTCCCAGACGGCGGCCGTTCCCTCGAGGCCCGACAGGGTGTCGGCCATGATCTGGTCGAGGGGCTCGCGGCGCGGATTGTCCACCGTCACGTAGACCACGTCCGCCAGCTCCCCGGCGATCCTCGCCATGAGCGGCCGCTTCCCGCGGTCGCGCTCCCCGCCGCTTCCGAAGATGCAGAACATGCGCGCCGCTCCGCTGTCACGCACCGTGCGCAGAATACGCTCGAAGGCGAGCGGTGTGTGGGCGTAATCGAGCACCACGGTGACGCCTCCGTCCCGGTAAACCTCGTAGCGGCCGGCCACGCGCTCGACATTCTCCAGCGCCGCCCCCACGCGGTCGGGCTCGAGACCCAGGCCGATTCCGATCGACGCCGCCGTCAGCGCGTTGGCCGCGTTGAACCGGCCGGCGAGCTTGAGCCGGGTTTCGAATCGCCCGGCCGGGGTGCGAACGGTCAGCCCCGTTCCCGCCGGGTTCCCATCGTACGATTCGGCGTACACGTCCGCGCGGGAGTCTTCCAGCGCGTACCGCAGGGTCCGCCGCGGACCGGCCTTCACGAAGCGATCCGCCCAGGGATCGTCGGCGTTGACCGCCGCAACGGCGTCCAGCTCCGCGAGCCGGCGGAAGAAACCGAGCTTCACCTGGCCGTATTCCTCCATCGTGCCGTGGAAATCGAGATGCTCCGGGCTCAGGTTCGTGAACGCCCCCGCGTCGAACTCGATCCCCTCCACGCGTCCCAGCTCGAGCGCGTGGCTGGAGACCTCCATGCTGAGCGCCTGCACTCCGTCGGCGACCAGCTCCGCGATCATGCGCGCCACATCGCTGGCCTCGGGAGTCGTGAAGCCGGTTTCGATCTTCTGCTCACCGCGCCGTAGCCCGAGCGTGCCGAGGATCGCTGTCTCGCCGTAGAGCGCTTCCAGGACGGCGGCGGTCAGAAACGACGTCGTGGTCTTGCCGTTGGTCCCGGTGATCCCCGCCACGGCCAGCTCCCGGGTGGGGTCGCCCCAGATCGCCTGGGAGGCTGCTCCGAGCGCCCTGCGGACGTCCGCGACAACGACGGCGGGCACCGGCCAGGGGCCCGCCCGTTCGACCATCACCGCCACGGCCCCGGCCAGCACCGCCTCGGCGACGAACGCGTGCCCGTCGCGCTCGAACCCGGGGATCGCCGCAAACAGGTCGCCGGGTCGCACCCTGCGGCTGTCGTGCGTTACTCCGGTCACCCGAACGGACCGCTCCCCCTCGACCCGACCGCCGACGCGCTCTGCCAGCTCGCCTACCGTGCGTAGCGGGGTGTGCCCCGCCGCGCGCCTACGGGTTTTCGACACGAACGGTGGCGGCGCGCGCGACGATCTCGCCGGGCTCGGGATCCTGCGAAGTGATGCGGCCCACGCCGCTGAACGACAGCTCGATGCCGAGCCGGCTTGCCCGCCGGATGGCCTCGCGCAACGAGAGCGAGACCAAATCGGGCACCTTGACCTGCGTGCGTGGGTCCCAGTCGGCGGGAGCCCGACTCCCCGCGATGTCGACGACCGCCGGCCCCACATCCCAGTCCGACAGCTCTCGCGGCGGCTCGATCACCGGGGTCCACCTGGGCGCGATGGAATCCGCCGGCTCGTCACTCCATCCCGCGCTCCAACTCGAATCCGGCAGCGCGCTGAAGCTGTCAGAGACCTTCCACACCACCCGATCCGGAGAGCGCACCCGCTCCATCAAGCTGGGGGTCGCCGACATCGTCGAGGTCAGCACCGTGCCTTCCATCGCATCGCGAAAGACAGGCGCCGCGACCGCACCGCCGTAGAAGGCCCCCTGGGGCTCGTCGATCCGCACAAAGACCACGTAGCGCGGCTCGACCGCGGGGAAGAACCCCACGAAGGAGGACGTATAGCGACCCCTTTCGTAGCCATGCTCGCCCGTCTTCAGCGCGGTCCCGGTCTTCCCCGCTACCGGAAGGACGTCGAGCTGCGCACTACGGGCCGTACCCAGTTCCACCACCCGCACCAGCGCCTGGGTGATCATCGCCGCGGTCTCCGGTCGCACGACCTCCCGCACCCGCTGCGGCTCGCCGACGAAGCCGGGCGTCCCGTCCGGGTGCACGATCTTCCGTACCAGATAGGGGCGCAACAGTTCCCCGCCATTGGCGATGGCGGCGTACGCCATTGCCATCTGGATAGAGGTCACCATGACCTCGTACCCCATCGCCACCGAAGCCGTGGTCATCGAGCCCCACTCGTCCGGGCGCTTCAACTGCCCCCGCGGCTCCCCGGGGAAGTCCAACCCGGTCGGCAACCCGAAACCGAAGCGGCGCGCGAACTCGTAGAGATCCAGTTCACCGAGCCGCTCGGCCAGTTTTGCCGCACAGATGTTCGACGACTCCTCGATCACCTGTTCGACCGTCAGGTAGCCGTACGGGTGGACGTCGCGAAGCGTCCTGCCGTTCCACGTCCACGCACCGTTCTCGCAGAACAGCGAGTCCGTGGGAGCCGTGCGTCCCTCCTCGTAGAGCCCGGCCAGCGTGACCACCTTGAAGGTGGATCCGGGCTCGAACTGGTCGACGACGGCATAGTTTCGCGGCCCGGACGTATTCTCCTCGGGTGAGCTGTTCGCCATCGCCAGCAGCTCGCCGGTCCGGGGGTCGACCACCACCACGCTCCCCTTCCGAGCGCGCGTTCGCTCCATGGCGGAATCGAGCGCCTCTTCCACGATCTCCTGGAGGCCCAGATCGATGGTCAGCTGGACGGTTTGGCCGTCTACCGACGCCTCTATGGGATACGTGAAGTTGGTATACTCCTTGCCCAGCGCGTCGCGCTGGTGGATCGTGAAGCCGGGCTTTCCACGCAGCACCTCGTCGTAGAACAGCTCGATCCCCTCGATCCCCACGTTGTCGACATCCACCCGTCCCAGCAGATCATCCGCCAGGTCACCATAGGGATAATGGCGAACCTGGTAGGACTCGACTCCCACGCCGTCGATGTCCGCTTCTTCCAGCCGCTTGACCGTCTCCCGCGAGATCCCCTTCACGAGGCGCAGGTACCATCCGCCCTCGGCGACCCGCTCGCGCAACGCGCGCCCGTCGAAGGGGACGATCTCGGTGAACCGCTCCACGAACCGGTCGACGTCGACGATGTGTCGCGGAACGAGGTAGATCGCGTACTGCTCGCGATTGACGGCCAGCGGGACGCCGTTGCGATCCTCGATGATGCCTCGCTTGGGCGGGATCTCGACCCGCTTCTTCTGCTGTTGCTGGGCGTCTTTCAGATACTCGGCGTGGGAAACGACCTGGATGTCGACGAAAGCCCACGCAAGGCGAACCCCGAAGAGCAGCAGGATCCCGTAGAGCCACGCCTGGCGGCGACGGGCGAGGTTCAGGCGCTGAGGTTCCATCCCTGCCTGCGATCACGGTGTGAGTGACCTTCGCGGCCGGGGCCCACGGCCGGGCTACTGGCTCGTCAGCGCGAGTGCTTCCTCCTGCCACAGCGCGTCGAGCCACTCGTGCATGACCGCTGCGGGCCCTTCCTTCTGTTCCCCGGCATCGACGACCGCGGAGACGGGCGCCCGCGCGGGAACAGGCAGCCAGACGACGTCCTGCTCGCGCGGGACGATCATGCCCAGTCGATCGGCGGCGTCGCGCGCCACCCGCGACCGAGCTTTGAGACCGGCGATCGCGCGTGTCAGCTCCTGGTTCTGTAGTTCGAGATCCCGCGCGGCCTCGTTGCGTTCGATCAACTCGCGCGACCAGCGGATCGCCACCGACTGCAGGTAGATCTTGCCCACCACGATTCCCGCCGCCAATAGCAGCAGGATCGGCAGGTAGCGCAGCAGGAAATTGTCCCGGCGACGGGTCCGGCTCTCGATCTTCTGGTACTCGCGTACGTATGCGTTCACGGCTTCTCCTTCGGCGCGGTTACGCGGCGGCGCGCCGCTCGATGGCCCGCAGCCGCGCGCTGCGGGCGCGCGGATTCCTGTCCGCCTCGGCTTGCTCGGGCATCACGGGGCGGGGAGTCAGGATGACCGCCTCCGAGCGCTTGTCGCAACGGCAGACGGGAAAGTCCGGGGGGCACACGCAATCGGCTGCGAGGTCGCGGAAGTATCGCTTGACGATGCGATCCTCGAGGGAGTGATAGGATATGACGACGAGCCGCGCTCCTTCCACGAGCCGTTCGGCGATCTGCGGGAGCCCGGAGGAAAGCGCCTCGAGCTCTTCGTTGACCGCGATCCGGAAGGCCTGGAAGACGCGCGCGACCGATTTCAGCGGATGTTCCGACCGCGGCACGGTCCGTTCCACGATCTCGCGCAGCCGGCCCGTCGTCTCGATGGGATGCCGGTCGCGCTCACGGACGATCGCGAGCGCGATTCGGCGTGCATGACGCTCCTCACCGTAGCGCCGGATGATTCCGGTGAGGTCGTCGATATCGGCGCGCGTCAACAAGTCCCGTGCAGGCTCCCCTCTGGGCCCCATCCGCATATCCAGTGGAGCGTCCTGCTGGTAACTGAAGCCGCGCGCCTTTTCGTCGATCTGTGCGCTGCTCACGCCGAGGTCGAGCAGAGCGCCGTCCAGTCGAACCGATGCCAGTTCCGGCGACCCGTCGATCTCCGCGAAGTTCCGCTCGTGCAGTTCGACCCGGTCCCCGAATCGATCGAGTCGGGCTCGGGTCCGCTCTATCGCCTGTGGATCGCGATCCAGCCCGATCAAACGCCCAGCGGGCGAGGAGGCCACGAGAATCGCCTCTGCGTGCCCCCCTCCCCCGAGGGTTCCATCCAGATACAGACCGTTCGAACATG
>DASQEN010000044.1:0-13601 GCA_035633635.1 Gemmatimonadota bacterium | reverse complement strand
CCATTACCATTTCCTTCCTATTCGATCCGGTTATCGTTCGCGATCTCCCGAACGATCGGGAGCGCGGATTCCCATGCCGCCGGATGGGCGGCGAAGATCCCGCCCGGCTGGGCGGGGTGGATCTTGCCATAGCGGAGGGCGTCTCCGTGGCAATCGGTGACCCGTCCTCCCGCCGCACGCAGCATCGCCTCCGGCGCACAGGTGTCCCATTCCTTGAGAAACGGGACGGGATGGACGTAGAGGTCGGCGGCACCCGAGGCGATCAGCGCACATTTGCTTCCCGCCGACCCAGACAAGATAACCTCCACTTTTCCCAGCGCCGCCTCGAGGCGACGGATTCGCTCGTCAGGATGAGAGCGGGAGCGGACGAAGCGCAGCGGCGACCGGACCTTCCCGACAACCAGCGGGCTGGCGGGAGCCCGACCGCACGCCTGCTCCACCACCCACGCCCCAACCCCCAAAGCCCCGGCGAACAGGCGGTCGGTGGCAGGCTGATAGACCGCTCCGAGGCGCGCCTCCCCTTCCACTGCCAGGCCCACCATCACGCTGAACTCGCCGATCCGGTCGATGAACTCCCGCGTGCCGTCGAGCGGATCGACGATCCACAACCGGCTGTCTGCAAGGCCGGACGGAGCCGGGGCTTCCTCGCTCAGCACCGGCTCGTCGCCTCGGTGGCGGCCCAGCACCTCCAGGATCGCCTCCTGGCTGGCGCGGTCCGCCGCCGTGACGGGTCCGCGGCCCGTGGGGTCCTCTATTGCCAGGTCGTCCCGCCCGTACAGCTCCATCGCCGCCAGCCCTCCAGCCAGCGCAGCGCTCGCAGCTATTGCAAGATCCGCGCCTGGGGGCCCGGCTATCCGTGAGAGCGTTTCGTAGATACGCAGAATGGAGTCGTTGGAAAGCTCGGAGGTCAGTCGCCTTCGCCCCAGACGCGGCCGCTGGTGCCCTCGATGCCTCTCAGCTTGAGGGCGAACTCCGAGCTGTTGGTGGCGTTGGAGAGCGCCTCTTCCTGGTCGATCTTGCCCTCCTGATAGAGCTGCATGAGGCTCTGATCGAAGGTCTGCATCCCGTACTGCACGCCGCCTTCCGCGATCAGCTCCGCGATCTTCGCGGGCCGATCCCCGCTGTGCAGGAAGTCCCGGATCGCCTCGGTCAGAACCATCACCTCGCAGGCGGGGACCCGTCCCTTGCCGTCGGCCGTGCGGATCAGGCGCAGCGAAACCACGCCCTGCAGGTTCTCGGCCAGGAGCGAGCGGACCTCCTGATGGCGCTCGGGCGAGAAGAACGTCATGATGCGCTGGACCGTCTGCACGGCGTCGGTCGTGTGCAGGGTGGCGAACACGAGGTGCCCGGTGTTGGCGGCCTTCAGGGCGATATCCATCGACTCGGCGTCGCGGATCTCGCCTATCATCAGGACATCCGGGTCCTGCCTCAGGACGTGCCGCAGGCCGGTGGCGAAGTCGGCCGTGTCGACCCCTACCTCGCGCTGCGTCACGAACGACTTGTTGTCGCGGATCAGAAACTCGATGGGATCCTCGATCGTCACGATCTTGAGCCGCCGGTTGGAATTGATGTGCTCGACCATCGCTGCAAGGGTCGTCGTCTTCCCGCTGCCCGTGATGCCGGTGAGCAGGATGATCCCGCGCGCGCGCAGCGCCAGCGCACCCACGATGGGAGGCAGGTGGAGCGCAGTCAGCGACTTGACGGACACCGGGATGCTGCGAAGCGTGGCTGTCGGCGTGCCGCGCTGCTGCCCGAGGTTGACACGGAAACGTCCCAGCTGAGGGATACCTACGGCGAAGTCCAGCTCTCGAATGCGCTCGAACTCGGCGCGCTGCTGGTCGTTCGTCAGATCGGCGACGACCTCGTCCATGTCCTCGCGCGTCAGCGTGGGATGATCCATGGGGATCAGCTGCCCCAGCAGGCGAACGACGGGAGGAGCCCCGACCTTCAGATGGAGATCGGAGGCCTCATGCTGCAGCATCGATCGGAGGATTTCCTTCAGATCCATCGCCGCGCCCTCAGCGGGTCTCGATCTCGAACAACGGCTGCCCGTACTCGACGGGCGCGGTGTTCTCCGCCAGGATCGCCCTCACTACTCCGTTCACTTCCGACTGCAGCTCATTCATGAGCTTCATCGCCTCCAGGATGCAGAGCGTCTGGCCGACACGAACACTGTCACCGACCTCGACGAAGGGTGGCGCTTCCGGGGCGGGCGCGCGGTAGAACGTCCCGACCATGGGAGACTCGACGACGTAGTGCTCGGGCCCCGGCTTCTCGTCCCCGTCCCCGCCCCCTGTCGTCGCAGACGCGGCGGCCTGGATCGGCTGGGCGGAGGCATGGGGCGTCTGGGGAGCCCCCATATCGCCTGCGGGATTCAACCGACGCTTGACGATCCGGACCGTGCGGCCCCAACGGCCGACCTCCAGCTCGTCGATGTCGCTCTCCTCGACGAGCCGGATCAGCTCCCTCAGCTCATCGGAATTCACGATACGCGCTCCAGGTATGCGTTGGTCCGCGTATCGACGCGGATGACCTCCCCGCGCTCGATGAACAAGGGCACCTGAACGACCGCTCCGGTCTCGATCTTCGCCGGCTTGGTTCCCCCCGAGGCCGTATCTCCGCGCACTCCGGGATCTGTCTCCACCACTTGGGCCTCGATGAATTTCGGAAGCTCGACGCCGATGATCCGGCCATCGTGGACGAGGACGTCGCAAACGACGTTCTCCTTGAGATAGGGCTTCTGATCTTCGAGGAGATCCTCGTTCACGGGGTGCTGCTCGTAGCTCTGGGTATCCATGAAGTGTGCGAAGTGATCGCTGGCGTAGAGGTACTGCATCGACCGCCGCTCCAGCCGAACGTCCTCCACTCTCTCCCCCGCGCGGAAGGTGCGCTCCACCACCTGCCCGGTCTCGACGCGCTTGAGCTTCGTCCGCACGAACGCTCCCCCTTTGCCAGGCTTGACGTGCTGGAAGTAGACAACCTGCCAGAGGTCGCCGTCCAGCTTCAGCACCATCCCGTTGCGGAAATCGGCCGTCGTCGCCATGCGTACTCGTGTGGTTTCCGTCGAGGATGTCTCAATCGAGAAGGTCGGCGAAAGACAACCTAATATAGAACCCGCCTCCGCACCGAACAACCGAAGCCGACGCCTTGTCCGCAGCGCCCGATTCTGGCAGATTCCATTGTCGTCGTGCGAACAGACGAACCTTCAACGCCCGTCATCCGACCCGAGAGGCTTCTCCCATGAATCGCGCGCTTCCGCCCGGACGTGGGCTGCGTCCTTACGAGGACCCCTACGAGCCTTCGGGCCCGCAGCACCAGGGCTACGAGGAGGAGGAGCTCGACATCGACCTGCGGTCGATTTGGGGGCTCGTCCAGCGAAACAAGCTGCTGATTCTGGCCTGCGCGCTGGTCGCCATCGGTCTGGCCTTGTTGTACAACTCCCGGGCCACCCCCTACTATCAGTCGTTCACGACCCTCCGCATCAACGAGGACGGCCGGTCGAGCTCCACCGCCGGCGAGCTCAACCTGACCCTGTTCCAGAACAGCAGCGCGATCGAGACCGAGATGGCCGTACTGTCGAGCCGCATGATGGCCCAGTCGGTCGCGGAGTCGCTCGACATGCGATTCCGGCTCCACGAGCCGCGCGAGGTGTCCCTGTCGGAGCTGTTCGGGGACGTGCGGCTCCCGTACGATGCTCGCCCGGCCACCTACACCCTCCGGCGCGACGGTTCGGCCTTCGATGTCCTCGACGGGGAGGGACGCGAGATTGCGACCGCGGCCCCGGGCAGCCCGATCCGCCTGGGCGACCTGTCCTTTACGCTGTCACCGAAGGCGATGTCCAACGATCGGATCCGGTTCGTCACCCGCGGCCTGGACGCGGTCGTGGCGGAGATCCGCCGCGGACTCTCGGTCCAGCGGCCGAGCCGCGACCAGAGCATCATCGAGATTCGGTTCGAAGCCCCTGACCCGCAGTTCGTCGCCAAGACCGCAAACAGGCTGGCGAACGGGTTCCGGGAGTACCGGCGCTCCGTGCAGAGGACAGAGGCCAGCAGCACGATCGAGTTCCTCGACCGTCAGATCGACACGCTGAGCACCCAGCTGCGCGAAGCCGAAAACGCGCTGCGCGACTTCCGTGAGCGGGAGAAGATCGTCAGCCTGACGGAGGAAGGCGCATCCTCGATCGAGCGCTTCGCATCGATCGAGGTCCAGCACGACCTCATCCAGTCGGAGCGCACCTCCCTCGCCGGGCTGCTTATCGAGCTGGACGAGGCGGGCGCCCAGCAGCGCGACCCCTTGCTGCCGTCTCCGGCCCGACGGGTGATGGCCTATCCCGGGCTGGCGCAGAACACCGGCGCCTCGCAGATGCTCTCCACGCTCATCATGCTCGAGAACGAGCGCGCAGCGCTCCTCGATCGCCGCAAGCCCGACGATCCCGATGTCCAGACCCTCACCGGCCGGATCCACGGTGTCGAGCAGGAGCTCCGGCACCTGACCGGAACCTACCTGAAGAACCTCGACTCTCAACTCGCCACGATCGAAGCCCAGCTGAAGGAGGGCTCGGCGCATCTGGCGGATTTCCCCGGTAAAGAGGTGGAGTACCAGCGCCTCCAGCGACAGACGACACTGCTCGAAGGGATCTTCGGCCTCCTCCAGACCGATCTCAAGGAGGCCCAGATTGCACAGGCGGTCGAGACCCCGTACGCCACCGTCATCGATCCCGCGATCGTCCCCACCAAGCCGGTGCGCCCCCACAAGGTCCGGAACCTCCTGCTGGCCCTCGGCCTGGGCCTGCTGGTGGGCATCGCCGCCGCGTTCGGACGCGAGCACCTCGACAACACGATCCACACGGCGGACGAAGTCGAGCTTCTGACCGGCGTTCCGGTGCTGGGGATGATCCCGCACCTGAGGAACTACCAGCTGACCAACGGGCGGCGGAAGTTCCTGCCAGGGATGGCTCGCTCGGGTCCGCCCGCCGCCCCGGACCCTCAGCAGGATTACGCGTCTCGCCTGATCGTGAGCCAGGACGCCCAGAACACGGTCGCGGAGGCCTTCCGGAGCCTGCGTACAAACATCACCTTCGCCACTCCCGATCAAGTGCCGCGAACGATCGTGGTGACGAGCTCGCGCGAAGGGGATGGCAAGACCACCAGCGTAGTCAACCTCGCGGCGGTCTTCGCGCACCAGGGGTTGAAGGTCCTGCTGATCGACTCGGATCTGAGGCGCGGCGTGCTCCACAGGGTCTTCAAGCTTCCCAAGCGACCCGGGCTTTCCAACGTCCTGGTCGAGAACCTGGCGCTCGAAGAGGTCATCCACACCGCCGCGATCGACACCGACGTCAACCTCGATGTGATGACATCCGGGACCTATCCCCCGAATCCAGCTGAACTCCTCGGATCGAGCCGTCTTCGGGCCGCGCTCGATTCCCTGGCCAAGCTTTATGACGTCGTCCTGATCGACTCACCTCCACTGACGGTGGTCACGGATGCGGCGGTGATCGCTCCCCATGTCGACGGAGTGCTCGTCGTCGCGCGCGCGAGCCAGACCGAGGTGGGCGCGCTCGAGTTCGCGATGATGCAGCTAAGGAACGTGAATGCGAGGGTGAAGGGGACGATCCTGAACGATCTCAGCCCGAACGACAGGCGATACGGCTCGCAGGGGTACTATGCGTACACGTACGAATACACGAAACGCGAGGAGGATTAGCAGGCTGTTGAAAATGGCCGATCTCGGCGTTGCGCTTCTCGTGTCCTCCTCGGCGTCAGAGGACGATGAGCTCGTCCTTTGGGGCGCCTGAGAGCACCTCTAGTCCGGACTCGCCGATCACCACGTCGTCCTCGATCCGCACCCCCCCGATCCCCTCCAGGTAGATGCCGGGCTCAATCGTGACCGTCATGTCGGGCGCGAGCCGGTCCTCACTCTTCTTGCCCAGCCGTGGCGCCTCGTGCACTTCAAGCCCGATTCCATGGCCCAGCGAATGGCCGAAGCGCGGGCCGTAACCGGCGGTTTCGATCACGTCGCGAGCCAAGCTGTCCGCTTCCGGACCCGACATGCCCGCCCGGACCCCACGGAGCGCCGCATCCTGCGCCCCCAGGACGATCGCGTAGACTTCGCGCATTTCGGACGGGGGATCGCCACACGACACAGTCCGGGTGATGTCGCTGACGTAGCCGTCTACCACGGCTCCGAAGTCGAACAGGACGAGCTCTCCACGACGGAGCTCCCGCGACCCCGGTCTCGCGTGAGGAAGAGCGGAACGTTCCCCGAACGCGACGATGGTATCGAAGGAGGCCCCCTGCGCGCCCCGCTCGGCCAGCTCGAGCTCCAGCCGGGCCGCAAGCTCGCGTTCGGTGATGCCGGGGCGGACTTCGTCGAGCATCCGTTCGAATGTTTCGTCTGCGACCCGGCAGGCCCTGCGGATCGTGTCGATCTCGGCCGCGGACTTCACAGCTCGCGCTTCTTCGACCCATTCCGCCACCGGCACCAGGGCGGGCCCCTCGGTCTGCGACCACTCGGCCCATCCCCGATAGGTGAGCTGCTCGCGTTCGAATGCCACCCGTGCCGCTTCCTGCCCCGTCAGGAACTCACGCGCCACCTTCAGCAGGCCCTCGGTCTCGATCCGGACTTCGATCGACCCGTCGAGCTCTGCGGCAACCTGCGATTCGTAGCGGAAATCGGTGAAGAAGACGTCCGGCGGCTCGGTGCGCACGACCAGCAGGCCGGCCGACCCGGAGAAACCGCTCAAGTAGCGGATGTTCGGTAGCGCGAGTACGAGCAATGCGTCGAGGTCCGCGGCGGTGATCCGCTCGCGCGCGAACGCGCGCCGTTCGACCGGGCCGGCCGGTGCCCGCATGTTCGTCGCCGTCGAGGGAGGAGGCGTCATCGTCCCTCCAGCCACACCTCGAATGCCCGCGAGTCGATCGGTCCCACCCTCCGCGGGGCGTCGACCACCGCCTGATCGGTTGCGGGTTCCCCCATCCCGTCTGCCATCCCGTCCGGCTCCTCCACCCCGGCCTTCTGGCCCTCGTCGTCCGGGGGAGGATCCCACGGGAGCCGCTCGCGATCGGCGCGCGGCTCGGGCGGGCCATCGGGTTCCGGGCCGGTCTCGGCGATTCGACGCTCCAGACTCTGGATGCGGCCTGCGATCTCGGCGTCCTCGGGGGTCCGCGCCAGCATGCGCCGGTAGATCGACAACGCCCGGCCCAGCAGGCCCTGCTGCGCGTAGATCTCGGCCAGCGTGGAGGTGGCGATCTCGCCGCTGTCGGCTCGAGCAGAGCGTTCGGAGGAACCTTCGGCCATGGAACCGGAGTATATCCAGAGGCAGTCCCGCGGGTCAACGACTCGACGCCCCCGCACTGCGGGGTTAGCTTTTTCGCACGCGGCGGCTCAGGATGCGCAACGCGGAGATCGGGCATCTTCGGCCGCAGCCCCGGACTTTCCCGGAACGAATCCATGACCGACAGATCGATACCTCAGCTCAGGGCGGCTCAGCCATGATGCAGCAGTTGCGCCAATCCACGAAGGTGATCATGGTCCTCGTCTCCATCGCTTTCGTGGGCTTGATGGTGTTCGAGTGGGGCATGGACCTTTCCGGTCGCTCCTCGCAGCAGGCGAGCGGGACATCCCTCGGCTCCGTCGATGGGGCGGACATATCGGTGGACGACTACCAGCGTCAGTACCAGATCCTCTATGAGCAGGCCCAGGCCCAGTCGCCGGACGGGCTTTCGCGCGAGCAGCTCGAACAGATCGAGCAGCAGGCGTGGGAGGACGTCGTGAACCTGACGCTCCTCCGATACGAGGCCCAGGAGCGCGGGATTCGCGTCACGGACAGTGAGCTCGTCGAGTACATCAAGTACAACCCACCCCCCGACCTGGCCGCCATGCCGGCTTTCCAGACCGACGGTCAGTTCGACCTGGCCAAGTACCAGGCGGCCCTCGCTGACCCCACGCTCGAGCAGACGTGGGTCGAGTACGAGCGCCAGCTGCGGGGAACGCTGCCGATCCAGAAGCTCCAGGAGCAAGTGATCGCCGGGACCGTCGTGACCGAGGCCGAGGCGCGGGAAGCGTATCGCGACCGCAATGAGCGCGCGAAGATCGCGTACTTGTACCTCGACCCCGACGTCCTGGCGCGCGACGCTGCCGCCGAGATCACCCCGGAGGAGCTCCGCCGGTACTATGAGGACCACAAGGAGTCGTACCGCCGCGGCGAGAGCGCGCACGCCCGCTACGTCGAGTTCGAGCCGCAGGTGACGGCCGCCGACTCGACCGCGGCGAAGGACAATGCCGACTCGCTCGCGGCCGCCGCCCGTGCGGAGGGGGCCGACTTCGCCGCGCTCGCTCGTAAAAACTCCGACGACCCCATCTCCTCGGCCAACGGCGGCGACATCGGGTGGATGCGCCCGGAGGCGCTCGATCCCGCGATCCAGGCCGCGGTGGCGGGGATGTCCGAGGGCCAGGTCTCCGAACCGGTCCGGACGCCGTTCGGCTGGCACGTCCTCAAGCTGGAGGCCCGCCACGAGGGCCAGGCTCAGCTGCGGCAGATCCTGCTGACTGTAGAACCCAGCGCCGATGCCCGCGACGGGGTTCGCGGGGCGGCACAGGAGTTCGCGCGGGAGGCCTCCGCAGCGCCGGGCGCGTTCGCGGACGCGGCTTCGCGCAAGGGTCTCGAGGTCCAGGAGCCGCCCGTGTTCGAAAAGGGGCTGGTCGTTCCGGGTCTCGGATCCGCCGCCGAGCTGACCGACTTCATCTTCGCGAACGAGAAGGGAGCGGTGAGCGGCGCCCTCGAACGTGAGGGCTCGTTCTACGTCGTGCAGGTCGAGGAGCGCTATCCCGAGGGATACGTGGCAGTGGATCTGGTAGCCGACGAGATCCGCGCCGAGCTAGGGCGACAGAAGAAGCTCCAGCGGACGCGCGAGATCGCTCCCCAGGTCGCCGACGTCATCCGTGCGGAGGGGCTCGAGAGCGCCGCCGCTCGATTCGGGTTACAGGTGACCGCCACAGACTGGTTCACGCGGCTCAACAACATTCCGGGGATCGGCAGCGGCTCCCCGGTGGCAGGCGCCGCGTTCGGCCTGGCTCAGGGCCAGACAGCCGGTCCGATGGAGTCCAGCCGGGGGCTCTACTTCCTCCGATTGATCGACCATCAGCCGGCCGACGAGGAAGCCTTCCAGCGCGAAAAGGAAATGCTCCGCCAGGAACTGCGTGGGGAGAAGATGCGGGAACGCTTCAACGCGTGGTTCGAGGCGCGGCGCGCGGCCGCGCAGATCGAGGATCGTCGCGCCCAGCTGCTGGGCGCATGAGGATCCGGCGGGAGGCAGCCGCTACTGCGGCTTTTTTTTGCTGTCCTCTTCCAGGTCTTCCTTGATCTCGCTGACCCCGCGCTTGAACTCGCGGATGCCCTTTCCCAGGGACTGACCGAGCTCGGGCAGCCGCTTCGCCCCGAACAGCAGAAGCAGGATGAAGAGGATGAGGAGGATCTCCTGCATGCCTATCTGCCCGAACATGTAGACCTCCTAGAAAAAAGCCCGGTAGAGGTACGCCGCGAGCGCGATCCCCACCAGGCTGATGATATTCACGTACAGGGTGAGCGGCCCGAGCGTCAGCCCCACGGCGACCAGGTCCAGGGAGATCGGTCCAAGGTGCCCGACCACGGACGTCGTGAAAAAGTCCCGCGCCACTCCCGCCGGGAGAAACCGGGCGAGTAGCTCTCCGATCAAGCTACCAACCAGCAAACCCCCCGTCAACACGATCGTATAGATCTTCAGGTTCTTGCGGTGCATCGCTCGCTAACGCGTAATTGGTGAAGAGGCAGGGCGTTCAAAACGGCTCAGATTCAACGCCTTGCTACCGATCACGGGCGAGGACATAGTCGACGGCCGCTTCGAGCACCTCCCGAGCGGGAGTCTCGGGGACCAGAGACAGCGCCTCTCGCGCACTCGCCGCGTACTCCGCGGCGATGCGGCGGGTCGCTTCGATCCCTCCCCTTTCATGAACCAGATCCACGACGCGCTCGATTGCGTCCGCGGAAGCACCGCCGCCCGGGCGAAAGACCTCGTGCACGTCCCTGCGCTCGGCCGGCGACAGCCGCGGCAGGACCGCAAGCAGGGGGAACGTCGCCTGGCCCTCCTTGAGGTCCGACCCCGCCGGCTTCCCCATCACCGCCTGCTCTCCGCCGTAATCCATAAGGTCGTCCACGAGCTGAAACGCCATTCCCAGTCGGTGCCCGTATGCCGCAAGCTCGTCACGGTGACCGGGCGCGCCGATCACGGCGCCCATCTCGCACGCGGTGGCGACCAGGCTCGCGGTCTTCTTCTCAATCAGGTAGAAGTACTGCGCGGGATCCTCAACGAGCTTCCGGTGGTGCGCGATCTCGACCATCTCGCCGATCGTGAGGTCGTTAGTGACGCGCGCGGCGAGGCCGATCAGCTCCAGATCGCCGAGACGGGTGATCTCGGACATCGCCCGGGAGTATAGGTAATCCCCCATGATCACCGAGACCTTGTGATCCCACTTGCTGTTCAGCGTGGGCATTCCGCGCCGAAGGGCGGACTCGTCGATCGAATCGTCATGCACCAGCGAGGCGAGGTGGATGATCTCGATCACAGAGCCCAGCGAAATCTCCCGCGGGTCGGGATCTTCCTCCACGCGATTACACAGCGACAGCAGGACCGGCCGGAAGAGCTTTCCCCGCATCTGCTGGAGATGGAACGAGATCTCGTTGATGAACGGGACGTCGGCCTCCAGCACCTGGCTCATGTGCGCGATCACGCCATCGAGGACGTCGTGGACCAGGCCCTGGATCGTCGCCAGGGAAGGAGTGGCGGTGCCGGCTTTCATGGGGGCGGAAGCTTAACGCGGGGTATGGATGCGGGCAACGAGTGCTTCCCCCCACGCGTCGGGGATCGAGGGGATCCCGAGACGGCTGCGGTGGCCGGGTGTTCCGTGAAAATCCGAGCCTCCAGTGGGCATCAAGTCGAGGTCGCGCGCGAGCGCTTCGTAGTGGCGGACGCGGGCGGCAGAATGCTCTGTGTGTCGCACTTCGAGCGCTTCGAGTCCGGCCTCGACCAGGACGGGGATCAGGTCATCGCGCCGGAACGTCCCCGGATGCGCGAGCGAGGCCACGCCGCCCGCTGCCTTGATCAGGTCGAACGCGTCGCGCGGCGACAGGGCATCCTTGGGGACGAACGCCGGGGCGTGACGCCCAAGCCAACGGCGGAACGCTTCGTCGAGCGAGCCCGCATGGCCACGATCGACGAGAGCGCGCGCGATGTGGGGCCGCGCGATCGTACCTTCCCCGCTCGCCGCCTGGACATCCTCGAACTCGATCTCCACTCCCAGCTCCACGAGCTTCGTCACGATCGCTCGCGCGCGCTCGACGCGACGTCGAGCGAGGTCGTCGAGCGAGGCGCGAAGCGCGGGGTCGCGTGGATCGACCCCGTACGCGAGGATGTGCGCCTCCCGATCGGCGACGTGCACGGTGAGCTCCGCGCCCGTCAGGATCTCGAGTCCCGCCGGGGCCGCTCGGCGCGCCTCCTCCACCGCGTCGATCGCATCGTGATCGGTGATGGAGAGCATCGAGAGTCCATGGCTGGATGCCAGTCGGACCAGCTCCGCCGGGGACAGCGCGCCATCGGAAACCGTGGTGTGAGAGTGAAGGTCGACCGACAACGTCAGCGCCGGAGGACTTCCAGGGCGAGCTCGTAGCGACCGAACGGCGGCATGACGTACGCTCCCCGGACCCCCGGCAGCTCCTTCACGCCCGCCAGCGCCTCGCGGGCGATCGCCACGCCTTCGGTCCGCGCGGCATCCTTTCCCTCCGCGGCGCGCATGCGCTCGCGCACCGCGCTCGGGATCCGCATCCCCGGAACCTCGTTGTGCAGGAATTCGGCGTTGCGGTAGGAGTGCAGTGGCAGGATGCCCACCAGGATCGGGATCGGCGGCTCGCCGAGTGCGTCCAGGAATGACTCCAGGAGAGCGGGGTCGTAGATCGGCTGGGTCATCGCGAACTCGGCACCCGCTTCGAGCTTGCGGCGGAAGCGATCGATCTCGCGCTGGATGTCGACCGCCCCGGGGTTCACCCCCACGCCGATGTGGAGGGCCAGCGGGACGCCGGTCTCCCTGCCCGCCGCGTCGATGCCGCGGCCGAGGCCAGCGGCCACGCGGGTCAGCCCGATCGAATCGACGTCGAAGACCGCCGTAGGCACCGCGTACTCCCCCGCCTTGGGTGGATCTCCGGTGATGATCAGCACGTCCTTCACGTCCAGCGCGTGGGCGGACAGAAGATCCGCCTGCATGCCGTACAGGTTCCGGTCGCGGCAGCAGTAGTGAATGATCGTCTCGATTCCCGGCACCGCGTCACGGATCGCGCGCGCGATCGCCAGCGGTGTCGGCCGCGGCGAGATGCGCGCGTACTCCGGGATGTTCACCGCGTCGACGCCCGCGCTCGCTAGCCGCCGCACAGCCTCGATCAGTTCGCTGAGCTCGGCGCTCTTGGGCGGGGTCAGCTCAACCGAGGTCACGAACGCGCCGGGCTCCGAGAGGCGCCGAGCGAGCGGCGTCCTTTCCTCGACCGCCAGGGCCGAGCGTTTCGGGACGGCGGCGATGGCCTCGATTCCCGCGGGGCTGCGGCTTCGTCGATCCGGCACGAACCCGGCGACCTCGCGCTTCATCTGGCGAACGTGCTCGGACGTCGTGCCACAGCAGCCACCCAGCAAGCGCACGCCGGCCTTGACGAAGCGGCGGGCGTACTTGCCAAAGTACTCCGCGCTCGCCATGTACAGGAGGCGCCCCTCTACCGATTGCGGCAGTCCGGCGTTGGGCATCGCGGCGAGGAGCGTGTTCGGCCGCGTCATTCTCGCGATCACGTCCAGCATCGGCTTGGGTCCGACAGAGCAGTTGGCACCGATCACGTCCGCGCCCGCGGCGGTCAGTCGCTCGATAACGGCCTCGGGGGTCTCGCCGCCCTGGGTCTCCCCCTCCTCGGTGAACGTCATCATGGCGATCACCGGGATTTCAGGGTCGAGCCGACGGATCGCGTTGAGCGCCGCCTCCATCTCGATCAGCCACGGGATCGTCTCCACGACGAAGGCGTCTACCCCGGCCTCGAGCAGCGCTTCGGCCTGCTCCCCGAAGATCCGCTCGAGGTCTTCGGGGCCGAACTGCCCCGCGACCTGGCTGGCCACGCCGACCGGCCCCATCGATCCCCCGACCCAGGCTCCGTCGCCGGCCGCCTCGCGCGCCAGCCGTACGGCGGCGGCGTTGATCTCCCGCACCTGCTCCTCGAGCCCGTGGCCTGCGAGCCGCGCGCGGTTGGCGCCGAACGAGTTCGTCTCGAGCAGCTCCGAGCCGGCGCTCAGGTACTCCCGGTGAACCTCCGCGACCAGGTCTGGCCTTGTCAGGCAGAGTGCGTCGAAAGACTGGTTGATGAACACCCCGCGCTCATAGAGCGCGGTTCCCATGGCGCCGTCGGCGACGATCACGGCTTCGTGGAGCCGCTCGAGCAGCAGGCTCCCGCGGCGGGTGGAGGCGCGGATCGGTGTGATCACGAAAGCTTCAATCCCTGGGCAGGGTACTGCCGACCTTGCTGAGGATGTCGGTGGCGACTT
>DASQEN010000043.1:0-12442 GCA_035633635.1 Gemmatimonadota bacterium | reverse complement strand
AGGGGACCGTCCTTTTCAACAAGTCGGCGACCCTCTACGCCCTCGATGCCGCCCGGAGCGCGGTCCGGAAGGAGCGCGCCGCCGTGATCGTCGAGGGGTACTTCGACGCCATCGCCCTGCACCAGGCCGGCTTCGAGAACGCGGTCGCGTCGATGGGCACGGCCCTCACCGAGGACCAGTACCACGTGCTCGACGCGATGCGGATCGAGCGCGCGATCGTCGCCTTCGACGGAGACGCCGCCGGGCAGAACTCCGCCGAGCGGCGAGGCATTGACCTCGCCCAGCAGGTCCAGCGCGCCGTCCGCCGGGCCGGTCGCGGATCGGTCACCGCCCGGACGGGCCTATCCGTCTACGTCACGGTCCTTCCGACCGACACCGACCCCGACGTGCTGGCGCGGCGGGACCCCGAGCGCCTTCGAGCGCTCCTGGGGGAGGCCAAGCCGGTGCTCGAGTTCGTGCTCGACCGCATCTCCGCGCGAAGCGATCTCGAACGGGCCGACGGCAGGCGCCGGTTTCTCGCCGAGGCCCTGCCGCTCGTCGGCGGCGAGCCGGATCCGCTCACGCGCGAGCTCTACCTGGGGACGCTCTCGAAGCTCACCGGTCTCGAGCAGGAGTCGCTTCGCCGCGAGGCCGCCGCCGCGCCGCCGCCGGTCCAGCGCCCGGTCATCGGAGCCAATGAGACTCCCGCGAAACAAACGGCCCCCGCGGAGCGTTACCTAATGGCACTATTGATCCGATTTCCAGAAGAAGCGGCGCGCACAGAAATCGACCTCGGCGACCTCGACGACCCCGACCACCGAGCGATGTTCGAATGGCTCAAAGCGGGGAAGCATCCGACTTCTGACCTGCCGGCTCATCTGGCCGCCAAAGCTGCGGCCCTTGGCGTATCAGCGCCTGAGCTCGAAGGCGAAGTCGACGTCGCCCAGGCGATCGAAATCGCCGCGCTGGCTCTTCGGGAACGGAACGTGCGGCGCCGTATGAAGAACGCGCAGGGTCAGCTTGCGCGAGGCAACGGCGGCGACGCGGGTGCGGTGGACGGAGAGGTCGCTCGGCTGGCGGACGAGCTCGCGGAGCTCATGCACCGACGGGAGCGGCACACGGTCTTACACGCGGCGGACGCCGACGAGAGGGATGAATGAAGAGCAGCACCAAGATCAAGGAAACGACAACAGCCACACCGGCGGCGCCTGAGCAGCGCGGTATCCATCCGGAGCACCGCGAGGCTGCCGAGCGCCTGATCGCGCGTGGCCGCCAGCAGGGCTACGTCACGCAGGAAGACATCGTCCGGGCCATCCCCGACGCGGAGCCCGGGGAGATCGAAGAGCTCCTTACGACGCTCGACGACAACAACGTCGAGATCCTCGAGGCCGAGCGCTCGCCCACGTGGGCGCAGGTCAAGGAGGAAGAGGAAGAGACCGAGGAGCTCCAGCGCGAGGACTCGATCGCATCGGTCCTCGCCTCGGACCTCATCAGCGTCGACGACCCGGTCCGCATGTACCTCAAGGAGATCGGCAAGGTCCCTCTGCTCACGGCGGAGGAGGAGGTCAACCTCGCCAAGTCGATCGAGCTCGGCGAGCAGGCGCTGGTGTCGCCGGCGCTGTCGGTGATCCATCTGTACGAGCTCGGCGTCGAGGTCAAGAAGCGCATGGCCCTCGGACGCCCGAAGGAGTTCGTCGACGAGGCCACACGCTTCACGAACAAGTCGCTCCGCTTCACGCTCGGCGACGAGGAAGGCGGCAAGGAGCTGAAGCGCGTCGCAAACCGGCTCCTCAAGCTGCGCGACCCGCTGCAGGGCGAAGCGAACAGCAAAGAGATCAGCTACGAGGCGAAGGTCCTCATCGACGAGACCGTCGCCCTCATCGATGCCGCGCGCCGCGACCCGGAGCGTCTCGCGTTCCGGATCCTCCCGCAGTACGCGAAGATCCATGGACCGGCCGAGGGCGCCGAGCGTCTCGGCGAGCTCGTCATGCTCGGTGCCGAGCTCCGCGACATTCTCGTCAAGCACCTCGACAAGCTCGCGCAACTCGATTCAGATGAGCAGCGCGCGCTGCGGCGTCTCGCCGACGAGCTCATCCAGAAGGGCGACGACGCCCGTCACAACCTGACCGAGGCGAACCTTCGTCTCGTCGTGTCGATCGCGAAGAAGTACATCGGCCGCGGGATGTCGTTCCTCGACCTGATCCAGGAAGGGAACATCGGGCTCATCCGGGCGGTCGAGAAGTTCGATTACGAGAAGGGCTACAAGTTCTCGACGTACGCGACGTGGTGGATCCGCCAGGCGATCACGCGGGCGATCGCGGAGCAGTCTCGTACGATCCGCATCCCGGTCCACATGATCGAGACGATCAACAAGGTGAACCGCTACACGCGGCGGATCGTGCAGCACACGGGTCGGGAGCCCACACCGGAGGAGATCGCGGAGAAGCTTGACCTGCCGCTCGAGAAGGTGAAGGCGGTTCTGAAGATCGCGCAGGAGCCAATCTCCCTGGATCGTCCCGTGCAGACCGATCAGGACACCCAGATCTCCGACATCATTGAGGATCGCCGCACGGTCTCGCCGTCCAAGAACGCGGGCTTCGCGCTCCTCAAGGAGAACGTGAACGCAGTGCTGAACTCACTCTCCCAGCGCGAGGAGCGGATCATTCGGTTGCGCTTCGGCATCGGGGACGGCTGCCCGCGGACGCTGGAGGAGGTCGGCACGATCTTCAACATCACCCGCGAGCGGGTGCGGCAGATCGAGGCCAAGGCGCTCAAGAAGCTGCGCCATCCGTCGAAGTGCCGAGAGCTGCTGCAGTTCTACGACCTGTAGGTTTCCGTTTCATCACGTTCCGACTCGCGCCGACCCGCGCGCCGACCACGAAATGCGTCGGACATAAACCTCCAACCCGCTGGTATAGTTTCATTTAGCTACCGCGGGGCCCGTAGCTCAGCGGTTAGAGCACCGGACTCATAATCCGAGGGTCGCTGGTTCGAATCCAGCCGGGCCCACTCAATGCGATAGAGGGAGAAAAGGACATGGGGCACTCGAAGTGGACGATCGCGCTGGCCACCGTCCTGATGACGGCCGGTTGCGACAACAACCCCTCCACCGGCGTGGAGGGCACCTATCATCTCAACGTCTCGATCCCGGTCGATGAATGCACAGGCCAGAGCAGCAGCTTCAGCAGCGAGGTCACGATCGAGCGCGACGGAGATAACGTGACGTTCCGGTTCGGAAACGACGCCACGCTGACAGGCACGATCGACGAGGAGACTCGGATCATGACCGTGGACGGGACGATTCTCGCCGACGCCCCGGGGGGCGGAACGTTCTCCGGGCAGATGCACATGGAGGCCCGGGTCACTGAAGGGGAAATCGTGGCGGTGGGGACGATCACGTACGAGGGGACGTTCCCCGGCGTTTCGGGTACTTGCCGGCAGTTTTTCAACAGCATCGGTGAGCGGCAGAACCTGTCTCCGCTTCCGTTGACCGGGTCGTGAGCCGGCGGTAATTTCGGCGTCCTTCCGTGGGTGGTTAGCTCAGCTGGTTAGAGCGCCGGTCTCACATACCGGAGGTCGCAGGTTCGAATCCTGCACCGCCCACCACCCTCAAAGCCAATCCTGACAAGCGGATAGACGGATGCGGGAAAGAGCCCGATCGGGAGGGGTGTGTGAGGAAGTGTGTAAGGACTCTTGCCGCTCATCGAAGCAGTGCCCCAATGATCTGGAGCGCAAATCCGAGCGCCAGTAATCCGGCTCCCCATTTGGCTCGCTTTGATTGCCTAAGCCGGTCCTGGGCCTGAGGGTTACGTAGGTTCTCATCCAGGGTGCTTCCGGACCATCGGGCTGCCGAGAGTTCTACCGCCTCTTCGGGAGTGATGAAAAGGCCCCCAGCAAGGATCAACGCTCCTGCCAGATCCAGCGCCAGACCAAGGACTGTAAAGATTATGGCGGACGTCATCGGGCCTCCCGTAGCTGCCGACGCGACTCGAGGGCCACGAGCATGGTCTCGGGGTCGGCGTGCTGGTAGGCCGACTTGAGGGACCGGAGGTCCTTCCAGCCGAGTAGCTCCATCACGTCCTTGTCGGGGGCGTGCTTGAGCTCGGTGGCCGCCTTGCGCCGGTAGGCGTGCCAGAGCCCGCCCTCCTGATGTGGGATTCCGGCCAGCTTCTCGGCCTGTCGCATCCAGCGGTCGGCGAGGTGGCGGTCCATCGGCCGGGAGCGGTTCTGTCGGAGCTTCAGCTGCTCGGGTGTCAGGTTCCGCGGGTTTTCAGGGTCCTTCATGATCTCGACTCCTCTTGTGCCTGAGTGGCAATCCGGTGATTGCAGTTGCTAACTCTAACGGGTGCAACTGGTTACGCGTATAGGTGTGCGAGTTAGTGTGTGATTTTGCCGCAGTTTCCTCCGTTGATTCGCTCACGCCGGGGCGACGGCGCCCACCGCGAGCGAGGGGCTCTTTTCTGGGGAATGGATGATTTCTGGACGCCGAAACACTATTCTCGTTCACAGATGTAGTATTGGGAATAGAGGAAGTAGAGGAGCTACCATGACCCGGCGGGCGCAGGCGGTATCTGTGGCGACGGCTATCGCAGCCGTGCTGGTCATTGCAGCCGTAGTAGCTATGTCGCGAGGCTTAGGAATCGGCGCGGTCGGTGAGCTAACCCGCGATCCGCTGAGAGGGCGTCCTTGGTGGGCCGGCAGTCTAGGCATCATAACCTGGCTTCTTTGGTCCGCCGCCGCGACCCTCTGTCTGTCGGCGGGGATGGCAAGTCCCAATACATGGCGAAGACCATTCATCTGGCTGGGCGTTCTGTGCGCCGCCTTGGGCCTCGACGACTCCCTGAGGTTACACGAATCACTGCCGGGGTTTGGCATCCCGCAGCTGCCTCTTTTCGCCCTGTACGGCGTTACCGCTCTGGCTCTTGCCTTTAAGTTCCTGTCGGCGTTGAGTACGGCCGTCGGTCGGGCCTTCTTCACCGGCGCAGCGATGCTTGCGCTGTCCTTATTGTGGGATGAGATACATCCGCTCACTCTGTACGTCGTCGAGGACGGCGCAAAACTGTTTGGCGTGGCGTTCTGGATCTTGTGCGGTGCCTGGGGGCTGCAGGACGCGCTTGCCGAGACAAGGGACACGTCCTCGTGAGTCAGCGCCGCGTTGCAGGCAGGCGTCGATCTATTCGAATGCTGAGCCGCCGCCCACCGCGAGCCTGCCACGCTACTGTCGTGCATCTGGCCTCCTGGGGGTGTGTGAGAAAGTGTGTGAGTTCGGGCTCCATTTTCCGTGAAAAGCGGGAGGGGGATGCGGTAGTGCGTGAAGGAAACCGTTTGCGGCGTACACAGTAAGTGCAAATGCGTACGCTGCAAGCTCCCCTCACATACCGGAGGTCGCAGGTTCGAATCCTGCACCGCCCACCACCTCTAAGCTGCAGCGGGAAAAGCGGTTGCGAACTCTGGGTGGGGAGCCCGTCGCGGAGGGGTGTCCGTCTCGTGTCCGTGTTCCTCGCGCACGAACTCTCCGCGCGGACAGATTCGCCACGAGGCGCAGATCCACGCATTCTGGTAGCTTCCCTTATCTTCGAGCGGACGACGGCGAAATCTCCAGTCTCGTTATGGATCTCTCCCTTGAATGAATCATCATCCTCCCTGCTCGCGCGGCTCGAAAGGACCAAGGACCGCTTCGGCGGCTCGGCCGCCGCCCTCAAGCTCGAGCTCCTGGCCGCGCTGGCGCGACGTCGTCTCCCCGACGCGGACCGGGTCGCGCGTCTCCACGACGCGCTGACGTTCCTGCGCGCGTATCCCGACGACGCGGAAGTGCTCAACCGGGTCGAGACGATGCTCGGTTCCTTCGCCGATCGTGCTGACCTGAAACGCCATCGCCGCGAGCTCGTCGATTCGGGAATCGCGGGGACGGAGATTCACTTCCAGTTCTACTGGTTCACCGCCCTCTGGCTCGCGGAGCGGTGGCCCGACCGGCTCTCCATCGACTGGAAGGAGTTCGAGAACCGCTTGAAGCTTGTCGATCTCCTGCACCTCCTCGTTCCGTACTCCGAGTCGCCCGGGCTCGATTGCTTCGATTTCTCGGCCGAGGAGTGGATCGGCCACCTCAAGGGTCCGAACGAAACCGACGCCGCGTTCCTCGTGATGCGATTCCGCGCCCTCCGCGCCGACTCGTTCGGGCGCGAGACGTTCTACGATCAGCTCGACGTCCCGATCCAGCTCGCGCCGGGACCGAGCACCCCTTCGCGCACGAAGGCCAAGGTGTCTTCGAAGATCCACTTTCAGACGCGCCCTCTCGAGCGGGTCCCTCTGGACCTCAGGAAAGCCGTTTTGGTACCCCCGCTTTCCGTGCGCTCGCTCTCGCGCCGCGAGGGCCGGAAGCTGGTCGACCTCGCGCGAGAGGCGATGGTCACCCGGAGCCGCGACCTCGATGTGTTCGTGCACGCGGATCCAGGCGCGGTCCGGATGGTCGATTGCGGCGACGGGCTCCGGTTCGCGTGCATGGGGACCCATCCGGAACGGCGCCTCCTCTTCGAAGCGGTCTACGGTTTCCTCACGCTCAAGAACGGCGTCCCCATCGGCTACGTCCTGCTGAGCGCGCTCTACCGATCGGTGGAGGTGGCCTACAACGTCTTCGACCCCTATCGGGGCGGCGAGGCGGCCCGCGTCTACGGCCGCGTCCTCGCGATGGCGCGCCACCTCTTCCGCGCCGAGACGTTCGCCATCGACCCCTACCAACTCGGCCACGGCAACCAGGAGGGGCTGGAATCGGGCGCCTGGTGGTTCTACTACAAGCTCGGGTTCCGGCCCGATGATCCGGGGGTGAAGAAGATCGTTCGCCAGGAGCTTGCCCGCATGAAGAAGAACCCCCGGCACCGCTCGAGCATCGCCACCCTCAAGAAGCTAACGTCGGAGTACATGTTCTTCGATCGCGCCGGGCGACGCGAGGCGGCGATGGGAAGGCTCGATCTTGGGACGGTCGGTCTTCGCATCTCCCAGTACGTCGCGCGCCGCTTCGGAGCCGACCGGGAGACGGCGATCCGCACCTGCGCGGAGGAAGCCGCCGCGCTTCTCGGCGTGCGCTCGCTCGGGAAGCTTCCCCGGGGCGAGCGGATCGCCTGGGATCGATGGGCTCCCCTCGTCTGTCTGCTCCCCGAGATCCAGCGTTGGAGCGGGAAGGAGCGTCGCGACCTGACGCGCGTCATTCGCACCAAGGGCGGCCTCCACGAATCCGATTTCGTGCTCCGGTTCGACCGTCACCCCAAGCTCGGGCGCGCCGTCCGGAAGCTCGCCGAGGAGGAAGCGTAGAGGCCAAGCAGGATCGACCCAACACCACCCATCGGTATCGCTGTACGGTTGAGCGGGACAACGTAGGTCGCTAGGCGGTTAATGAGCTGGAAGTGGATTGGTTGGCAGGGCGTTCGGATGTGTGAGGAAGTGTGTGAGTTCGGGTCGCATTTCCCGTGAAAACCGGAACGGGGGTTTCGCCAAGGCGTGAAGGAAGCCATTGCGTCGCACATACCTCGTGAAAATCCCGACCCCACAGGCGCGTCTCACATACCGGAGGTCGCAGGTTCGAATCCTGCACCGCCCACCATGCTCGCCTCTGGCGGTGCCTGCACGCGATGTGCCTTGGCGAAGAAAGGGCCGACGTAGTAGATTCGGTTGGATGATGGAAGGCAGGCTCGCGATCAAGGTACCGACGATTCCTGAATGAGCGGGACGTGGCGCCCGCCGGCTCGTTTCGAGCGAGGGCGAGGCCACGGCCGTCGAGCACGTAGGAAGGTGTGCCGCGAGGCGCACCTTTTTTTATTGCCTCGAAGCGGAGGGTCATGACGGAAAGAGCCATGAGGGTGACCGACAGCCTGGAGACGCTTCTGTCCGTGCAGTCACTGGACCGCAAGCTGGCCGATCTCGAGCAGCGTCGCGACGAGATCCCGCGCGTGAGGGCGGAGGTCTCCCGCGAGATCACCGCGCTCGAGAATGAGCGCGCGGAGCGGGATCACGCGCTGGAACAGGTGCGGCTGGACCGACGCCGGCACGAGAGCGAGCTCGAGATGCAACAGGAGCACCTTGCGAGGTACGAGCGGCAACTGGGCGACGTCAAGACCAATGTCGCGTACAGCGCACTCCTGACCGAGATCCAGGGGACGCGCCGCGCGATCGGCGAGCTCGAGGACGAGATCCTCGATGAGATGGAAAGGCGGGAGACGATCGAGGGCCGGATCGTGGAGATCGACGGCGAGCTGGAGCAGAAGCGCACCGCCGCGGCCAACCGGCTCCGGGAGCTCGAGGAGGAGCGCGGCTCGGTGGAGCGGGAGATGGCCGCGATGGAGAGCCGTCGCGTGGGAATGGTGAGCGACGTCGAGCCGGGCGTGTATCGCATGTACGACCGGCTGCGCCGGGGACGACGCTTCCCCGCGCTGGTGCCGCTACGGGGACACGCGTGCGGCGTGTGCCACGGGCGGCTCCCCCACCAGGTAGTGCGGGAGATCACGCACGACGGATCGCTCCATCCGTGCGAGAACTGCGGTGTTTTGGTCTACGCGCCGTTCGGCGTCGAGGCGGTCGATCGAGCCTCGCCGGACCGCCCGGACGCCACGGACGCCTTGGGCGCGTAGGTGTCCCGTCACAGCCTCGTGATTCACACCGACGGCGCGGCGCGCGGCAACCCGGGCCCGGCGGGAGCCGGCTGGGTCGTGGAAACGTCGAACGGCCAGCTCGTGGAGGAGGGATGCGCGTATCTCGGCCAGCTCACCAACAACCAGGCCGAGTACGAAGCGCTGCTCCACGCGCTCAGGTCCGTCGATCCCGGCCCCGAGACGGAGATCGAGGTACGGGCCGACTCGGAGCTCATGGTGCGGCAGCTCAACGGACAGTACCGCGTGAAGCACTCCGATCTCCGGCCGCGGTTCGAGGCGGCAAGCCGTGCGCTCGCGCGAGCCGCGGGGGTCCGGGTGGCCCACATCCGTCGGGAGGAGAACGCGCGCGCTGACGAACTGGCCAATCGGGCCATAGACATGCATTTTGAATCCTCGCGGGAGCAGGGCGGACAGACGGTCGCCGGCGGTCCCTAGGGCCGCTGGAGGAAAGTCCGGGCTCCACAGGGCAGGACGCTCGCGGATCGCGCTTTCGGGCGCGGGTACGCGAGGCACCCTTCGGGGTGACGGAAAGTGCCACAGAGAACAGACCGCCGGGTCCCGCGAGGATCCGGTAAGGGTGAAACGGTGGGGTAAGAGCCCACCGCGCCTCCGCGCGAGCGGGGCGGCACGGCAAACCCCGTCCGGAGCAAGGCCATGTAGGGAAGGATGCGGTGGCCCGCCGCGTTCGACTTCCGGGTAGGCCGCTCAGATCGATGGCCGTCGCCGCAGCACGCGGTACAGAACCCGGCTTATCGTTCGCCCGCTTCCGCATTCTTTACCACCTCTCCCTGTGAATCGGACGTGCTGAGACCGACCTGGACCTGGCCAGCTCCGGTGGACGAGCAAGCCGCGGCCGCTCTCGCGCGCGAGATGGGCGTCCCGGCGCCAGTGGGGGAGCTCCTGCTCCGGCGCGGTTTCGAGACCGCCGAACGCGCTCGCGCCTTTCTTGATCCGACACTCGACCAGCTCCACGACCCGTTCCTGATGCGCGACATGGAGATCGCGGTCGCGCGCGTCGAGTCGGCCCTGGCGGCGAGCGAGAAGATTGTCGTCTACGGCGACTACGACGTGGACGGCATCACGGCCACCGCGCTTCTGGTCCGGTATCTCCGCTGGCGCGGCGCGACGGTCGAGTACTACATCCCGCACCGCGTCGAGGACGGCTACGGTCTTTCGCTCGACGGCGTGTCGACGCTGGTCGAGAGCGGGGCCCGGTTGATCATCACCTGCGACTGCGGGGTGACCGCGGTGGCAGAGATCGCCGCGGCGCGCCGGGCGGGGCTCGACGTGATCGTCACCGACCACCACGAGCCCGGCTCCGAGATTCCCGCTGCCACAGCCGTGCTCGATCCCAAGCTCGACGACAGCGGGTACCCGGACCGGAACCTGGCCGCCGTGGGGGTCGCGTTCAAGCTCTGCGAGGCGCTCGAGATCTCGGCGGGGCGAGGGCGCGAGACCCTGCGCAACGCCCTGGACCTCGTAGCGCTGGGGACGATCGCAGACCTGGTTCCCGTGACCGGCGAGAACCGCGTGCTGATCCGCTATGGCCTGGAGGTGCTCGGCCGCACGCGAAATGCGGGACTGAAGGCCTTGCTCGAGCGGACCGAACTGGCCGGGGAGCGCCCCACAGCCTGGCAGGTCGGCTTCGTCCTGGCGCCGAGGATCAACGCGGTGGGCCGCATGGACGCGGCGGTGCGGGGCGTGGAGCTCTTGCTGAGCGAGAACGCCGACGAGGCGGAGCGGATCGCCGACACGCTCGAGGAGGTGAACTCGAGTCGCCAGGCGGCCGACCGCAACCTCCTCGCCGAGGCCCTCGTGTTGATCGAGTCGACGTACGATCCGAGCCGCGACCACGCGATCGTGCTCGCGGGAAGGGACTGGCATCCGGGCGTGATCGGGATCGTGGCCTCGCGGATCGTCGAGCGGTTCCACCGGCCCACCGTGATGATCGCCTTGGACGGCGACGGTCGGGGTCGCGGATCGGCGCGCAGCGTATCGGGCTTCCATCTGCTCGAAGCGCTCACCGCGTGCGCGGCCCACCTGGATGCCTTCGGAGGACATCGCTACGCGGCGGGTCTCGCCATCCGGGACGATCGCGTAGACGACTTCCGCGCCGCGTTCCAGGCCTACGCGCGCGAGCGCCTGGACGCGCGCAGCCTGCTGCCTTCCTTGACCATCGACCTGGAGCTCTCGCTCGAGGCGATCGACGCGCCGCTCTACCTCGCGCTCGGCCGGTTCGGACCATACGGTCCGGGGAACCCCGAGCCGGTCATGGCCCTCAGCGAGGTGTCGGCGCGCGGCTATCCGCGTATCGTGGGCGAGGATCACCTCAAGATGCTGGTGGCCCGGAACGGCCACACGCTGGACACGATCGGCTTCAACATGGGAACCCTGATGCAGGAGATGGACCTCAACCGTGGCCCGCTGACGATCGCCTGTCGTCTGCGCGAGAACAGCTATCTCGGTCGCTCGACGATCCAGGGCCGGCTGATCGATGTCCTTCCCGGAGACGGCCGGTCGTGAGGGTGATCGCCGGAGAGTTCGGCGGTAGGAGACTCGCGAGCCCCCGCGCGGCGGGCCTCAGGCCGACCGCCGATCGGGTGCGCGAGGCGCTGTTCAGCATCCTCGGTGGATCGGTCGATGACGCGCGGGTCCTCGACCTGTACGCGGGCACCGGCGCGCTGGCGCTCGAGGCCATGAGCCGCGGCGCCCGCTCGGCGACGTGCGTGGAGCGTTCCGCCGGCGTGCTCCGGGCGCTCGAGCGCAATGTCCGGGACCTCGGACTAGAGCGGCGGGTGACGATCGAGCGCGGCGATGCGCTCGCATACGCGCGCCGCCTGCGTGGCGAATCCGACCGGTTCGATCTCGTCTTCTGCGATCCCCCGTACGCCGACGAGCTGGAACCGATCCTCGAGGACGTGGTGGGCGGCTCCTGGTGGACCACGGCCGCGGTTGTCGAGCACGTCGCAACCCGGTCGCCGGCCACCCCCGCGGGGCTCGAGGCGGACACCCGCCGCTACGGAGACACCGGCGTGACGATCTACCGGCGACCGTGAGCGCGCGGCCGAGCCTCCCGCCAACGGGACTCTATCCCGGGACGTTCGACCCGGTGACCCGCGGCCACGAGGACCTGATCGGGCGCGCGCTGACGATCGTCGACACGCTGTGGGTGGGGGTCGCCTCCGACACGACCAAGGAACCCCTGTTCTCGAGCGAGGATCGGGTCGAGATGCTGCGCGAGGTCACGGCCGACGAGCCGCGCATCAAGGTCGAGGCGTTCTCGGGGCTCACGGTGGAGTTTGCGCGACGGATCGGGGCGCGGGCGATCCTGCGTGGCCTGCGCGCGGTCTCCGACTTCGAGCTCGAGTTTCAGATGGCGCTCATGAACAAGCACCTGGCGCCGGAGATCGAGATGCTCTTCATGGCCCCCGACTCCACCTACTCCTTCCTGTCCTCGAGCCTGGTGCGCGAGGTCGCGCGTCTGGGTGCCGACGTCGACGCGTTCGTGTCGCCCTCGGTGGCGCGCCGCCTGGCGCAGCGCTACGCGGAGGAGCGTTGAACGTCGCGGGCGCCAGCCTCGGGAACCTGGCCGGGATCGAGGAGTCGGCGACCCTCGGCATGACCGCGCGGGCGGCGGCGCTGGCCCGCGCGGGCAAGTCGGTCGTGTCGCTTTCGGCGGGGGAGCCGGACTTCGCCACGCCCGAGTACATCTGCGAGGCCGGAGTGCGCGCGATCCGCGACGGCCATACGCACTACCCGCCAGCCGCGGGCCTACGGCCGCTGCGCGAGGCGATCGCGGCGCACGTCGAGGAAGCGTGCGGCGG
>DASQEN010000042.1:0-8949 GCA_035633635.1 Gemmatimonadota bacterium | reverse complement strand
CAGGGTGATCCGGGTGCCAGCGGCCCGCAGGGTCCCGAAGGCGATCAGGGTCTGCAGGGTGTTGCTGGCCCGAGCGGCCCTCAAGGCCCGCAGGGCGATCAGGGATCGCAGGGCGATCCGGGTATCCCGGGGGTTGCTGGTCCCAGCGGGCCCCAGGGTCTGCAGGGCAACTCCGGACCGACGGGTGCCGTCGGCCCCACCGGCGCGACGGGTCAGATCGGCCCGTCTGGGCCCGTTGGCGTGACCGGTCCGAACGGTCCAGTCGGTCCGAGCGGCGCGACCGGTCCGAGCGGGCCTTCCGGTCCCGTAGGGCCCCTCGGGACCCAGGGCATCGTGACCAGCTCCGCGACTCCGGTGGTTGGAGGCCCGGCGGCGGGCCAGTTCACCGACACCATCACCTGTCCGCTGGGCGAGGTTGCTCTGAGCGGTGGCTGGGAGCTGGCGCTCACCGACCCCAACGACTTCGGTAAGGTCATTCTGTTGTCCTCGAAGCCGGCGTCCTCAGGGCTCCTGAATTCGCTGAGTGGCGACACATGGTCGGTGACCCTGAACATCACCTCGAGCCTGGGCGGAGCCGACACCGCCACGCTGACGGCCGTCGGACTCTGCAGCAGCTAGCAACGCGTGTGAACAGCGCGGAGTGAATCCGAAGGGGCAGGGGACTTACCCCTGCCCCTTCTCCTTACGGGAATGGAAGACGAAGCGGGCCACGCAGCATGAACATCGACGATCGAACCGAACAGCCTGGGCGCGCGCCGAAGAGGATCTGGAGGTACGCGATCCCGATCCTCGTGCTGGCGCTGGCTGTCGCGGCCACGTACTCGAACTCTTTGTGGAACGGATTCCACCTGGACGATTTCTATCGGATCCGGGACAACCCTGAGATCCGGCGGGTGACGCCCGTTCTACGCCACTTCGTGGATCCGGGGACGATCTCGGGCAGCCGAGGAGTCTCGGAGTCGGCCCTCAACCAGATCGGGCAGTACCGACCGCTCCTCCCGTTGACCCTCTCGCTGAACTACGCGACTGCGGGCCTCGCCCTGCCCGGTTTTCATGTGGTCAACATCGGGCTGCACCTTGCCGGATGCGTGCTTGTGTTCCTTCTGGTCGCGCGGCTCTTGACCCTGGCCCGCTCCAAGGGGATTCCGGGGGAGAAGGGAGCCCACCTGGCCGCCCTTCTGGTGGCGCTCGTCTACGCCGTGCACCCGCTTTCCGGATACCCGGTCAACTACATCCTCGCGCGGGACCTGCTGCTCATGCAGGTGTTCCTCCTCGGATCGCTGCTCGTCTACGCGCGCGCGTCCGAACGCATGTCGCTGTGGCGTTGGATCGTCTCGCTGGCCTTGCTCGAGCTCGCCCTTCTGTCGAAGGTCACGGCCGCGGTAGCCCCGCTCGTGATCCTTCTGTGGGAATGGACGATCTCGGGAAGGAGTCTTCGCACGAGTCGCCCCTGGAAGCGAGCTGCGCCGTTCGCCGCCGTCGTGGCCGCGCACCTGGGGGCGGCGCGACTCTTCCTGGACTTCGGAGACCTGTCGCGAGTCCAGGCTGGAACCGGCTGGTCCTGGACGTACGCGCTCACCCAGGCGGACGTTCACGTCACCGAATACCTCAAGAACTTCCTTTGGCCGGAGGCGATCCGCATGGCGCCGTACGTGGTCCCGCGGACGAGCCTGCTCGATCCTCGCGTTCTGCTCGGCCTGGCCGTGATCGTCCTGACGATCGCTCTCGCCGTGAAGCTCCGTCGTGCGGCTCCGGCCGCGGCCTTCGCGATCCTTGGATACTGGGCGCTGATGCTGCCGGAATCCTCCCTGCTCCCGATCAGCCACCTCGCGGTCCACTATCGCGCGTTTCCGTCGAGCTGGCTCCTGTACCTGGCGCTCGGCCTGCTGATCGCTGGCGCGACGCGGCCGCGGCTCGCCCTGGCGCTGGGGACCGCGGCGGCGATCTCGCTCGCGCTCACGTCCTTCTCGATGAATCGGATCTATCGGAGCGAAGTGAGCCTGTGGACGCACAGCGTGAAGCATGGCGGCGAGGCGCTGGCCGAGATGAACTATGCGATGAGCCTGCCCGATCGCACGGACCCGCGGGTGCGGGAGCATCTGGAGCGGGCGGTGGAGATGAGCCCCAACTACGTGCTGGCTCACGTCAACCTGGGGCTGCTCGCGATCGACCAGGGGCAGACCGATGCCGGGCTCGCACGACTCCGCTGGGTGACGCAGATGGCTCCCAGCTGGCCGGAAGCCAACTACTGGTTCTCTGTGGCTCTCGATCGCGTGGGACATGTCGACGAGTCGATGGCCGCCGCGGAGGAAGCCGCGGCGCTCGATCCGGGCAACTTGCAGTACGGGTACCAGCTCGCGCTCGCGAGCTCGCGGGCCGGCGACTTCGAGGGGGCCCTGGCGGCCGCCAGGCGCGTCCTCGGCATCGACCCCGACCATGCGGATGCGCGATTCGTCGAGGCGTACGCGCTCCAGATGACTGGGGCCGCGCAGGAATCGACGCGCTCCTACGCGCGCTACCTGGCCGCCCGGCCGAACGACGTGGAGGCTCGCTTCGATCTCGCCTACGCATGGGTTTCGTTGGGACGCTGCCGCGACGCCGTGCCTCACCTGGATACGATTCTTCGAGACTTACCAGAACACGCCGTGGCGGAGCAGTACCTCGACATGTGCGAGGAGGAGGCGAATGGCGGCGTACCCGCGGCCGATCGGGCTCTCGAGCGGCATTACGAAGCTGCTTTCGCGGCCTACCGCGCCGGCGATTACCGGCGCTCGCTGGAGTTCGTCCGCTTGGTCCAGGCGATGCGCCCGAACCACGCGGAGACGCTCTTCCTTGAGGGGTTCGATCTCCAGATGCTGGGACGGCTCAAGGAGGCGGTCGAGGCATACGAGGCGTATCTGTCCTCGCACCCCGATCATCCGCAGGTTCACTTCAACGCGGGACACGCCCTGGTTCGCCTGGGACGGTGCGCGGAAGCGGTCGAGCATCTCGAGCGAACGCTGGAACTCCGACCCGACTATGCGGAAGCACGCGAGATTCTGTCGAGTTGCGCGGTACAACGATCGGCGCGAGGAGCGCCGGAAACCCATAGCGAGGAAGCGACATGAGGATCATGCTGGCGTTGGTACTCCTGGTCATGCTGTCTGCGCCGCTTGCAGCGCAGCAACAGGCGGATGGCGGGGGGGCGGACACTCTCTCGTCCGAGTATCCCCGTTGGTTTCTCACGGGGTACGCGGGAAGCCTCGGCATCGCCGACGGAGAACTCGACGAGGTGGGGATGACGGCCGACGCCTCGTTGATGTTCGGTGCTCGGCTCGGCTACCGGTTCAAACCCCACTGGGCGGTCGAGGCCAGCTATGGCTACGCATCGCTTGACGCCACCTCGGAAGGGTTTGGCGACGTCGACGGCCGGCTCCACCTCTACCACGCCGACCTGGTCTTCCTGACGCCGGACTCCGCGCGCGCGCAGCTGGCGCTCTCTGCCGGAGTGGGGGGGATGCACTATGCGTACGACGAGTTCGAGCGCCGCGGAGTGCTCCTGCAGGGCGAGTCCTGGGCGAACGAGATGGTCGTATCTCTGGGCGCGGGCCTGCTCGTGAACCTCGGCCGGTACGCCGGACTGCGCGTCGAAGCGCGGGACGACGTGCAGTTCTGCAGCGCCGAATCGGAGCCGATCGACGAGACCCACGACTTCTCCCACTGCCCGCTCGAGGACAAGATCCTCCACAATCCGGAGCTCTCCGGCGGGGTACTGCTGCGCTTCTAGCGATCCGCAGCTTCCCGGTAGAAAACTGCGAAGGGGTCCCGGCCCGAGCCCGATGCGGAGGGCGGGACCCCTCTCCTTCCGTCCCACGAAATCCCCGGCGATCAGGGAACGGATACGGAGCCGAGGTCCCCAACAAGGGAAGACGGCGACCGGTCCGTGGGAAGAGCCCTTCCACTCCTCTGGTAGGGGAGCTCCCATCCGGATGTTTCTTGACAATGAACGGTGTTCATGGTTCCGTGCGGGGGCACGCCGTCTGCGACCTCTGCGAGTGCCATGCGATACAGGCCGCTTCCCCCTCGGTTCCTCTCGACCTTCGCCGCTCTCGCCGGCGCCGTCTTCGTCGGCTGCTCGGGATCGGGAGGCGCGCCGGTGGGCCCCGACCCCATCTCCTCGGTGGCAGGAGAGGCGAGCGTCGATTTCCGGGGACAGGTGGTCGACCAGCAGACGGGCCTGCCGCTGGCCGGGATCCACGTCAGCGGGAGCGGAACCTCCGCGTGGACCGACGCCGGGGGGCGCTTCGCGCTCGCCGCCCCGCAGGGAGCCGAGCTGTCCCTCTCGGGGGCGGGACACTACGAACGGGTAACCACGCTGGACGGCGCCTCCGGCAGCTTCTCGCTCGTTCCGCGCTCCTTCGACATGGCGGCGTTCAATGACGTCGCGCGTGACCACTCGCCCGGGACCCTGCGCTGGCTCTCGTCACCTGCGGTGTACGTGGACGTCCGGGCCCATGCGTTTGAATCCGGACAGTCGGTGCCCGCCGAGTGGGTGGAGGAGGTCGTCTCGCTGGCCCCGCAATTTCTCTCGCACTGGACGGGGGGCGCGCTCTCGGCGCGGTCGGTGACCGTCGGGTCCGCGCCGCCTGCTCTGGGAACACCCGGGACGCTCGTCATCTCCTTCGATGAAGATCCCTCTCGCTATCCGAACGCGGCTTCGGCTGGCGCCGCGATCGCGTCCTGGGATCGAGAGGGCGTGGTCCGGAGCGCGACCGTCCGTCTCCGCTTTTCCGGCCTGACCGGCGGCGCGGCCGCGTTCTCCAGGCAGGCCGTACTGGGGCACGAAATCGGCCACGCCCTCGGGTTGGCCCACATGGACGGAACGACTTCCAGCATGATGGCCCCCGTGGTTCGCACTCCGGAGCTAACCGCCTTCGACCGCGCGGCAGGCGCACTCCTGTACGACCGCCTCCCGGGCACCCGGGCCGACGATCGGGATGCCGCCACCGAGGCGCGAAGCGCCCTGGCCCTCGCCGGCGCCGTTTCCGCGGGCACGATCTGCGGCGTGGAGATCCAGGCCGGCCGCTGATTCCCGCGCTCCGACGGGTGTGCGGCGACATCCCGGGGTTCTATATTCGGCGCCTCCATGTCCCGGCCAAGACGATACTACATCGAAACCTACGGCTGTCAGATGAACGTGGCTGACGCCGAGCTCATGGGCGGTGTCCTCAAGCGCGAAGGACATGTGCGCGTCGATGATCCGGCCCTGGCAGAGGTCGTGATCGTCAACACCTGCGCGATCCGCGATCACGCCGAGCAGCGGGTCATCGGGCGCATCGGACAGCTCAACCGACACAAGCTCGGGCGTGAGGGCGTTCGTCTCGGTGTCGCGGGCTGCGTCGCCAAGGAGCTCGGTAAGGAGCTGCTCGAGCTCGCGCACGTCGATTTCGTCATCGGTCCGGACGGCTATCGCCACCTGTCGGAGGTGCTCGACCGGGTAGACGAGGGGGAGCGGGTCGTCTACGACCGTTTCAACCGCAGCGAGAACTATGAGGACCTCGAGCCCTACCGGATCGAGCGCTGCGCGGCCTGGGTCACGATCATGCGGGGCTGCGACAAATTCTGCTCGTACTGCATCGTCCCGTTCACGCGCGGGCGCGAGAAGTGCCGCTCGCCGGAGGGGATCCTCGACGAGGTCCGCCGCGCCGTGGACGACGGCGCGAAGGAGGTCACGCTCCTGGGTCAGAACGTCAACTCGTACCGATCCGCAGACCGGGACTTCCCGGACCTGCTAGCGGCGGTGGCCCGGGTCGATGGACTCCAGAGGCTGCGATTCACTACCAGCCATCCCTGGGATTTCACGCAGCGTCTTGTGGACACGATCGCCGCCTACCCGGCGATCTGCGACCACGTCCATCTGCCGGTTCAGTCGGGCTCGGACCGGATCCTCGCGGCGATGCGGCGCGAGCACACGGCAACGTGGTACCGCGAGCGGGTCGCCATGCTGCGGGAGACGATCCCCGGGTGTGCGCTCTCGACCGACATCATCGTGGGATACCCCGGCGAAACAGAAGACGACTTCCAGGCCACACTCGATCTCATGGCCGAGGTGCGGTACAACTCGGCCTACGTCTTCATCTACTCTCCACGCCGTCACACCCCGGCTGCTTCGATCGTGGAGGACCTGGTGCCGCACAAAACCGCGGTCGACCGACTCGAGCGCCTGAACGGGCTTCAGCGAGGGATCGGGACCGGGTACCTCCTCGACAAAGTTGGCACCATGCAGAGCGTCCTCGTCCAGGGCGAGGCCCGGCGAGGAGCGGGACGGATGTCGGGCTGGACCGAGCAGCGCGAGACCGTCGTGCTGGCCGGTGATCTCTCCCTCGTGGGGGAAATCATGCCGGTCCGGATCACGGGGATGTCCGGCATCACCCTCCACGGGGAGGTCGAGGAAGGCACGCCCAGCGGCGGCAGCGTCCCTCTCGAACTTTCCGTGCTGGATGCAAGCGTGTGAGGCCGGGCAGGATCGCGGCGCTCGGAGGCGCGCTCCTCACCGTCGTCCTCCTCATCCTGTTCGCGCTCACCAATCGCGGCCAGTCGATCGCGCTCGATTTCGGCGTGTGGTCGTGGCAGGGTGATGCGGTCTACGCGATCTACGCGGGGGTGTGCATGGGTCTCATCGTGATGTTCGTCGTGTCCCTGCCTAGCGACCTCGCGATCCGCCGCGAGCATCGTCGCCTCCTGCGCCGCGAAGGGGAGGCGACCGTAGAGAGGGCCGCCGAGGGCCCGGGGCGCTGATGCACTTCCTGCTGCTCTCGCGGCAGCGGTGGCTCTACTCGACGCGGCGGTTCCGCGAGTCCGCCCGTCTGCGCTCGCACGATATCTCGATCGCGGATCCGCTGGAGTGCGCGCTCGCGATCGCCTCCGATGATCTCCACATCCTCGTCCAGGGTCGACGGCTTGACCACGTCGACGTAGCCCTTCCGCGGATCGGCGCCTCGCTTCCGGGCCAGGGGATCGCGGTCGTGAGCCACCTCGAGGCGATGGGCGTTCCCATCGTTAACGGCTCGGCCGCGATACGGCGCGCTCGCGACAAGCTGCTCGCTCTCCAGGTCATCGCAGCGAGCGGCATCCAGGTTCCCCGCACCGTGCTGGCCCGAGGGCCCGCGCAGGTAGATCGGGCGCTCGAGATCGTCGGGGGTCCGCCCGTCGTCCTCAAGCTGCTGCAGGGTACCCAGGGAGTGGGGGTCATCCTCGCCGAAACGCGCGCCGCCGCGGTGTCCACGCTCGACGCGCTCTGGGGGTTGGGGCAGGACGTTCTCATCCAGGAGTACGTGGCGGAGTCCGCGGGTCGGGACGTGCGGGCGCTGGTCGTCGGTGGAAGGATCGTCGCCGCGATGCGCCGCCAGGCGCGAAGCGGCGAATGGCGCTCGAACATCCATCGCGGGGGAGCGGGGACGCGGGTCGAGCTGGACCCGTCGTACGTCGCCGCGGCGATGTCCGCCGCGCGTGTGGTCGGCCTCGACGTGGCCGGCGTCGATCTACTCGAGGGGAGCGACGGCCCGTGTGTAACCGAGGTCAACGCCTCGCCGGGATTCGAGGGGCTCGAGCGGGTCTGCGGCGTCGACGCGGCAGGGGCGATCCTCGACTACGCCGAGACGCTCGCAGACCAGCTTGAACCCGTGAGCAGAATCGTACGTTTATCCTCCGGACTACCTGCACAGGAGCCTCCGTGATCCGAGCTCGGAGCCTTGGGATCTTCCTCACCACCTCCGCGCTGAGCCTGAGTGTCCCGGCCGATGCGCGACCGCAGGACAAGGCCGCCGAGTTCTTCGCCAGGGGCCAGACCGAGCTCGCCGCCGGTGACGCGTGGACCGCCCGCGGGCATTTCGAGCGCGCGGTGCGGGAAGGCTATCCCCCGGGGGCCGGCTACCGCGCGCTCGCCGAAGCGTACCTCCGCCTCGACAATCGCCTGTTCAACGCGCGCGACGCGCTCGAGCTCGCGCTCGATGCCGATTCGGACGACGTCGCCGCGTGGTACCTGCTGGCGGACATCAATCTGCGTCTCGACGGTGGGGATGCCGACGGTCGGGCACGGCAGGCATTCCACGAGGTCTTCCGCCGCGATCCGTTCTTTCGCGACGCGCTGGAGCGCTGGGGCCGGTTGTACCTCGATCCCGCGGATCAGCATGCGGTGGCTGACATCCTGGAGGTCTGGCTCGCTCGCCGATACGATCCCGAGATCGCGCTTTTACGGATCGACGTGCTGTTCGACGGCGGGTTCTTCACCGAATCGTGGAAGGAGATCGAGCGCTTCCGTGGAGAGGTGAAGGAGGAGCAGTATCTGTCCCGGCTTTCGTATTACTCGGGGGTCGTGGAGGCGGCGCTCGGCGAGGAGCGTGGGGGAGGGGGCTACTACTTCAACGGGATCGCGTTCGCGCGAGCGGCGGAGGACCTGGAGCCGTACTATGCTGATCTGGAGCCGCTTCTCTCGGACGCGGAACGCAGCGCGTGGGAGGCCGGGGACCTGGACCACCGTCGGGAGCTCCTGCTGGGGTGGTGGAACGCGCGCGACCCACTGCCGCTCTCGGATGTCAACGAGCGCTGGGTGGAGCAGCAGCAGCGGATCCGCACGGCGCGCGAGACATTCCGCTGGAAGAAGCCCATCACCAAAGAGAAGCTCGTCGACCTCGGCGGCACGGACATTGGCATGCCCTCGATCGCGATTCGCCTCGACGGACGTCCACTGGACGATCGTGGAGCGTTCTACCTTCGTCATGGAGAGCCCGAGGACAGGGGCGAACCGCGAACGGACGAATGCGGCTTCTGGCATTACGATCGCGAGCAGCTTCCGGGAGGCGGCTTCGCGGTGAACTTCAGTGACGGTGGCGGCGTGCAGTTCGGCGCGGCGGGCCAGTTCCTCGGCAACGACTGCACGTTCTCGACCGTGCCCACAACCCCCAAGGGACT
>DASQEN010000041.1:0-2424 GCA_035633635.1 Gemmatimonadota bacterium | reverse complement strand
AACGTAGCGGCTGGGTAGGGTGAAGACGATCGCCTCATCCGGAAGGTCCTCGACCGGGTGGAGGACCGCGTCGGGAACGACCGGGTCGGCGGTCTCAGGGATCTCGACGACGGCGTCGTAGCGGACGGTCGTCATGCCGGGCGGCGCGACGAAGCGCCAGCAGATGTTGCCGAACATGTCGTGGTACTCGCGGAGCGGGATCTCAGACGGCTCGATCCACTGTGACTCGTACACGGCAATGTGCTCCGCGTCCATCCGCGGCCGCACGAGCATGAACATCGGCACGGGAGCCTGTGTCTCCCAGCCGAACTCGCAGCCGATCCGTACTCGCATAGGCCAAGTCTACGGAGCCGAGTCCCTGGTGACACCGGCGCAGTGGCGCTCGTCGGGTGGCGTTACTTCTTCAGGGGAAGCGCCAGCGCGAACACGCTGCCCGCGTCCGAGCTGGCCTCGAGCCACAGACGCCCACCATGCCGCGTGGCGAGCTGCTGGCTGATGTGCAGACCGAGCCCTGTACCGGGCACGTTGGTGGTCCTCGACGTTCGATAAAACGGCGTGAACAGCCTGGCGCGTTCATCGGTCGGCACGCCGACCCCCCGGTCCTCTACGCGAACCTGCGCCTCGCCATCTTTCACCGTGAGCGAGATCGCGATGGGAGAGTCCGCGGCGCTGTACTTGACCGCGTTGTCCAGCAGGTTGTCCAGGATCTGTGCGATCCGCATTGGATCACCGCGCACGGCAACCGCGGCGTCCGGCTTTTCGAATCCAATTCGAGTGATCTCTCCGTACTCGTGCCGCGCCTTGGCTCCAGCGACGGCGCCGACCAGGTCGAACGCCACCACGTTGAGACTCAGCGCATTCGACGAGAGACGCGATTGGTTCAGGAGCTCTGAGATCAACCGCGCCATTCGGTCCATCTGCGCGATCGCGCTGTCGATGGCCCCTCGAGCTTTTTCCGGGTCTTGCCCCACGTAGCGGCGTGCCAGCTGCGTTTGGCCCCGCATCACGGTGAGTGGTGCGCGCAGCTCGTGGACGACCGTCGCGAAGAGGTCCGTCGCGGGCCAATCAGCGACGAGGTGCCGGCCGATATCCGGGAATACCGTGATCGCTTCCGCTGTCGCCTCTTCGGCCTCGGTCGCGACCTCCTGCGGCGGAACCGGCCGCTCCACCGCGCTCTTGACCGTCGCGAGGAACTCTTCGACGACGAACGGTTTGCCCACGATCCCGGCGAAGCTCGCGGCGCGACTCCGCTCGGATTTGCCCGCCCGCGCTTCAGCGAGAGCGCTGCCGTCGGCACTGAACATCAGAACCGGAAGCGCCGGATGAGTGCGACGGATCGCGACCGCATCGTCCCACGAGCGGCCCTCGCCGGTTCCGACGATCTCGCCGTCAAGGATCACCAGGCGCGGCTGCCACCGCTCGACGGCGTCGGCGATGAGCGCGTGGTCGGCGATCGTGACGGGGCGGTACCCGGCCTCATCGAGCAGCCCGCCTACGAGCTTGCTGAGCGCGGGGTCGTCCTCGACGACCAGCACGTTGTTCAGCGCGTCCATCTCGATCCTCCGGCAGCCGGCGTCGGCTGGCCCTCCCAGGAGAGCGGCGAGCTTCGCCCCCTCCAGCCCTCAGCCGGCCATGGTGGCGGGAGGCGGCGAACTCCGCATGACGATTTCGTAACGTCGGAAAAGAGCCCGTATTTGTTAGGTCCGGCGGGGCCAGATGGGCGCTAGGGGGCCCCTAGTTCTCCTCGATGGCGGACGCGCTGACAAAGCGGTAACCGGCGCCTGGGACGGTCTCGATGTACCGAGGCTTGTGCCAGTCGTTCTGCAGCTTCGCCCGCAGCGCGCGTACGTGCCGGTCCACGACGTTGCTCTCGATCACGAAGTCGGTGCCCCAAAGCGCATCGAGGATCTGCTCACGCGTGAGCACGCTCCCGGCGTTGGCGGCAAGGAGGTACAAGAGGGCCTGCTCGAGCGAGGTGAGATGCAGCTCGGGGTCGCCCGCGACCACCTTCCGGTTGAGGACGTCGATCTCGAGGTCACCGATGCGCAAGCGCGGGACGAGTTCTCCGGCGCTGCCGTGGGTCCGGCGGATCACCGCGCGGGCGCGTGCGACCAGGTCGTCCGGCACGAAGGGGATGCCGATGTAATCGTCCGCTCCTCGCTCGAATGCGTCGAGCTTGCCGCGCAGGTCGCTGCGCCGGGTGAGCGCGATCACGCCTATCTGCCCGTGGTTCCGCGCCTCGTCGATGAGTTGGATTCCGCCGCCGGTCTCCGTATCGATATCGACCACGAGGAGATGGGGCTTCCACTCCGCGATGGCGGTCTTGCCATCGGTCACTGTTGCTACGACGCGTCGGACATAGTGTCCGTGCCGCATCGTGAGATCGATCGTGTTCGCGAGCGGCTTATCACCGATCACGACGAG
>DASQEN010000040.1:0-7505 GCA_035633635.1 Gemmatimonadota bacterium | reverse complement strand
GATTATTTTGACACTGCCCGCCTCACGCCGAGCGTGGCTTTGGCCGAGGGCTATCAGGTCTACTCGACGAGTAGTGTAGGGGCTGTTCAAACGACCATGTATCCGCCCATGTGGATAGTTTCGTACTTGCCCGTAGCCGTTGCAGACTCACCGTCCCGGGTCCTTCAAGTCGGGGTGATCCTCACCTTGCTTTTTTCATTTCTCCCTGTGGCCCTTCTTCTTGTCAGTGGCTCGCCGAGTATCAGCTTGGCAGTACTTGGGTCGACATCGTTCTTCCTCGTCTCGATGTTGATCAGCTCTCTCTCATATTCAATGTTGAAGCCGCACGCCGATGCGCCCAGTCTCGGGTACGCGATGTTGGCCTGTGTGTTGACGCTCCGCACGGGGGTGCCCACGACGCGTCGGGTTGTGTGTGTAGGCCTGCTGGCTTGGCTCTCGGTCCTGTCCAAGCAGGTGATGTTTCCCATCCTCGTGGCCCTCCCCTTGTGGTTTCTTCTCGTTCATGGTCGAAAGGTGGGCGCGCGTCTCGTCGGTTGGCTGAGCGTCATCGGGCCTGGTTTGATGGTTCTAATGACCCCGTTCTTCCGACCGGAGGGAGTTCTCTTCAACTGTCTGACCATCCCCGCTCGCATCCCCTGGAAGTTGGGTGAATATCCCCGAGTCATCGCGGTCCTTTTGATTAGCGCGGAGCTGGTAGTTCACTCGATCCCGCTCATCATACTGCTGACGGTAGGCGCCGTCCTAGCTGTTGCTGTCAGATCTCCTTCACTCCCCTCGGCACCGGGCCTGCGGCCGTTTCTGGCAGCCAACGCGTGGGCGCTACCCGTTTTAGTGGCACTCACCACGGTACCAGTCTCCGTCATGGGCAGGGTCAAGATCGGCGGATATATCAACACGTTCAGCCCGACGATGTACTTTCTACTTGCCGCGGGGATCCTGGCCGTGATTGGAATTCCGGAGCGTTTGAAGGACAGGAGCAACAACGTCAATTTCCAATCTAGCCTAGGCCTCCTGGCCCTGTGTTCACTGGTCCTAGCCCTTGGCGGGGCTGCAAAGATTCCGTTCTTGGCTGCGGATTTTTCACCTCACGAGCACCGGTCTCAACAGGCATACAACTTCCTGACTCGTGAGAACTCCCGCGCTTACTTCCCGATGCACCCCCTGGCACACCTTCTCGCGGATGGATCTCTGTTCCACTTCGGCGCGGCGCTCGATGATCGGGAGGTGCTGGCCCGCTTACCTTTATCTACCCGCCAGCGGAAGAGTCATTTCCCTGTGAATCCGAGCAGTGTCTGCTGGGAGCGGGGTGAGGAGTCGGTGAGGAGCCGGTACTTCAAGGAATACACGCGACAAATCGAGGTTCGCTCATTGGAACCGGCGTGGGAGTGTTACACAAGGTGACCTCCCCGTTTGCGTGTCGCGTTGAAACAGAAGATCCTTCCTGAATCTGAGATCATGGTGGGCTGTGCTTCGGAGGTCGATGCCCCGCTCCGGGGGCGGGCCGGCCTGGCTCGATGATCGCGTTCATCCGGGACCCGGACGGGATCGAGATCGAGCTGATCGAGACGCGTTAGGAAACTGCGACTCCACGGATTCTGAGAGGCCATGACTGGACTGCAGGTCGTCGCGCTAGTCGTTCTCGGCGGTGCGCTCGTCGGGGCAATCTCAGGATTCGTATGGGTTCGCAATCGGCGAAGCTCGCCTTGGGGCAGGGCCCTGGTTGTCGCATCGGTACCCATGTGCGTCTATGTCACGCTGGCTGTAGCGACGATCAGAACTTCGCGTGGTGATAACAGCACCTGGGACGCTGGCCGCCTCACGCCGAGCGTAGCTCTGACAGCGGGTCATGAAGTCTACTCGACAAGCGGAGAGGGGGCAGTTCAAACAACGATTTATCCCCCCATGTGGGTCGTTTCGTACTTGCCCGTAGCTGTCGGGAGCACACCATCCCGGGTCCTGCGGATCGGCATGACCCTTACGCTGCTATTCGCGTTTCTTCCGGTCGCACTACTTCTGGTCAATGCCTCGCCGGAAATCCGTCTGGCAATTCTCGGATCAACATCGTTTTTCCTCGTTTCGATGTTGTTAGGCTCTCTCTCGTACTCACTATTCTTGCCGCACGCCGATGCGCCCAGCCTGGGCTATGCCATGTTGGCTTGTGTCTTGACGCTGCGCCGGGGGATGCCGACGACACGACGCATCGCCTTCGTGGCCTTGTTGGCCTGGTTCTCAGTCTTGTCCAAGCAAGTGATGGTCCCCATCCTGGTGGCCTTGCCATTGTGGTTTCTTATCGTGCATGGCCGAAGGGAGGCCATACGCCTCGTCGGTTGGCTGGGTGTCACGGGAGCCGGCGTAATGGCTCTCATGATTGCGTTGTTCCGGCCGGAGGGAGTTCTCTTCAACGGTTTGATCATTCCCGCCCGCACCCCTTGGAAGTTGGCTGAAACCCCCCGAATCATTGCGGTCCTTTCGGTCGCTGCGGAACTGATAGTTCACTCGATCCCTCTCGTCATACTGTTGACGGTGGGGGCCGTCTTGACTGGTGTTGTTCGATACCGTTCACCACCGTCATTAACCGGCCTGCGGCCATTCCTGGTAGAGAACCCTTGGACGCTACCCGCCTTGGTGGCATTGACGATGGTACCCGTCTCGGTGCTCGGCAGGGTCAAAGTCGGCGGCGATCTCAACACGTTCAGCCCGACGGAGTACTTTCTTCTCGCCGCGGGTATCTTGTCCGTGATCGGAGTTTCGCAGGGTCTGAGGGACCATGGCGATCACGTCAATTACCAAACCAGCTCGGGTCTCATGGCCCTCTGTTCACTGGTCCTGGCGATCGGCGGGGCTTCACAGATTCCGCGCCTCGCAGGGGGCACGCCATTTCGGGAGCATAGGTCTCAAGTTGCATACAGCTTCCTGACACGTGAAGACTCTCGTGCGTACTTCCCAATGCACCCACTAGCACATGTTCTCGCTGACGGGTCTCTATACCACTTCGGCACGTCGCTTTATGATCGGGAAGTGTTGGCCCGCTTACCCCTGTCGGCTGAACAGCGGAAGGGCCATTTTCCTGTCAATCCGACCATAGTGTGCTGGGATCCGGACTATTGGGGGGAAGCATGGCTGAAGACGAGCTACTTTACGGAATACTCGCAACGAGTCGACGTTCCATCATTGGGGCCTGTGTGGAAGTGTTATGCACGGTGACGTGACCGTGCGAGGATCGTCATCGGACCTTCCGCCGGAGGGCTGAATCTGGCCGCAAATTGACGTCCGCAATACCGAGGAGTATATTTCATCCATTCCGCCATCGGGGCGGAGAGGACAGATAAGCAGAGGCCCCCGGCTTCTCGCCTGACGGACGCCGCGTTCTCCATGCCGGCTGTCCGCGGGTACCGACATGCGACGCCGACCCGCCATCTCGACGGGGGAAGGCGCGGCATGCATTCGGCGGCGGGCTCCTGCGTTCAGCGGGCGGTCCGCTTCTTTTTTTCGCGCGGCGCCCGGATCGAAGGCCGCGCCGCGGCCTCAACCCCTCGACCAGGAGGTCGTTCATCGCCAGCAACGAGCCGCGGGTCAACGAGCAGATCCGCCTTTCACCAGTTCGACTGATCGATACCGACGGCGCCCAGCTCGGCGTCGTTCCCGTGGACGAGGCCATGACCGCCGCGAATGAGAAGGGCATGGACCTGGTCGAGGTCGCGCCCAACGCGCGGCCCCCCGTTTGCCGGATCATGGATTACGGCCGCTACAAGTACGAGCAGGCCAAGGCCGAGCGTGAGGCCAAAAGAAAGCAGCACGTCACGCAGATGAAGGAGATCAAGATGCGGCCGAACATCGAGGAGCACGATTTCGAGTTCAAGACCCGGCACATCAAGCGGTTCCTCTCGGAGCGCGACAAGGTCAAGGTCACGATCATGTTCCGCGGCCGCGAGATGGCGCACACAGAGAACGGCAAGGAAGTGCTCGACGACGTCGTCGAGGAGATCGGCGACCTGGCGGTCGTCGAGCAGCAGGTGCGGCTGGAAGGCCGCAACATGTTCCTGATACTGGCGCCGAACACACGGAAGTAGGCGCGCGAGTCCCGCATCCCGGAGGCCAGATGCCGAAGATGAAATCCAACCGTGGCGCCGCGAAGCGGTTCAAGAAGACGGCGAACGGAAAGATCAAGCGCAAGAAAGCGTACCTGCGCCACATCCTCACCAAGAAGTCGAGCAAGCGGAAGCGGGCGCTGCGCAAGTCCAGTTACGTGCACAAGGCCGACGAGGGCCGGGTCAACCGGCTCCTCTCCTCGTAGAGCGATCGGCAGAACAGGAGGACTCTCATGCCCCGCGCATCCAACAATGTCCAGCGCACCAAGCGCCGGAAGAAAATTCTCAAGCAGGCCCGCGGCTACCGCGGATCGCGCTCGAAGCTCTACATGCCCGCGAAGGAGACGCTGGAGCGCGCGCTTCAGTACGCCTATCGCGATCGGCGCGACAAGAAGCGTCAGTTCCGGAAGCTGTGGATCACGCGCATCAACGCGGGGGCACGGGAGCACGGGCTGTCGTACTCGCGTTTCATGCACGGCCTGAAGTCCGCCGACGTGGAGATCGACCGCAAGCTGCTGGCGGAGCTCGCCGTCAACGACCCGAAGGGGTTTGCGGAGCTGGCCGCAACAGCGAAAGCGCAGCTCTAGGCTTCCCGGAGATCGAATGATCGAATCGCTCCGCGAGCGGCTGGAGAACGTCCGCCGGGAGGTGGAGCGGCAGCTCCACGCCGCTTCCAGGCCGGGGGATGTCGAGGAGATCCGCGTCCGTACGCTGGGGAAGAAGGGCGCCCTCACCACGGAGGCGAAGGCGATCGGCTCGCTTCCCGCTGGCGAGCGCCCGCGAGCGGGAGAGCTGGTCAACGAGGTCAAGGATGCGCTGGAGGGGGCGATCGCCGCCCGCGAGGCCGAGCTGACGGGAGGCGCCCTCCTCCGGCGGCTCGAGGATGAATCCCTCGACGTCACGCTCCCGGGACGGCGCCGCGGTCAGGGAACCCGCCATCCGCTCTCGATTGTCACCGAGGACCTGCTGGACGTCTTCCGGCGGATGGGGTTCTCGGTCGCCACCGGGCCCGAGGTCGAGACCCCGTGGCACAATTTCGAAGCGCTGAACATCCCCCCCGGCCATCCCGCGCGCGAGGAGATGGACACGATCTACGTCGACGGGATGGACCGTCTCCTCCGAACGCATACCTCGCCTGTTCAGATCCGCGTGATGGAGTCGCACGAGCCGCCGGTGCGTGTCGTATGCCCGGGCCGGGTTTTCCGCAGCGACACGCCCGACGCATCCCACTCGCCGTTCTTTCATCAGATCGAAGGGCTGTGGATCGATGAAGGGATTTCGCTGGGTCATCTCAAATGGGCGCTCATCGAGTTCGTCCATCAGTTCTACGGGCCCGACGTGGACACGCGCTTCCGCCCCTCGTATTTCCCGTTCACCGAGCCTTCGGCAGAGCTCGACATGGAGTGCTTGATCTGCCACGGGGACGGTTGCCGAGCCTGCAAGGGTACCGGCTGGCTGGAGCTCCTGGGCTGCGGCATGGTTCATCCGGCGGTGCTCGCGGCTGTTGGCTACGACAGCGAGCGCTACACCGGGTTCGCGTGGGGGATGGGGGTCGAGCGGGTGGCGATGCTCAAGTACGGCGTGCCCGACATCCGCATGTTCTACGAGAACGACTTGCACTTCCTGCACCAGTTTGAGGGACGATGAAGGTCTCGTACGGTTGGCTGGGGACCTTCTTCCCTCCGGGCGCCTTCGACGATCTGCCTCCCGAGGGGCTGTCTCGCCTGCTGACCCGGCAGGGCCTCGCCGTCGACGACGTGCGTCCCGCCTTCCAGCGCTTCGAGGGCGTCGTGCTCGGGAAGGTCGTCGACGCGGGGCCGCACCCGAACGCGGACCGGCTAACGCTCTGCCAGGTGGAGTCCGGTGACGGGGCTCGTCAGGTCGTGTGCGGCGCGCCCAACGTCGAGGTCGGAGCGATCTACGGGTACGCGACCGTCGGCTCGCGGCTGCCCGGAGAGCGGCAGATCCGACGCGCGAAGATTCGCGGGGTCGAATCGCAGGGGATGCTATGCTCGGCGCCCGAGCTGGGCCTGGATGCCCTGGGCGGGCCGGAGGGGATCTGGCGGATCCGCGGGGCGAGCGAGTCCGACCTCGGCCGGGACCTGCGGGACGTCCTCGATCTGGACGACACGATCCTCGAGATCGACGTGACATCGAACCGGGGGGACGCGCTGTCGCATCTGGGCATCGCGCGGGAAGCGCAGTGGATCGTGGGGACCGACCTCGCGCTTCCGGAGAGCCGTCTGGAAGAGGTCGGCGAGCCGGCCTCGTCGCGGACCGGCGTTGAGATAGAGGACCCCGAGGGGTGCCCTCGGTATTTCGGCAGGCTCATCGACGGGATCACGGTCGGCGTTTCCCCCGCGTGGCTCCAGACGCGGCTCTTGTCGGTGGGTCAGCGACCGGTCAGCGACGTCGTGGACGTCACGAACTTCGTCATGCTCGATCTCGGCCAGCCGCTCCATCCGTTCGACTGGGAGCGCCTGGCCGGCGGGCGGATCGTGGTGCGCCGGGCGAAGGTTGGAGAGCGCTTCGTGCCCCTCGATGGCCGGGAGCGGACGCTGGACGAGGGGGTCACGATGATCTGCGATGCGGAGGGGCCGGTCGCGGTGGGAGGCGTCATGGGGGGGCTCGAGTCCGAGATCTCGGAGCGGACCCGCACCGTGTTCCTGGAGAGCGCCCAATTCGACCCCGACCGGATCTCGCGCGCGGTTCGTCGCCTGGGGCTTCCCAGCGAGGCCTCCACTCGTTTCGCTCGCGGGGTCGATCCCGAGCTGCCGGAGATCGCCCTCGACCGCGCGGCGGCCATGATCGCCCAGGTGACCGGCGGCACCGTGGCGCCCGGACGGGTGGGCGACGATCGCCGGGGTCCGAGTGCGCGGCCGCGGATCGAGCTCCGGCCCTCCCGCTACGAAGCGCTGATCGGGCGTTCGACGACAGAGGTCGGCGCGCGGAAGGCGCTGGGGACGCTCGGCTTCGACGTGGCCGGCGGTGGTGACGTCCTCTCGGTGGGGGTTCCCAGCTGGCGGTTCGACGTGGCCCGGGAGGTCGATCTGATCGAGGAGGTGGCGCGGCTCGAGGGCTACGAATCCGTGCCCGCCGTCCCACTTCCCGCGCCGACCGTGACCCCGGCGCTCGAGCCACGTCAGCGCGTGCTCGCCCGGCTTTCCGAGGGCGCCCGCGCAGCCGGCTTCGACGAGACCTGCACGCCCTCGTTCGTGGGCGAAGACGTGCTCGGCCCGGGATCGGCTATTGACAATCTGGTTGAGATACGAAATCCTATCTCCAAAGCGGACCGCTTCTTGAGGCCATTTGTAATACCGAACCTCGCAAGTGCCATTGGGTACAACCTCAAGCGCGGGGCGCCGCGGGCGAAGCTGTTCGAGATCGGTCACGCGTTCGGCCGCCGGGGCGGTGAGG
>DASQEN010000039.1:0-2687 GCA_035633635.1 Gemmatimonadota bacterium | reverse complement strand
AGGCGCCGACACAAACGGCGTATCGGCAATCGGCGCCACGTTCGTGGCGCGCCACTCCTCGTCTCTCGTCGTCGGGATGCCCATGCGCCCGAATGCGTCCGCCGCCGAGCGGCGGACATCGCGCAGCCATGCCGGCTCGTGCACTCGATCGCGTTCGGCCCGCTCGATCGCGGTCAGGTAGTGGCGGGCTTCGGCCCGTGATGCGGTCAGTGTCGCCATCGTCGGTCTCCTCCACGCCAGCGCCGGCTCAGGCCGGCTGGGTCTCGGCTTCGAGCCACCCGTAACCCTTGTCTTCGAGCTCCAGAGCCAGCTCCTTGCCGCCGGAGCGGACGATGCGGCCGTCGGAGAGGACGTGGACGAAGTCGGGCACGATGTAGTCGAGGAGGCGCTGGTAGTGCGTCACGACGATGGCGGACCGGTCGGGGCCGCGGAGCGCGTTTACGCCGCTGGCGACGACCTTGAGCGCGTCGATGTCGAGGCCCGAGTCGGTCTCGTCGAGAATGGCCAGCTTCGGTTCGAGCACGGCCATCTGGAAGATCTCGTTGCGCTTCTTCTCGCCCCCGGAGAACCCGTCGTTCACCGGGCGGCTCATCAGCGCCTGGTCCATGTCGAGGAGCGTCATCTTGTCGCGGATAAGCGCCATGAACCCCGTCGCGTCGATCTCGGGCTCGCCGCGGTGTTTCCGCAACGCGTTCAGTGCGGCCTTGAGGAAGTAGGCGTTGTTGACGCCGGGGATTTCGACCGGATACTGAAAGGCGAGGAAGAGGCCTTCGCGGGCGCGCTCCTCGGGATCCAGGTCGAGCAGATCGCGCCCGTTGTACGTCACGGAACCCGCGGTCACCTCGTACTCGCTGCGCCCGGCCAGGACGCCCGCGAGCGTGCTCTTCCCTGACCCGTTCGGACCCATGACCGCGTGCACCTCGCCGGTTCCCACGGCCAGATCGATACCCTTGAGGATTCCCTTGCCGCCCACGCGGGCATGGAGGTTCTTGATCTCGAGCATGGTGTAGTTCGCTCCGTTCACTGGCGTTCCTAGCCCTTAGCCCTTAGCCCCTAGCCCCTTGTCCCTCACCCCACCGACCCTTCGAGGCTTACTGCCAGCAGCTTCTGCGCCTCGATGGCAAACTCCATCGGCAGCTCGCGGAAAACCTCCTTGCAGAAGCCGCTGACGATCATGTTGACGGCGTCCTCCGTCGACAGCCCGCGCTGGCGGCAGTAGAAGATCTGGTCCTCGCCGATCTTCGACGTGGAAGCCTCGTGCTCCATCTGCGCCGACGTGTTCTTGATCTCGATGTAAGGGAACGTGTGCGCGCCGCACTCGTCGCCGATGAGCAGGGAATCGCACTGCGAGTAGTTGCGCGCGTTCGCGGCGTTCCTGCCGATCTTGACCATGCCGCGATAGGTGTTCTGGCCGTGACCGGCCGAGATGCCCTTGGAGACGATCGTGCTCCGGGTGTTCTTCCCGAGGTGGATCATCTTCGTCCCGGTGTCGGCCTGCTGGCGGTTGTTCGTCACGGCCACCGAGTAGAACTCGCCCACGGAGTTGTCGCCCTGCAGGATGCAGCTCGGGTACTTCCACGTGATGGCCGACCCGGTCTCGACCTGGGTCCACGTGATCCTGGAATTGGCGCCGCGGCAGTGCCCGCGCTTGGTGACGAAGTTGTAGATGCCGCCCTTGCCGTCCTTGTCGCCGGGGTACCAGTTCTGCACCGTCGAGTACTTGATCGTCGCGCTGTCGTGCGCCACGAGCTCGACCACCGCGGCGTGCAGCTGGTTCTCGTCGCGCATCGGGGCCGTGCAGCCTTCGAGGTAGCTCACGTACGCGCCTTCGTCCGCGACGATGAGCGTGCGCTCGAACTGACCGCTATTCCGGGCATTGATGCGGAAGTACGTGGAGAGTTCCATGGGGCAGCGGACGCCCTTCGGCACGTAGCAGAACGAGCCGTCACTGAAGACCGCCGAGTTCAGCGCCGCGTAGTAGTTGTCCGAGTAGGGGACCACCGAGCCGAGGTACTGCCGGACAAGCTCGGGGTGCTCCCGCACCGCCTCGGAGAACGAGCAGAAGATAATGCCCAGCGCCTTCAGCTTGTCCTTGAACGTCGTGGCCACCGACACGCTGTCGAACACCGCGTCGACGGCCACGCCTGCCAGCGCCTTCTGCTCGTCGATCGGGATGCCCAGCTTCTCGAACGTCCTGCGGATCTCCGGGTCCAGCTCGTCGAGGCTCGCGAGCGACATCGGCCGCTTCGGCGCCGAGTAGTAGACCATGCCCTCGTAGTCGATCGGCTCGTGCCGGACGTTGGCCCAGTCGGGGTCCTTCAACGTCAGCCAGGTCCGGTACGCCTTCAACCGCCAATCGAGCATCCAGTCGGGTTCGCCCTTGCGCGCCGAGAGCTCGCGGACGATGGCCTCGCTGAGCCCACGCGGGAAGTCCTCGGCCTCGACGTCCGTCACGAAGCCGTACTTGTACTCGCGGGTGGTAAGTTCCTGGATGGCCTGCGTTTCCGTGCTCATGGAGCCTCCTCGAACCGGCATCGCCGGAGGCGCCCTTGACCGGGATCTCACGACAGAACCTCGGCCGATTCGCTAATCCGACCTTTTAAGTCTCCAATATAGTCTAAATCGGACCTTTTAGGTCTGGTATTTATGGTATGGTGCTGACAAGGGGGGTGTCCCCAATCACCGTA
>DASQEN010000038.1:0-4797 GCA_035633635.1 Gemmatimonadota bacterium | reverse complement strand
TCGAGAGGCTGTCGTGGACGACCTCGACCGTGCGGCCGCCGCCATCCGCGCTGCTGATCGTCGTCCCGAACCGCCAGTAGCTCTTCACGTCCGCCTTCTGCTCGGCTCCGTTCACGGTCTGGGTGACGTGGTCCTGCTGGGTGCGCACGTACGTATGGGTCGTGCCCGGCTCGGCGCTGTAACGCAGCGTCTGCGCGGTCGCGGTGTCCGGTCCGACGACCAGCCACGCCAGGACTGCGAGGGACAGGGCAATCAAGATCTTCAACGGGATTCCTCCTGAGGAGTATCGAGTACGAGCGCACGGAACCCTGGATTTTCGATCCGTGACTGGACTTGTGACGGGTGAATAGGCAATAATGTTCGTTTGTAGGTACCCGTTGGGGCAAGGCGGGTTCCGATAATCCTCGATTCGATAACGCATCCGTCGCGCACGACTCCGTGGGGTCGTGTCCACGTCCTTCCGCACCGACGGGGCCATGGGATCACTGAAGTCCTGGTCGAAGAAGCGCACGCTGGTCGCGCTGCGAATCTGCGCCACGGCCGCGACCGGTGTCCTGCTGTGGCTCTATACGCCTACCGAAGGGCTTTCCGCCTGGTTGATGGCAATCTGGTTCCTGTACCTCGCGACCACGGTGGCCTACGCCTTTCTCCCTGCCCACCTGTACACCCGGGCGGGGTTCGATCTCGCGTTCGTTCTGATCGAGCTCTCCCTGCTCGGCACCCTGTTTCTCGTCTATCCTCTGCCGGGTTCCTGGATCTTCTACGCCTTTTTCCTGCTCGCTGTCCTGTTATCCGCTCTCGCCCGCCGGCTCGTCTGGGCGATCTCGCTCGGCGCGGCCGTCGCGGGCGCGCACGTCCTCGCAAACACCGATCTGCTGACCGCGGAACCCGGGATCGTGATCCTGCAGGTTGCCCTTCTGCTCACGACGACCGGGATCGTCGGCTATCTCACCGAAGGGCTGGACCGCCAAGAGCAGACGAGCGCGCTGCTCGACAACGCGCTCGAGGTCAGCACGCTGCTGGCGGGCACGCTCGAGGCCGGAGCCGTGTACGATCGACTGACCGAGTTCGTGGCGCGCGTCCTCCGGGCCGACCGTGTGTCTGTGATCCTGACCGACCGCGAGCGGCGATCGGCCCGTGTCGTGTCGGCGATCGACCGCGGCGAGCCCCGTCACGACGTCACGATCGACCTGGCGGATTACCCCGAAATCCAGACTGCCATGGACGACCGGGCGCCAGTCATCATCACCCGTCCCGGGACAAATCCGCGCATGTCCGACGTGCGTGGAGCATTACCACCGAGGGCGCTCGGATCGTCGATCCTCGTCGTTCCGATCGTCGAGGCGGAGTCCTCCCGCGGGGTGCTGTTCGTTCGTCTCGAGGAGACGCGTCGCAACTTCGCCGAGCAGGAGGTGAAGCTGTGTCGGATCCTGGCCGGGGTCGCCGGCCAGGCCCTGCTGCGCGCGGACGAGTATGCGGAGGTTGCCGAAGCGGCGCGGCGGGATCCGCTGACCGGGCTCTTCAACGTGCGGGCATTCCACCGCGCGCTCGCCGAGGAGATCGAGCGCTCGGAGCGAACCCGCTCGTCGTTCAGCCTCCTGATGATCGACATCGATTACCTGAAGCGCGTCAACGACCGCTTCGGTCATCTGGCCGGCGATCGCGTGCTCCAGCAGGTGGCGGAGGTCCTGGCGGATCAGGTGCGTAGCATCGATTCGGTCGCCCGGTATGGAGGTGAGGAGTTCGCGGTGCTGCTGCCCGAAACGGGAAACGAGCGCGCGCTGGTCGTGGCCGAGCGCCTGCGCGCTCGTGTAGCGGCGACCGGGCACGAGGAGCTCCTCGACCCGGTGACGATCTCGATCGGGGTAGCCACATGCCCGGATGACGCGGTCACGCCGAGCGACCTCCTGCACAAGGCCGACGTTGCGCTCTACGCCTCGAAGTTCAACGGCCGCAACCGCTCGACCCGCTTCGGGACTTCCCCGGAGGAAGGCGCACCCTCGGTCCCCGAGCTCGCGGCCGACTTCGTGGACCGGCCGTTGCCGGACGACTCCGCGGTCCGCTCGGTCAGGGAAGCGCTTTCGGGCCTGGCGGAAAACCGCAACCTGATGCGTCACCTGGACGTCATCGCGGCGCTGACCAACGTGATGCGGGCGAGAGATCCCGGAGCGATCGAGGCTCTGCGCGACGTCTCGACAATCACCGAGCTCGTTCTCGCCCACCTCCCGCTTCCCGAGCGGGGCCGATGGACGATCCACGTCGCGTGCCTGTTGCGCGACATCGGGAAACTCTCGATCGGCGACGAGCTGCTCCGGAAGAAGGACTTCCTAACCCGCGAGGAATATGAGATCGTGCGGCGGCATCCCATTGTCGGCGCGCAGATCGTCGAGCCGCTGAAGGGCCTCGACGAGGTGCTACCGCTGATCCGGCATCATCACGAGCGGTGGGACGGCAAGGGCTATCCGGACGGCCTCGCCGGTGACGAGATCCCCTATGGAGCGCGGATCGTGGGGCTCGTCGACGCGTTCTACGCGATGATACGGGGCCGGCCCTACGCCGACCGCGCGCGAGGTCTGCGGTACGCGTGCGAGGAGATCCGCCGGAATTCGGGCACGCAGTTCGATCCCGAGCTCGCCCGGAGGTTTCTCGACGTTGTGGAGGCGAATCGGGACATCATGGCGACACTGGTCGACGACGCGGAGGAGGACCGGACCGGTCCAGTCGCGGCTCCCGAGCCCCGGGCGCTCAGGAGCGGGCCGCCGGTCGAGCCGGTGAGGTGACGTTCAGAGCGGCGGAGCCGCCCTACCGCGCATGCGACTCCGCCACAACCACACCCCGAGGCCGAGCCAGACCGCGGCGGTCGGGAGCCCCGCCTCGACACCGAACGTCCCGCCCGTGATCCAGTACGGGCCTTGCAGGATTCCGGTGTGGCAGGGGGCGGGGATCGCCATTCCGCTGACCGGAATCGCAGCTCCGAGGACGATCGCGGCGTTCCAGCCCGCGTGGGCGCCCACCGCCACCCAGACGTCGCCTTCGACGAGGACCCATCCCGCGAGGACTACCCCGACCAGGGCGAGGTTGGTCATCGCCATCCAGCCGAAGCCCGGGTTGGCCTGGTGGCCGAGGGCGAACAGGAGCCCGGTCGCGATCGCGGCCGCCGAGGGCCCCGCGAGATCGCGCAGAGCGAAGAGCCCGTAGCCGTGGAACAAGGCCTCCTCGAACAGCGAGGCGAGCACCACGAACGCCGCCGTGCCAGCCAGGAAGCGGAGGAGCGGCTCCGCCCGACAGGCGCGGGGCGCGAGATCGTAGGCGCCAGCCAGGGCCAGGGCGGCAACCACCAGTCCGACCAGGACCCCGCCCACCGCCGCGCCGCGGAGCAAGGCCCTCACCGCCCTGCGATCGACGGCCAGCGGGGTCTCCCCGAGTCTCCGGCCCTCGAGCCAGCGCCACCAGGCGAACGAGACCGCGAGCAGGAGGACGTCGAGGATCGCGTACCCGGAAAGGCCTCCCAGACCCGCCGAGCCGATCGCGCCACCCACCAGCGCGAGCGCGACGAACGTGGCGACGAGCCACGTCGCGAGGCGGATGCCGGCACGCGCGCGGACGTTCACGGCCGGAAGGCATCTGCGAGGTGCTCGATGGCCGGCTTGCCGGAGCCCCACGTGACGCCGATGACGTCGAACCGAAGCTCGCGCGCGCCGCCCCAGCGCGCAGCCGCCACGGCTCCCGCGGCCGCCAGCTGGCGCCGCTTCCGCCAGTCGACGGCGGCGGGCGGCGGCGCGAGGCCGCCCGGGCGGCGCGTCTTCACCTCGACCAGAGCCACGATTCCCTCACGCTCGGCGACGAGGTCGATCTCGCGGCCCGCGGCACGCCACCCCCGCGCGAGGATCCGCCACCCGTCCGCGACCAGGTACTCTGCCGCCGCTTCTTCCCCCGCCTTTCCGAGCTCCCGTCGCGCGGTCGTCACAGATCGATGCACAGCCCGTCGACGCCCAGGTCGACCGGCCCGCGCGCGTACGACTCGCGAATTCGTCGCTCGATCTCCTCCGGACCGAGCGCCAGCGCGCTGGGATAGAAGTGGGTGGCGACCAGCCGCCGCACCGCCGCCCCTGCCGCCACGCGCCCCACGCCGCCGGGCGTCAGGTGCCCGCGCACGCGGTCCTCGTCGGCGACCGAGCATTCCGTGACGAGAAGGTCGACATCGCGCGCGAGGTCGACCGCCTCGGGGCATTCCTCGGTGTCCCCCGTGTAGGCGACGACGACCTCACGACCGGACGCTGCGAGCGTCAGCCGGTACCCCACCGCCTCGGGCGTGTGGACGACGGGCCGGGCGTCGATCTCGATCCAGGTGTCGCCACGCTCGATCTCGATCGGCGTGTCCGAGCGCTCGCGGATCTCGAGCGGGAACCCCGGATCGAGGACCCAGCCGCCGAAGACGGCGGCGAGCGCTTCCAGATCGTTGGCGAAGCCCTCGTAGCCGAGGAGTGTGAGCGGGCGAACCCGGTCCACACCCGGCGTGTGACGCATCGCGAACACGAGTGGGAGCAGGTCGGCGATGTGGTCCTGGTGACGATGGGTGATGGCCACCAGGTCCAGCTCGAACCATGGGAGGCCGAGCGCGTCAAGGCGGCGCAGCGTGCCGGAGCCGAGGTCGCACTGAGCGGTGAGATCGCCGCACGCGAAATGATGGGCCGCGGGACCGCGGTCGGCATCGGGGACGGCGGTCCCGCTTCCAACCAGAGTGTACCGGATGGAGTCCATCAGCGCGGCGATCGAGCGCCGCGTGCCTTCGCGCTC
>DASQEN010000037.1:0-2640 GCA_035633635.1 Gemmatimonadota bacterium | reverse complement strand
AATGTAACAGCGCTTCGCCGCGCCTTCAACCGCGGAAGCCGGCGTCCTCAGGAGGAACACTGCGAAGCTGGTTTGAGAGCGATGATCGCCAGCTCTCCGATCGGCTGTCCGTCGACCCACGCCTCGACGAGCTTGCTCTGGTCGGCTCGCGCCGGGGAGTACGTGAATCGGATCACGCCCGCGCCGTCGGTCCGCCAGGCGGCGAAGCCGGGCCGGGGCGCGGCCTGGAGGATCGATCCGTCCGTGTACCTGAGCTCGGTGTACCGTCCGCCGGCCGGGGACCCGGGGGAGGGGGCGTCGGGCCGCGAGCGCGCCTGGACCTCGATCTCGATCGGGGTTCCCGGGCAGACGGCCTCGTTCCCGGGATGAATCACAACCCGGCTTGTGGTCGCCGAGACCGTGGTGTTCGCGTTCAGGCCTTCGATGCGCCCCACTCCCCGCCACTGGCCGTGGCCGGCGTCGGCCTCGATCCGGAGCGCGAAGGACTGGAAGTCGATGACCGGGGCCCGCTCGATCCGGGTGCTGAGCGTCGTGGTCAGCGTGCCGGCTGCGGTTCCGTCGGCGCCCGTCCGGAGGCCACCCGCGCCGAGCGTCGCGCCAGGGCCGAGCGAGGTTCCGTCCGGTGCGTGTAGTGGGGAGCGAGTCGGGATCACCCGAAGGGGTACGTCCGGAAGCGGCTCGCCGTCGGGGTCCAGGACGGTGACGACGAATCGCCACTGATCTGCCCCGTCCGACCACACAGCGGGGGCGATGGCGGTCGCGTCGAAGCGCGGATTGCCACTGACGGATGCGTCCGCGCCGGCGATCGGTCGGTACACGGCGACCGCCGGCCCAACGATCACGACGATTGCCCCAGCGTCATCGGTCAACCGTAGCCGCGGCCGGTACGACGCCTCGTCGAACGCGTAGACGAGCGTGGCGGATCGCGACTCGTCCAGCTCGAGAAAGCCGTCGCCCTCGTTGGCCTCGATCTCCCACTTCACGACCCGACCGTCCGGATCCGAGCCGTCGGCCGAGGCTCGCACCTCGAGCGGAGCGTCCCCGCTCGTCACGCTGAGCGAGAGCGAGCCGGTCGGGGGCTGGTTCGCGGGTGGCCGAACCGTCACGGTCGCGGTGGCGGAGGCGACCGCCCCGTCGTCGTCGACGGCGGTCGCCCGAACCGTGTACGTGCCGGCGACCTCGTAGCGGAAGGGGGCGTCGAGGCTCGCACCCTCTGCGGCGGCGTCCGGCTGGCCGTCGCCGTCAAAGTCGATCCGGATCGCGGTGACGAGCCCGTCCGCGTCTTCTCCGACCGCGTGCGCCTCGACCTCGAGGGGTGCATCCCCCTCGGCGGGACTCACGACGAGGCGGGCCGTTGGGTCCGCGTTGGCGGGTGGCGGGGGAGGGGGCGGAGGTTCGGAAGCCCGTTCGGACACGCGGACCGCCACCGAGTCCTGGGCCTCGGCCCCCCGGTCGTCGGTCACCGAGAGCCGGACCCAGAACGTCCCCGCGCGCTCGAAGCGGGCGAAGCGCCGGATCGGGGACGAGCTCTCGATCTCGAACTCACCCTCGACCTCGAGCCGGTAGGAGGTGATCACGCCGTCCGGATCGCTTCCACCGGCGTCGAGGAATGCATCGAGCGGGGCGGTTCCGGATGCCGGATCGACCTGGAGGCGGGGCACGGGCGGAAGGTTGGGCGGCGAGACGTCGATCGTGCGGCTCGCCACCGCGGTCGCTCCGCGGTCGTCTTCGACGATCGCGGTCGCCTGCCAGCTTCCGGCAACCAGGGTGAGAACGGTGTCGATCGGCGCCCCCTGCTCGACCGTCAGGGTGGCGGGGCCCAGGAGCTCCAGGCGGTAGCGGATCACGCGTCCGTCGGCGTCGTCCCCCTGTACGCGGATCCGCGCTCGGAGCGGAACCTCTCCGCTGCCCGGTTCGATCGAGAGCACCACGCCCGGCGCCACATTCGGCGGCGGTTCGACCGTGACGGTCCAGTCGTGGATGGTCTCGAGCTCGCCGTCGGATACGATTGCCGAAACCCGGTACGTTCCCGTGGCTCCCGGTGCGAACGCGAACGTGGGCGCGACCACGCGGGGATCTCCGTCGACCAGGAACGTGATCGTAAGGGCCTTATCCCGCGGGCTCGTCGCCTCGAGGTGGAACTCTACGCTCGCGCCGGCCTCCATGCGGACTTCGTCGACGTCAGGCGAAACGCTGACCAGGCGCGGGGCGTCGGACGGATCCGGTCCTTCGGGATCCGAGGCGTCCGGCCCCGCAGGGCTGCAGACGACCCCGAAAATGGCGGCGAAAAGGAAGGCGGAACGACGCACTACGACCCCCGCGGGAAGCGCGTTGACAATGGCATGGGGCCATTCCTATACTAACGACTCATCGTTCCCCGCGCGAGTGCGCGCGGCTCTCACCTTCCCAGGTCCTCGAGATTTGCGTCCACTCCGGAAACTCGTGCCGCCCGCATTCGGATTCGTTTTGTTCGCGCTCGCGAGCCTGCTCCTCGCGATGGCCGCTGGGGCGCAGGACGCGCGGCCGGCCAGGCGCGCCGAGCTGCCCGCATACGGGGCGGCGGGCGGGTTCGACGCGGCATATCCTGCCCGCGTACTCTCGATCGAGTCCGGAATCCTGCTGGACCGAGGGCGCGGGCTG